>DATEZE010000131.1:0-6762 GCA_035255845.1 Burkholderiaceae bacterium | reverse complement strand
GCGGGCGGATCGATGCTCACGCTCGCCGGGCTCGGCTCGACACATGTCAGCCGGCCTGGCCGCGCGCCGGCGATCGACGCAACGCTGATGGTCGTTGTTTCCGCCCTGATCCTGATCGGCACGGTGATGGTGTATTCGGCGTCAATCTCACTGGCCGATTCGCCACGTTTCAACGTCGCTCCGACGCACTTCCTGGTGCGACACCTGCTGTCGCTCGGCATCGCTTTCACGGCGGCAGTGCTGGTGTTCCAGATCCCGATGCAAACCTGGCAACGTCTGGCGCCATGGACCTTTGCCGCGGCGTTCGCGCTGCTGGTAGTCGTCCTGATCCCCGGCATTGGCAAGGGTGTCAACGGCGCCAAGCGCTGGATCCCGCTCGGTGTGCTGAACCTGCAGCCGTCGGAACTGATGAAGGTCGCCTGTGTTCTGTATGCGGCCAACTTCACGGTGCGCAAGCAGGACTACATGCACGACTTCGCCAAGGGATTTTTGCCGATGGCGATTGTGATGGGGGCCATTGGCGTGCTGCTGCTGCTGCAGCCCGACCTGGGCGCGTTCGGTGTGATCGTCGCGATCAGCATGGGCATTTTGTTTCTGGGCGGCGTCAACGGCAAGCTCTTCGCCGGCATCAGCGGCGCGCTCACGATCGTCTTCATGCTGGTGATCTGGCTCTCACCGTGGCGCCGCGAACGCATCTTTGCGTATCTCGATCCGTGGTCGGAGGCCAATGCGCTCGGCAAGGCCTATCAGTTGTCCCACTCATTGATCGCCTTTGGGCGCGGCGAGTGGCTCGGCGTCGGGCTGGGCGGCAGCGTCGAGAAGCTGCACTACCTGCCTGAGGCGCACACCGACTTCATCCTCGCGGTGCTGGGCGAGGAGCTTGGATTGGTCGGCGTGCTGACCGTGGTCGTGCTGTTCTATTGGTTGGTAAAGCGCGCCTTCGAGATCGGCCGCCAAGCGATCGCGCTTGAGCGCACCTTCGCTGGCCTGGTCGCGCAGGGCGTGGGGCTGTGGATCGGTGTGCAGGCCTTCATCAATGTCGGCGTTGCCACGGGCCTGCTGCCGACCAAGGGCCTGACATTGCCGCTGATGAGCTACGGCGGATCGGCGCTGCTTTCTACACTGGTTTCGCTGGCAATCCTGCTGCGCGTGGATCGGGAGAATCGGATCTTGATGCGCGGAGGACGCGCATGAGCGCCGCACGGCCGCTCCGAAGGCGCTCGCTCCCCCTCGGGGGGACGGCGCGCAGCGCCAAGGGGGTCAGATGAAGCGGCTGATGGTGGTCGCCGCCGGAACCGGGGGCCATGTGATGCCCGGCCTTGCCGTCGCCGGTGAGTTGCAGCGTCGAGGCTGGTCGGTGAGCTGGCTCGGGACCCGTACCGGTATGGAGCGGAGCCTGGTCGAGCCGCGTGGAGTCGCCTTCAACGCGATCGACTTTTCAGGGCTGCGCGGCAAGGGATTCAAGACACTGCTGCTTGGCGGCTTCCTGTTGCTGCGCGCGCTATGGCAGAGCCGCAAGATCATCCGCTCCGATCGGCCGGACGCGGTTTTCTCGACTGGTGGTTACGTTGCCGTTCCAGCCGGCATGGCAGCCAGCACGCTCGGTGTTCCCGTCGTCCTGCTAAACGCGGACGCAGCGCCGTTGATGTCGACAACATTGCTGAAGCCACTGGCGTCCGGTGTGTTGTGCGGTTTCGATGGTGAGGCGGCACGACGGGCCGGAGAAAAGGGACTGGTCACCGGAAATCCGGTGCGGCCGGAGATCACCGCCGTGCCGCCGCCCGCACAGCGCTTTTTTCACCGGTCCGGGCCGCTGCGTGTGCTCGTCATCGGCGGAAGTCTCGGCGCGCAGGTGCTGAACGAAACAGTGCCGCAGGCACTGGCACGCATTCCGGCATTGGACCGGCCACATGTTGTCCACCAGTGCGGCGCCGCGCATCTCGATGCAGTGCGGGCGGCCTATCGGGCGGCCGAGGTGGAGGCGGACATTGTGCCGTTCATCGAGGACATAGGCGCGTGCTACGCCGCGGCCGACGTCGTACTCGCGCGTGCGGGGGCGATCACGGTGGCCGAACTCGCCGCAGCCGGCGTGCCCAGCATCCTTGTGCCGCTGGTGGTTTCGACGACCAACCACCAACGCACGAATGCCGAGTTCATGGCGGCACGCAACGCAGCGATCCACCTGCCGCAGTCGGATCTAACGGCGGAGCGTCTCGCGGGACTGCTTGTCGGGCTCGAACGTCCGAAGCTGCTCGCGATGGCCGAAGCTGCGCGCGCCGTGGGCAGGCCGAGGGCGACCGAGACCGTCGCCACCGTGATTGAGAAGGTCGCCGCATGAAGCACGCGGTCAAGCACATTCATTTCGTAGGCATCGGCGGCAGTGGCATGAGCGGCATCGCCGAGGTGCTGCTGACACTGGGCTACAAAGTCAGCGGCTCGGACACCGCGAGCAACGCCACGACACGCCGCCTCGCGCAACTCGGGGCCGAGATTGCCCAGAGCCACGCCGCGGAGAACATCAGCGGTGCCGACGCCGTCGTCGTCTCGACCGCTGTTTCGGCGAGCAATCCGGAGGTCATCGCGGCGCGTGCACGCCGCGTCCCGGTCGTGCCGCGCGCAGTGATGTTGGCTGAACTGATGCGGCTCAAGCAGGGGGTCGCCGTCGCCGGGACGCACGGCAAAACGACGACGACGAGCCTCGTGGCGAGCGTGCTGGCCGCCGGCGGCCTGGACCCGACATTCGTGATCGGCGGTCGGCTGAACTCCGCCGGTGCCAATGCGCGGCTCGGCAGTGGCGAATACATCGTCGTTGAAGCCGACGAGTCCGATGCGTCTTTCCTGAACCTGATGCCGGTGGTCGCGGTCGTCACGAACATCGACAACGACCACATGGAAACCTATGGGCACGATTTTTCGCGCCTGAAGCAGGCTTTTATCGAGTTCCTCGGGCGGTTGCCGTTCTATGGATCGGCGGTGCTTTGCATCGACGATCCGCACGTGCGCGACATCCTGCCCTTCGTGTCGAAGCCGATCATGAGTTACGGCTTCGCGCCTGAAGCACAGGTGCGCGCGGTCGACGCGGTCGCCGATGGCACATGCATGCGCTTTACGGCACTGCGCGAAGGCCAGCGGCAGCTCGCGGTCAGGCTGAATCTGCCGGGGCGCCACAACGTCGCCAATGCGTTGGCGGCGATCGCGGTGGGCACCGAACTCGGCGTTGACGATGCGGCGATCGTCGAAGCGCTCGGCGCATTCACCGGCGTCGGTCGACGCTTCGCCCATCATGGCGACCTGCCGGCGCCCAATGGAGGCCACTACACGCTGATCGACGACTACGGTCACCATCCGGTTGAGATGGCCGCGACGCTGGAGGCAGCGCGTGGCGCGTTCCCGGGACGACGACTGGTGCTTGCCTTCCAGCCGCACCGCTACACGCGCATGCGCGACTGCTTCGAGGACTTCGTCAAAGTCCTTTCGACGACAGACGCGTTGCTGCTGGCGGAGGTCTACCCCGCCGGCGAAGCGCCGATCGTCGCCGCGGACGGTCGCTCGCTCGCCCGCGCGCTACGTGTGGCCGGCAAGGTCGAACTGATCTTCGCCGAGACGATCGATGAACTGACCGCGGCGCTGCAAGAGTTCGTGCGGGACGGTGACGTGGTGATCACGATGGGCGCGGGCTCGATCGGGCAGGTGCCCACACGGCTTGCCGGAGCGGGGGCGGAATGATCGACCCTACATCGCTCGGCAAGGTCGGCGTGCTGTTCGGCGGTCGCTCGTCGGAGCGCGAGGTCTCGATCATGTCGGGTACTGGCGTGCTCAATGCCTTGCGCAGCAGCGGCGTCGACGCACATGCGTTCGATCCGGGCCGCCAGACGCTTGCCGAATTGGAGGCCGCGCGTTTCGATCGCGTCTTCATTGCGCTGCACGGGCGAGGAGGCGAGGACGGCACGATCCAGGGCGTACTGGAAACGCTCGGTGTCCCCTATACGGGCAGCGGGGTGCAGGCCTCGGCGATCGCGATCGACAAGGAAACGACCAAGGAGATCTGGCTCCAGGCGGGCATTCCGACGCCGGCTTATCGGATCGGTCACGCCGATACCGACTGGATGCAGGTGGTCGCCGAGCTCGGTGACAGTCTGATCGTCAAACCCGCACGCGAGGGCTCGACCATCGGCATCACCAAGGTGATGAGTCACGACCGCAACGAGCTTGCACTGGCGTTCGAGACCGCTGTGCGCTACGACGATACCGTGCTGATCGAACAGCTGATCGTCGGACGCGAGCTGACCTGCGCAATCCTGGGTCGTGGCGCTGCGGCGGAGGCGCTGCCACTGATCGAGATCCGTGCGCCCGGCGCGAACTACGACTATCACAGCAAGTACTTCAGCGACGAGACGCAGTACCTGTGCCCCGCGCCAGTAGAAGCGGCAGCCGCGACGCAGATCAGCCAACTGTGTCTGCGCGCCTACCGTGCCTTAGGTGCTCGCGGCTGGGGCCGCATCGACGTGATGATGCGCGACGACGGCGCGCCGTTCCTGCTCGAGCTCAACACCTCGCCGGGTATGACCGGGCATTCGCTGGTGCCGATGGCCGCGCGCGAGAGCGGCGTGAGCTACGAGGACCTCGTGCTGCGGATCCTCTCGATGGCCACGCTGGACGCACCGGGGCAGCCATCATGAGCGCGCCCCGTTTGATGAATGCAATTGCAGCCTTGATGCTTCTGGTGTCTTTGGGACTGCTCGCGCTGGCCGCTGCGCGCTGGGTTGCGCAGCGCCCGGCCTTCGAATTCCGAAGGATCGAATTACGCGGCGATCTGCAGCATGTCACCGCGGCGTCGGTGCGTGGGGCGATTGCCGGCCGCCTCAAGGGCAATTACTTCACGATGCGACTCGACGACACGCGTCGTCTGCTCGAAACCGTCCCGTGGGTCGCGCAGGCGTCGGTGCGGCGGGTCTGGCCCGACCGGTTGCTGATCACTCTGTCCGAACATCGTGCGCTCGGGGCCTGGGCCGATGGTCGTCTGCTCTCGGACCGCGGTGAGCTTTTCGTCGCTAATGTCGCCGAGGCGGAAGTCTTCGGCCCGTTGCCGTCGTTCGACGGACCGGCGTCCGAGGCGCGCCAGATGGCCCGCCGATTCTATGAATTTGCGATTGCGATGGCCCCGCTCGCACTCAGTATCGACAGCATCGATGTGTCCGAACGCCGCTCCTGGTCGCTGACGGCGAGCGGACCCAGTGCGGGAGCGACGACTGTCGCGCTCGGTCGCGACGATCCACCGGGGACCGTCGAACGCCGCCTGGCCGATGTCGTGGTCGCCTATCCGATGGTGGCTGCGCGCGTCGGGGGACCGCCCGCGCGGATCGACGCGCGCTACGCCAACGGCATCGCGGCGTCGGCGCCGCCACGATCTTCCGATACGAAAGCCCGCTGACTCGATCCATGAGAACCGATACCAAAGATCTGATCGTCGGCCTGGACATTGGCACCTCGAAGGTGGTCGTCGCGGTCGCGGAAGCGCTGCCCGACGGCCGCTTGCAGGTGATCGGTCTCGGTCAGGCCGCGTCGCAGGGTCTGCGCAGGGGCGTCGTCGTCAACATCGAGTCGACCGTGCAATCGATCCGTCGTGCACTCGAGGAAGCCGAATTGATGGCCGCATGCCAGATCAAGGAGGCGTTCACCGGCATTGCGGGCAGCCATATCAAGAGCTTTAACTCGAGCGGCATGGTGGCCATCAAGGATCGCGAGGTTGCGGCGAGCGACGTGGCGCGCGTCATCGAGACCGCCAAGGCGATCAACATTCCGACCGACCAGCAGGTGCTGCACGTGCTGACGCAGGAGTTCATCGTCGACGGCCAGGAGGACATCCGCGAGCCGATCGGCATGAGTGGCGTGCGGCTCGAAGTGCGCGTGCATATCGTGACCGGCGCGGTCAGCGCGGCACAGAACATCATCAAGTGCGTACGTCGCTGCGGGCTGGAGGTGCAGGACCTGATCCTGCAGCCACTCGCTTCGTCGCTTTCTGTGCTGACCGCGGACGAGAAGGAACTCGGTGTCGCGCTGGTCGACGTGGGAGGCGGCACCAGTGACATTGCCATTTTCACCGGTGGAGCGATTCGTCATACCGCGATCATTCCGATCGCGGGCGATCAGATCACCAACGACATCGCGATGGCGCTGCGCACGCCGATTCCGGACGCCGAGGAAATCAAGGTGCGCTGGGGCGTGGCCAAGGAAGTGCTGGCTGATCCCAACGACAAGATCGAGATCCCCGGCCTCGGCGACCGCGGACCGCGGCTGCTGTCGCGGCAGGCGCTCGCGGCGGTCATCGAGCCGCGCGTCGAGGAGCTTTTCACGCTGACGCAGCAGGTGATCCGCGAGTCGGGCTACGAGGAGTTGCTTTCTTCGGGAATCGTGCTGACCGGAGGCACCAGCCTGCTGCCCGGCATGACCGAACTGGCCGAGGACGTGTTCTTGAAGCCGGCGCGTATCGGCTGGCCTCACTACGACGGTTCGCTGGCCGACGTCGTCAAGAACCCGCGCTTCGCAACTGCGATCGGGCTGCTGGTCGAAGCGCATTCGCAGCGCCTGCGCGGCCGCAAGCTGGCGCAGCAGACCGGTTCGTTCCGGACGACCTTTAGGAGGATGAAGGAATGGATAGTCGGCAATTTTTGATCGCGGCTCGTGTACGCGACCCTGCGGGTCGCACGTGCACTCGCCGCGAGCTAAATAGCGCGGCCGCCTTCTGGCGGCCGGGCGGCGGCC
>DATEZE010000130.1:0-10144 GCA_035255845.1 Burkholderiaceae bacterium | reverse complement strand
AACCTTCCGTTTCGGGCCCGACGGCGACCGATTGCGACGTTACGCGCTCGAGACCCTGCAGCCACGACAGCGCCTCGCTGATCTCGTCATCGTCGAAGCCGGCGGCAGTGAGTTTCCTCGACAGCGAGTCGGCGTCCGGGCAAGCGTGCAGCGCGCCGTAGTTTTCGTACAAATAGACAAGTACGTCGAACACCGTGAGTGAACTCTATGCGAGCGCGTCCCGCCTGTAAAGGCCTACCGCAACCTTTGGTAGCGATTACCCGGCAGACGCTCAACATCTTGGGCCAGCTCTAGTTCGAGCAGTTCTGCCGAGAGGCCGGCCGCGTCGCGTCCGGTGCGCTGCGCGAGCGTGTCGAGGTCGACCGGGTCGTGACCCATGAGTTGCAGGAGTTCGTTCGACGATGGCGTCGCCGCCGAGCCCGCAGTCGCCGGTTCGCGGCGTGCCAGTCCGAGTTCAGCGGCGATGTCGTTCGCCGATTCGACCAGCTTTGCGCCATCGCGGATCAGTCGGTGGCAGCCCTTGGCGAGCGGCGAGTGGATCGAACCTGGGATCGCAAAGACGTCGCGGCCAGCCTCGGCCGCCAGGCGTGCGGTGATCAATGATCCCGAGCGCAGCGCGGCTTCCACAACGAGGACGCCGCGTACGAGGCCCGCGATGACACGATTGCGTCGCGGAAAGTTGTGTGCAAGTGCCGGCGAGCGCAGCGGGAACTCGGAGATGATCAGCCCGGAGTCGCGGATGCGCTGCGTCAGCGCGCGGTTGCTGGCGGGATACACGACGTCGACACCGGTACCGACGACGGCGATTGTCGCTGCGTCGCTGTTGCCTTCGAGCGCGCCGCGGTGGGCCGCCGCGTCGATGCCGAGTGCGAGACCGCTCACGATCGTTGCGCCGGCGCGCGCCAGGGCCGCGGCAAATGCTTCGGCATTGGCGATGCCCTGCCGCGTCGCATTGCGGCTGCCGACGATGGCCACTGCAGGGCGTGCCAGCAACGCCAGCCGCCCGATCGCAAAGAGCAGCGGCGGCGGATCGACCGTGTCGAGAAGCGGCTGTGGATACTCGGGATCGGCGAGCGACACCAGTGCGTGCTGGGCGGAGGCGCGCAACCACCGCTCGGTCGCCTCGATAACAGACTGGATTTCGGCGCTGGGCGGCGCTGCGAGCAGGCGCGCGAGCGGTTCGGGCGCCATGCGCATGAGCGCGGGCAGCCCTGCTTCAAAGATTCGGTCAGGCAGGCCGAAGTGGCCGAGGAGATGGCGCGCCGTGCGCGGGCCAAGGCCAGGCGTAGCGATCAGTCGCAGCCATGCTGCGCGTTCGGCCGCGAGCATGGTCGCGACCGGGATTTACGGCGCGTTGAGCGGACGCAGCGGTTGCCGCAACACGCGATCGGCCTCGGTCTCGGTCGTGCGCAGGCGCGGCAGGTCAAGGTCATCGGTCGGACTCGATGCGCGGTCGCCGACTTCGACCGGCTCCGTGCCGCGCTGGATCAGCGCGTAGGAGATCGTCGGGAACACACGGAAGACGAAGCCGAGACCGATCTCCTCGTCCGGCAGCTTGACGAACTGCCGGCGGTTGGCAGTAACGTCCTCAATCGTTTGTCCCGCGCGGAAAAGTTGCAGCGTGTCGCCGACCGTGAGACCTTCATTGGAGCCGCGGTTCAAGGTGATGATCTGGCCGCCGCCGGCATAGCGCACGCCGTTGTAGATCGAGATGACGCGGCCGTCGACCGGTCCGGCCGGCAGCTTCGGCAC
Organism: Burkholderiaceae bacterium; assembly: GCA_035255845.1. Classification (GTDB taxonomy): domain Bacteria; phylum Pseudomonadota; class Gammaproteobacteria; order Burkholderiales; family Burkholderiaceae_F; genus JALORV01. The sequence continues at coordinate 8,392 of DATEZE010000130.1, read as the reverse complement.
GTAGCTCTGCAGCGTCTGCTGCTCGATCGGCATCAGGCGGTCGCCGACGCCGATCTCCATCTTGCTTTCCTGGACCTCGACCTTGGCGACCTCACCTGGACGCGTGACGTTGACCGTGCCCAGATACACCGCCTCATAAGCGATGGGCTTGCGGCGATTGACGTCATCCGGGTCGTAAAGCGGGCGCAGCGGGCGGAAGACGCTGTAGTTCTTGATCCCATCACTGGTCATGCCGCGCACATACGCACTGTCACCGCGGCCGACCCACACGCGCCCCACTTGGGTCGCGACGACGCGCGGCGAATCGTTCATCGCGCCCGACTCGAGCACCAGCGGCTGCGACAGGAACGGCTGAATAAGGTTGGTCGGGATGCTGCGAATCGCGGCGCGCTCGCCGCCCATGTCGCGGATCGCCGGCTGCAGCTTGCCCTCGCCCGGTTCGACGCTCGAGCCGCCGCCGGCGATCTCGAGTCGTGCGCGGCCGCCTTCTTTCACCAGCCGCAATTCCTGGCCCGGGTAGATCAGGTGCGGATTAGCGATTTGCTGCTTGTTCATGCCCCAGAGTTCGGGCCAGCGCCACGGACTCGTGAGATACATGCTTGATAGGGCCCAAAGCGTGTCACCACGCTTCACGACGTAACTTTCCGGCGCGTTCGGAGCCAGGGCCGACAGCGGCACGCCCGCCTGGGCTACCTGGTCGGCAACGGTCCGTTGCGGTTCGGTGATCGGGTACCGGCTCGTCGCCGATTGCGCCAGGACGGATCCGCCAGCCGTCAGGCCCACGCAGGCGACGGCGGCAAGTGCGCCCATGCTAGTCTTTTTCATCCAAGCTCCCTCTGGCCGTCCGGCGATCGGCACCTGCCCAGCAGGCCGGCCTGCCCTCTTGAAAACATCAGGGCGGACTTCGATCTAAGCTGAGACAGGGCGTCAGATTCTGCCCATAGTGCCTTGATATCGCAACGGATCGCTTCTGCGGCTGATCCCGACTAGGCGCGATGCCGAAAGGTGTGGGACAGTCCCCGACGTGCCCTTGTCAGCCACGTCACCAGGCTGCAGTGTGGCGGCATCGGAGCGCTCGAAGGCGTGGAAAAAGCAGGGTCGCAGGCTGGGACTTAGCCGGATCATCTGCCCTGCCAAGCGCCGGGATGTGGAGAAGTTAACGTGGCTTTGCTGCAAATAATCGAATATCCGGACCCGCGGTTGCGCACCGTGGCCCGGCCGGTCACGGCCTTCGACGATCGGTTGCGGCGCCTGGTCACCGATATGGCGCAGACGATGTACGAAGCGCCGGGTGTCGGGCTCGCCGCCACGCAGGTCGATGTGCATGAACGCATCATCGTCATCGACGTTTCCGAGTCCAACGACGAACTGCAGGTTTTCGTCAATCCCGAGATCCTATGGGCGTCGGAAGAACAGGTCGAGTGCGAAGAGGGGTGCCTCTCGGTGCCCGGCGTTTACGACGCGGTCACGCGCCCCGCACAGGTGCGGGTCCGTGCCTTCGACGCCGATGGCGTCGCGTTTGAACGCGACTGCAGCGGGCTGCTGGCGGTCTGCGTGCAACATGAGATGGATCACCTGCTTGGCAAGGTCTTCGTCGAATACTTGTCGCCGCTGAAGCAGGAGCGGATAAAGACCAAGATGAAGAAGCGGCGCGTCCGCGCCGCGTGACCGGGTAGCGCTTCAGGCAGCCGCGCGTTGTTCGCGGACTGCGGTGCTGCGCGCGATGTGGGCCGAGATCAGCCCTGCAAGCTCCGGCTGCAGCGCGGCCGGAAAGTCGTGGCCCATGCCGGGAATGACCTTCAGCCGAGCGCCGCGGATGTGCTTCGCGGTGTCGATTCCGGCCGCCAGCGGCACCAGCGGATCGTCTCCACCATGGATCACCAGCGTCGGCGCGGCGATGCGCGCCAACAGCTTGCGCCGGTCACCCGAGGCCAGGATTGCCAGCAATTGGCGCGCGGTTCCAGCCGGGTGATAGCCGCGCTGCGCGACCCGCCGCAGCTGCTGATGCAGCGCCTGGTAATCACTTGGATAGCCGGGACTGCCGATCACGCCGAAGACCTGGACAAGGTGAGCAGTCAACGCGTCGACGTCGTCAGTGCGGCTTGGTCGATGCAGGATCGCGCGGAGCGCGCGCCGTGAGCCGAGCGCGATGCGAGGGCTCGGGTTGCCGGACGACGACATGATCGACGTGAGCGACAGCACGCGATCGGGGTGTCGTGCGGCCAGCACCTGCGCGATCATGCCGCCCATTGACGCACCGACGACATGCGCACGCTCGACGCCGATCGCGGCAAGCAGGGCGGCCGTGTCGTCGGCCATGTCATCGAGCGTATAAGGTGCCCGCACCGGAAGCCGCAACAGCGCGCGCGCGATCGCCGCGGGTAGCAGCGTCGGCGTGCCGCCGTGCAGCTTCGTCGAGTGTCCGCAGTCGCGATTGTCAAAGCGGATCACGCGCAGCCCGGCCGCACGAAGCCCGTCGACGAAGGCGTCCGGCCACAATGCGGCCGGCATTCCGAGGCCCATGATCAGCAGGACGCAGGGCGCTTCCGGCGGCCCGAAATCCTCGTAGTCGAACGTCAGTCCGTTCGCCTGTGCTTGCGGCATCGACTCAAAACCATCCTTTGCGAGCGGGGTCGCGGTAAAGCCAGCGCAGGACGCCCTTGGGGTCGAACGGCTGCCAGGCACCTTCGCGCTGTGACAGCCGATCTGCGATCGCGAACCACGCCAGTGCATTGAGGCCGATGCCGAAGTGGCTGGCCTCGACCTCGATGTTTTCGGAATGCGGACCGCTGCGCTCGACGCTGCACTGCCATGCGACCACCCCGTCCGTGCGGCTGTAAATGGACGTGGTCGGCACCGGCGGCGGCACGCGCAGTGGCTCGTGGATTTCGGGCGCACCTATGCGATGACCGGTGACGATCTCGTACAGCCGCCAGGCGTTGGTCGCTTTCGGGTGTCCGGTGAACGGGGTGCCGAGCGTGATGACCTGACGAACATCGCGCGGGAAATCCTTGGCCAGTTCGCGGGCGTAGATGCCACCGAGGCTCCAGCCGATCAGGCTCAGTCGTCTGCCATGTTTGCGCCGTAGCTGCCGCACGCGGTCCATGCAGTGCTCGAGCACGCCATCCTTGGGCCCGAGGTTCGATCCGTTCTCCCAGCCGTAGGTCGCGTAGCCCCTGCGCTCGAGGTAACCGCGCAGCGGCTTCGTCGACGTGTCGGACGCCATCAGCCCGGGGAACACGAGCACCGGATGGCCGTCACCCCCTGGCACCTGGTCGAGCCAGGGGCCGGCGAGCAGCGTCGCGCAGTATTCCCAAGGGGCGCGCCATTCGAGCGCCAGCCGCACCAGACCAGGTGCACGCATCATGTCGAAGTTGACCCAGTCGGCCGTGTTGTTCATGTCGAGGGCGGTCATTTGGATGAATGCTTGGAGGCTGGTTGCACCCGCGCAACGGTAGTGCGCGCTGCGCGAGCGTCAGGGCCTGGCGCCGGCGCGCCTCGCGCGTCGGTGGCAGCGCCGAGCTCAGCGAGCGCCTGTTGCAAACCGCGCGCCAGCGGTCTGGCATCCGGGATGCACACTCGCGCCGCGATGATGCCGAAATCGAGCGAGCCGGCGTAGCTTTGCAGCGTCACGTTGAGTCCGAGGCCGTGTTCGACGATCGATACCGGCCAGTAGGTGCGCAGACGGGCACCCGCCAGGTACAGCGGAAAATCGGGTCCGGGCACGTTAGAGATCACAAGATTGGCGATCGGCGGGATGCGATCCGCCAGCGAGGTCCGGCCGTACAGCGCCGCGGCTGCCGAAAGCAGCCACGGCAGCCCCATCGACGGGAAGTCAGTGGGGATCACGCCTTTCAGTGCGCGCGTGACCTCCTTTGCGGCGCGCGTCGACGCGTTGATCGCCTGCAGCCGTTCGAGCGGATCGGCGATGTCGGTAGCCAGTGAGGCCAGTGTCATCGTCGCCAGCGTCGTGGCCTCGACGTTGCCGGCTTCGCGCAGCGACACCGGCATCGCGGTCACCAGCGCCTTGGCCGGTATGCCGCCGTGTGTCGCGAGGTAGCTGCGTAGTGCACCGCTGACGAGCGCCAGCACGACATCGTTCAGCGTCACCTCATGCGCCTGCGCGATGCGGCGAACCTCGGCAAGCGGCAGTGATGCAGTGGCGAAGCTGCGGCCCGAATCGATCACGCGATTAAACGGAGTGCGCGGCCCGAAGGTCAGGGTGCGGCTGAACTTGGTCGAACCGCGCAGCAACTTTATTGCGACGCGCGCCATGGCCGGCAGCTGCCGCACGAGGTGCGCGGTCTGCGTTCCGGTCACCCGCAACGCGGTGCCGACCAGAGCCACGAGCCCAGGATCACCCGTGCGGCGTCGGCGCGCGGCGGCTTGCACTTTGCGCGGCTTCGGCGCCAGGTCGAGCAGTGCCTGGGCGAGCGCGACACCCGATGCGCCATCGAGGGTTGCATGATGGATCTTCGTGTAGAAGGCCAGTCCACCATCGTGCAGGCCTTCGATCACGTGGAAGCGCCACAGCGGCCGGCTCCGGTCGAGCGGCTGGGCGTGTAGGCGCGCAATCGCGGCTTCGAGCTGGGCGAGTGATCCAGGTTGCGGCAACGTCACACGCACGATGTGGCGCTCGATGTCGACCTCGTCGGCGCGAACCCAAACGGGGTTGGCAAAGTCGAGTGGCATGTTGGCCAGCTGTCGAGTGAATACCGGCGACAGGTGCAGACGTCCAGCGACATGGCGCCGGACGCGTGCCAGGAAGTCACCGCGCGGCGGGTGATCGAGCAGATGAACGGCGCCGACGTGCATCGGCGTCGCCGGTGTCTCGAGGTGCAGAAACAGCGAGTCAAGCCCGGAAAGTGGCTTCAAGCGTCTCCTTCGCTCTCTCTCATCATGGCCGCCGCGTGTGGGGCTCGAGGCTTGCGCACACGCACGTGCGCTCCGATGGTAAACGCAAAGGCGCTGCGCTTAGGCCACCTAGAATCCCGGGATGCGTATCGTTTTCGCCGGAACGCCCGATTTTGCCGCGCGCTCGCTCGCCGCGCTGATCGAGGCGGCGCCAGCGCGCGGCTGGTCGATTCCGCTCGTGCTGTCTCAGCCCGACCGGCCTGCCGGACGCGGCATGCACCTCAGCGCGAGCCCCGTGAAGGCGTTGGCGCAACGCGCGAACCTGGCCGTCGCAACACCCGTTTCGCTGCGCAAGGGTGACGAGGCCGAAACAGCGCGCCGACAGCTGGCCGCCGCCGCGCCTGACGTGCTTGTCGTCGCGGCCTACGGACTGATCCTGCCGCAGGAGGTTCTCGACATCCCGCGCGGGCTGCGCGCGAGCGGGTCGGCACGCGTGACCGCGATCAACGTGCACGCGTCGCTGCTGCCGCGCTGGCGCGGCGCGGCCCCGATCGCGCGAGCGATCGAGGCCGGTGACGAGACGACCGGCATCACGATCATGCAGATGGACGCCGGGCTCGATACTGGCCCGATGCTTCTCGAGGAGTCTCTTGCGATCGCTGCCGACGACACCGCGGCACGGCTGACCGAACGCCTGGCTGACCTCGGCGCACGGCTACTGCTGCGGGCGCTGAATTCAATCGCGACGCTGATCGCGCGGCCGCAGCCGGTGATCGGCGTGAACTACGCCCACAAGATCACGAAGAGTGAAGCTGCGCTCGACTGGACGTTGCCGGCCGCGGTCTTGGCGCGCAAGGTGCGTGCATTCGATCCCTTTCCGGTGGCGCAGGCGCAGTTCGGCGCGACGCCACTGCGGATCTGGCGTGCAGCGCCGGTCGCGCTGGCTTCGGCGTCCGTGCCCGGGACGGTGCTGGCGGTGAGTGCAGAAGGCATCGATGTCGCGTGTGGCAACGGCGCGCTGCGGCTGCTCGAACTGCAGCGGCCGGGAGCGCGCCGCATGAGCGCGCGCGATTTTCTCGCCGGCCATCCGATCACGGCGCAATCCCAAATGTCGGTCGCACGCAGCGATGCTTGAAACCGGCGGCCCGGCGCCGCCGCTGGCCGACGTGCTGCTCGCAGCAGCCGGAGTCTGGCGGGCGTTTGCTGCCGGTCAATCGCTCGATCGGGCGATGTCGCAGGGACGTTCCAACGAAGTGCCGCGTCTGCGCGCGGCGATGCAGGACGTCAGTTACACGGCGGTACGCCACCGCGCGCTGATCGAAGGCGCGGTCGCCCGGCTTGCCTCGCGGTCTCCAGCGCCCGATGTCACAGCGCTTCTGGCAGTGGCGCTGGGACAACTGCTCGACGATCGCCATGCGGCGCACACGGTTGTCGACCAGGCCGTCGCGGCTGCACGCAGGCAAGCACCGACGGCCGCCGCGGCGGGCTTCGTTAACGCGATCCTCCGCAACTTCCTGCGCCGCCGGGACTCGTTGCTCGAAACTCTGCAGCAGGATGAACAGGTCGTCTACAACGCGCCGTCGTGGTGGATCGAGGCGATACGCGCCGCCCATCCGGCCAATTGGCGCGAGTTGCTGACGCGAGGTCAGCAGCCGCCGCCGCTCGTGCTGCGGGTTAACCAGCGTCGCACGAACGTCGAAAGTCAATTGCAGCGGCTCGCAGAAGCCGGCATGGAGGCGACTCGCGTCGGTCGCGATGCGGTCTGGCTGCACCAGCCGCGGCCGGTCGCCATGATTCCCGGATTCGTCGCAGGTGAAGTTTCGGTTCAGGACGCCGGCGCGCAGCTTGCGGCCGACTGGCTCGACGTGCGCGACGGCATGCGTGTGCTTGACGCATGCGCTGCACCGGGGGGCAAGACCGCGCATCTCGCCGAACTCGCCGACCTCGACCTGACGGCGGTCGAGCGCGATGCCGACCGCGCGCAACGCATCGACGACAACCTTGCGCGCGTCGCGCGGTCGGCCCACGTGGTGATTGCCGACGCCAGCAAGCCGTCCGAATGGTGGAAAGGGCGCCGGTTCGACCGGATCCTCCTCGACGCGCCGTGCACCGCAAGCGGGATCGTCCGGCGCCATCCTGACATCCCCTGGTTACGCCGAAGGTCCGATGTTGCGCATTTGGCAACGGAACAGCGCGCATTACTCGACGCTTTGTGGCCGCTGCTGGAGGTGGGTGGTAGATTGCTTTACGTCGTGTGTTCGGTGTTCCCACAGGAAGGCAGCGAGCAGATCAGCCAGTTCGTCTGTCGGCAGCCCGATGCCGGCATTCGCAACCTTCCGGGCGGAAAGCCGAGCGCGCTGCTGCTGCCGACTGCCGCCACGGCAGGTCGCTGGCGCGACGGATTCGAATGGCCGACGCTGCACGACGGCTTCTTCTACGCGAGCCTCGAGAAATCCGGATGATCCTGGCCTCCGCCCTGCGCGCCTCGTTCGTCACGCTGCTGCTGTCCATGGCAGCGGTGGCACCGGCGCGCGCCGACGAGCGCATCGGCGTGATCGCAGTGGCCCTCGAGCCGATTCCGGGCGGCGGCGCGTTGCTCAATGCCACGTTCGAGTTCGAGATGCCGCAGACGCTCGAGGAGGCAGTGCAAAAGGGCATTGCGGTCTACTTCAACATCGAGTTCGAGCTTTTCCGCAAGCGCTGGTACTGGCTCGATCGCAAGATCAGCGCTAGCACGCTGACCTACCGCTTGTCGTACAGTCCTTTGACGCGGCAGTTCCGGCTGGCGCGTGGCGGCCTGTCGCAATCGTTCGACTCGCTCGAGGAAGCGCTCGGACTGCTGAAGAGCGTGCGGCAGTGGAAGGTGATCGAACCAGGCGTACTTTCACCGCGTGACAGTTATGAAGCGCAGGTGCGAATGCGGCTCGACGTGACGCAGCTGCCGAAGCCGTTCCAGGTCAACGCCATCACCAGCCGCGAGTGGAATCTCGCATCGGACTGGCGCGAGCTGCCCGTTCCGTCCGAACTGGCGCATTGAATAATGCCGATGCTGCCGGTAGCGATAAAGGAGCACTGAGATGTCGCGTGCGCTGCGCTACGGTCTGCTGATCGCCGTCGCGCTTTCGGGCGTGTTTCTCTTCGTGCTCGCCTCGGCCAGCGGTAATACCGCGTTCTTCGAGCGGCACTACCCGGTTCTGCTCGCGATTAACGGCGTGATCGCGGCCGCGCTTGCAGTGCTGGTCATGCTCCTGGTGCGCCGCCTGGTCAAGCGCGTTCGGCTCGAGCGCTTCGGCGCGAGGCTCACGAGCCGCTTCGCCGTCGCCTTTGCGCTGATGGGGGTGTTGCCGGGCGTCCTGATCTACGTCGTATCGACGCAATTCCTGGCGCGTTCGATCGAGTCGTGGTTCGACGTCCGGGTCGATCGGGCACTCGACTCGGGTCTAACCCTTGGACGCGCCGCGCTCGACAACCTCAAAGAAGACGTCGCGTCAAAGGCGCGTGCCTGGGCTCTGGAGCTGGCTGACTTGCCTGAGGGTGC
>DATEZE010000129.1:0-2128 GCA_035255845.1 Burkholderiaceae bacterium | reverse complement strand
GTGGTGGGAACAGGGACACACCAAAGAGTGCGGCCTGCACGCCGGAGCGCGCCACGCAAAGATCCCTGCCCCGGAGTCTGTCTGATGTCCGCCGTCCTTGCCTCCCTGCCGCAGAGCGTCGCGACACGGCTCGACCACCTGAGTTGGCTCGAATCGGAGTCGATCTGCATCTTGCGCGAGGTCGCGGCCCAGTGCAGCAAGCCCGCCCTGCTCTTTTCTGGCGGCAAGGACAGTTGCGTCGTGCTGCGGCTTGCCGAAAAGGCGTTCCGCCCCGGATGCCTGCCGTTCCCGCTCCTGCATATCGACACCGGCCACAACTTCCCCGAGGTTCTGGCATTCCGCGACGAACGTGCACACTCGCTCGGCGAAACGCTGATTGTGCGGTCGGTGGAAGGTTCGATCGCCCGTGGCAGCATCAAGCTGCGCGGTCCGCTGGACTCGCGCAATGCTGCGCAGTCGGTGACGCTGCTGGAGGCGATCGAGGAGTTCGGCTTCGACGCACTGATCGGCGGTGCCCGGCGCGACGAGGAAAAGGCGCGCGCCAAAGAGCGCATGTTCAGTTTCCGCGATAGCTTCGGCCAGTGGGATCCGAAGAACCAGCGGCCGGAACTGTGGGATCTGTTTAACGCCCGGGTGAATCCCGGCGAGCACATGCGTGTGTTTCCGATCTCCAACTGGACCGAACTCGATGTCTGGCAGTACATCGAACGCGAGCGCCTGCCGCTGCCGTCGCTGTACTACACGCACCAGCGTGATGTCGTGCGCCGGCGCGGACTGCTGGTGCCGGTCACGCCGGTGACGCCCGCGGCGGACGGCGAGGTCATCGAACAGGTTCAGGTCCGCTTTCGCACGGTCGGCGACATCAGCTGCACCTGCCCGGTGGCCAGCGATGCCGCCACCGTGCAGCAGATCATCGCGGAAACCGCGCGCGCGGAGATCACCGAGCGCGGGGCGACGCGCATGGACGACCAGACCAGCGAAGCGTCAATGGAACGACGCAAGAAGGAAGGCTACTTCTGATGAATGCGCCGATAACGCGCGTGACGCTCGAAGACCGCGGCGTGCTGCGCTTCATCACCGCAGGCAGCGTCGATGACGGCAAGAGCACCCTGATCGGGCGCCTGCTCTACGACACGCGCAGCGTGCTCAGCGACCAGATGGCAGCCCTCGCGCGCGCCGGTTCGCGCCGCGCAGTCACGACTACCGCGGCGGATGCTGCAGTCGATCTGTCGCTGCTGACTGACGGGCTCGAAGCCGAGCGCGAGCAAGGCATTACCATCGACGTCGCCTATCGCTATTTCGCCACGGCGCGTCGTAAGTTCATCATCGCCGATACGCCGGGCCACGAGCAGTACACGCGCAACATGGTGACGGGCGCCAGCACCGCCGATGCCGCCGTGATCCTGATCGACGCGACGCGTCTTGCCGAGGACCCCAACGGTACGGTCACCCTGCTGCCACAAACGCGGCGGCACTCGGCGCTGGTGCACCTTCTCGGCCTGCGTCACATCATCCTGGCGGTCAACAAGATGGACCGCATCGCTGAGCCACGGCGGCGCTTCGATGCGATCGTCTCCGCCTATCGGCGCCTGGCGGCCTCGCTAGGCATGAGCGCCTTCGAAGCGATCCCGGTGTCCGCTCTGCATGGCGACAACGTCGTTCACCGATCCGCGACGCTCGACTGGTATCGCGGCCCGACGCTGCTCGAACTGCTCGAAAGCATCGATGCGCACGACGACGAGATCGTGACCGCCCCGTTGCGCTTCGCGGTGCAGTACGTCGACAAGTCCGATGCGGTTGCCGCGAACGAGGCAGGTTCCCGGCGCTACCTCGGCCGGATCGGCAGCGGCACGGTGAGTGTCGGCCAGGCCGTGCAGATCCTTCCCGCGGGAACGGCCGCGCGAGTTGCCGCTATCGAAACCTTCGACGGCGCGCTCCCGAGCGCATTCGCTGGACAGTCTGTCGCATTACGTCTCGACCGCGAGGTCGACTTGTCGCGCGGCGACTGGCTGGCCGAAGCCGGCGGACGCCTGCCTCAGCTCACGCGGCTGATGCGCGCCGATCTCGCCTGGCTCGACAACGAGGCGCTGGCGCCGCAACGGCGGCTCTGGCTGCGGCACGGCACGCG
>DATEZE010000128.1:0-13283 GCA_035255845.1 Burkholderiaceae bacterium | reverse complement strand
ATCGGCTTGCCAGCGCGCAGGCGCGCGCCAGCGCCGATCAGATCACCGCCAACTACCGCCAGGCGGTGCTGACCGCACTCCTGGAGGTCGAAGACAACCTCGTGCTCGCGGACCAGCTAGCGCGCGAGGCGCAGCTGCAATCGGAATCAATGACGGCGGCGCAGCGCAATCTCGAGATCACTCTCGATCAGTATCGCGCCGGCACCGTGAGCTACCTGAACGTCGTGGTCGCGCAGACCCTGGCGCTCAACAGCGAGAGCACCCTCGTCAACGTCCGCAGCCGCCAGCTCGCAGCCGTGAATCAGCTGCTCAAGAACATTGCAGGCCGGTGGGAACCCGTGTTGAGCTCGTCGGAACCGCCGACGGCCAAGCTCGCTGCCTCGCAGTGAGCCAGTCGCGCTTCGGCGAGTTGTGCTTCATCGCAGGCCGCCGAAAGGACTACACCCATCAAACGGATTCGTAAGCTCGGCCTCCAACGGGCTGCGCGCCAACTCGGCCCTGGTCTGATCACGGGTGCGGCCGACGACGATCCCAGCGGCATTGCCACCTATTCCCAGGCTGGCGCCCAGTTCGGCTTCTCGATGCTATGGACGGTGGTGCTCACGCTGCCGCTGATGGCGGCAATTCAGATTGTCAGCGCACGCATCGGCTACGTCACGAGACGCGGATTGACGGCGAACATCAGGCTCGCCTTTCCCCGCTGGGTGCTGTTGTGCGTCGTCGCGATGCTGACCGCGGCCAACACGCTGAACCTTTCGGCCGATATCGCAGCAATGGCCGAAGCGCTGCGGCTGCTGGTCGGTGGCTCCGCTCACGTGTACGCCATAACCTTCGGCCTGCTGTGCCTCGTGCTGCAGATCTTCCTGCCCTACAGGACGTATGTGCGCTGGCTAAAGTGGCTGACGCTGACGCTCCTCGCCTACGTTGCAGTGGTGTTCACGGTGTCCCTCAACTGGTGGGATGTGGTCGGCCAGGTCTTCCGGCCGCAACTGGCCGTTACGCATGACATGCTGCTGATGGTTGTGGCGGTATTCGGCACGACCATCAGTCCGTACCTGTTCTTCTGGCAGGCCGCTCAGGAGATGGAAGACACGGCTGGCAGCGGACCGCACTCGCCGCGCGAAGTGAGGCGGCATCTACGCCGCATCAAGGTGGACACGATCTCCGGCATGACCTTCTCTAACCTCATTGCCTTCTTCATCATCCTGAGCACTGCGGCCACGCTTCGGGCAGCTGGCGTCACGGATATCCAGACCTCGGCGCAGGCGGCCGAAGCCCTGCGCCCGCTGGCCGGCGAGTTCGCTTTTTTGCTCTTCAGCCTGGGCATCATCGGGACGGGCATGCTGGCGGTGCCGGTGCTCGCGGGTTCGGCCGGCTACGCGGTGGCCGAGGCACTTGGCTGGCAGGGAACCCTGAGCGCACGGCTGGATCGAAGCGAGGGCCGTGGCTTCTACGGCGTGATCTCCGCTGCCACCGTGGGCGGAGTGATCCTGTGCTTCACGCCGACCGATCCGGTCAAGGAATTGTTCTGGGCCGCGGTGCTCAATGGGGTGATCGCGGTACCCATCATGGCCGTCATGATGGTGCTGGCCTCCAGCCGCGGCACCATGGGCGACAACGTGATTGGCCCTCGCCTGCGCCGCATCGGTTGGATCGCCACAGCGGTGATGGGGGCCACGGTCATTGCGATGCTAGCGACGATTTGAGCCTTCCAGGCACAAATTGATCCGATCGCGCACTGACGCGATTCCGCAAAGCGGATACGGGTCGAGGTTGCGCTTGGATGTCGCGGCACAAGCCCGTGCCGCGGAACTCCTGCCGACATCCAATCGGCCGCCTCGCCCGTACAGCAGCAAGACGCTGATCCCGGCAGTGCCTGCCGGGGGGCGTTGCGGCCGGCCACGTCTACCGGGGCCGAACCAAAAGTCCTCAAGCGGAGAGCAACCATGCCCATGATCACACAGGCGCCCCGACTCGCATTGATGGCCGGCGCATGCGCCGCTGCGCTGCTGGTGCAGCCGGCGGCCCAGGCCTCAAGCCATCGCGAAGCTCCCTTCATCACGACGCAACCCAAGGTCGACGGGACCGACTTCTACATGTTTCGCAGCTACGAAAACGGCCGCAGCAACTACGTGACGCTGATCGCCAATTACATCCCGCTGCAGGACGCCTATGGCGGCCCCAACTACTTCACGATGGATCCCAATGCGCTCTATGAAATCCACGTGGACAACAACGGCGACGCAGTCGAGGACATCAGCTTCCAGTTTCGCTTCAAGAACAACCTTGCCGACGTCGCGCTGCCCGTCGGCGGCAAGAGCGTCTCGATCCCGCTGATCCAGGCGGGCGGAATTAGTGCTGGGAACAATGCCGCCTTGAACGTAAAGGAGACTTTCACACTCGACGTTGTGCGCGGCGATCGCCGGGGGGGCGCACGGGCGGCGGTCACCAACGCGGCCGGTGGGGGTCGCGAGTTCACCAAACCGGTCGACTTCATCGGCACGAAGACCTTCGGTTCGATCGCCGCATACGAAGCGTATGCCGCGCAATACATCTACACGGTCAACATCCCCGGGTGCGACGCGCCGGCCCGGATGTTCGTCGGCCAGCGCAAGGACCCTTTCGTCGTCAACCTTGGCCGCACGTTCGACCTGATCAACCTCAATCCGCTCGCCTCCAGTGGCGGCACCGACGACCTGGCCGACAAAAATGTCACCACGCTCGCGCTGGAAGTCCCCGCGACCTGCCTGACCGCCGGCAATGACCCCGTGATCGGCGCATGGACGACGGCCAGCCTGCGCCAGGTGCGCCTGTTGGACGGCACTCCTAAATCGGGTCATCAGACCACGGAAAAAAGTGGCGGTGCCTGGGTTCAGGTTTCCCGCCTCGGGATGCCGTTGGTCAACGAAGTGGTGATTGGACTGAAGGACAAGGATCGCTTCAACGGCTCCAGGCCGCGCGACGATGGCCAGTTTGTCAATTACGTGACCAATCCCACACTGCCTGCGCTCGTGGAGATCCTGTTCGGTGCCGCTGGCGTCAAGGCGCCTACCAACTTTCCGCGTACCGATCTGGTGACCGCGTTCCTGACCGGTGTTCCCGGGCTCAACAAGCCGGCGAACGTAAAGGCCGCGGAAATGCTGCGGCTGAATACTTCGATTGCACCGACAGTCAAGGGCAGCCAGAACACCTTGGGTGTCCTGGGCGGCGACAACGCCGGATTCCCGAACGGCCGTCGCCCCGGCGATGACGTGGTGGATGCGGCACTGCGCGTCAGCATGGGGGTGCTATGCACGCTGAACGCGCCCAGTGCCTTCGGCTGCGTTCCCTCGGATGCGCCGTCGGGTTCTTTGGCGCTGACCGATGGTGGCGCGAACATCAGCGATGCGATGTTCAACGCCACTTTTCCCTACCTGCTGACGCCGATTCCGGGCGCGAACTAGGGGGGCCGCCATGATCAGCCGAAATTCCATTCGGTCCGCCGTGGCCGCCGCGCTGGCCGCAACACTCCTGGCCGCCTGTGGCGGCAGCGACTACACGCAGCCTGCCGCCGCACCACCACCGCCCAGTGATGGCTTGACGCAGATGCAGCGCGAGGATCGCGACGCTTCCGCAAGCGTGCCGGGCCTGTTCGCACTCGCTACTGCGATGCTCGCCTCGATGACGGGAGAAAGTGGAGAGCCGCGCACCATTGACGGGATCACGCCACCGACGTCGGAGAGCGCCGAACCGTCCGCGACACCGTAAGCGGCAGAACCGCTGCGCTAGCTGGATCCCCGAGCGGGCCCTCCGGGGCCTCCTCGGCTCACCGAGCCGTGAGGTACACATGCGTGTTGCGCTCTTCTTTGTGATGCTGCTCGCCCTCGGCGCGGCGGGCGCGCAGCCGGCACGCGATGAGGTCGTCGCGCGCAATCTGCTGCCGCCGGCAGTGAAGAAGTCGGTCGCCGCCCTGGTGGCGCAGAGTCCGGTCGACCAGTCAACGCGCATCAAGCGCGCGCAGGCATTGCTGACAACCGGGCGCGTCGATGGCGATCCCCGGACTCTGGGTTATGCCGAATCGCTGCTGGCCGGCGCCGAGCAGGACTCTGACGTACTCGTACTGCGTGCGACGATCGAGCAGAGCCGGCATCGGTTTGCGGAAGCGGGTCGACTCCTCGATCAGGTGTTGTCACGCGATCCGCGTCATCCACAAGCCTTACTGACGCGCGCCACAGTGGCGACCGTCACCGCGAACTACGAACGTGCCGCGGCCGACTGTCGGGCCCTGCAGTCGCTGCATGCCGACGCGGGTGCGATCTGCAGCGCGCAAGTTGCTGCCGTGACCGGCGGACAGGATCACGCCGCGCGCGTGCTGGAAATCGCCGGGCGCCGAACCGACGGTCCGCTTCTCGCCTGGGCGTTGGCGCTGCAGGGCCAGTTGGCGGAGCAGCGCGGCGACAGCGACGCGGCGGTCCGTGCCTACCGCGCGTCGCTCCAGCGGGCCAACGATCTGACGACGCGGCTGGCCTTGGTCGATGTCTTGCTCGCCAGGCGCGAGTTCGGCGCTGTCGCCGATTTGCTGCGCGACGCGCCGCCTGTCGACGGTGTCTTGGTGCGGCGCTGGCTGATGACCCATGGTGTCGGGGAACGCGCGACCCTGCTGGAGGAGCAGCTGGCGCAACGCTTCACCGAAGCGCGCGCGCGAGGCGAGTTTCTGCATGCGCGCGAAGCGGCGGACTTTGCGCTGGCCCGGGGTCATCACGACGAGGCGCTGCAGTTGGCGCGCGACAACTGGCGCACGCAGCGGGAGCCTGCGGACCTGCTGGCTCTGGCGCGCGCAGCACGGGCAGCAGGGGACACGGCCGCACTGAACGAGGTTAGAGCCACACTGCGACGGACGGGGCTGCAGGACGTCCGGATCGAGCGGGTGCTGGGCGCGGGCAAAGGAGTAACGGCATGAAGCAGTTGATCCTGCTGGTGACGTCGCTGCTGCTTCTCACCGTCGCGCGGGCGCACAGCAGCAGCACCGCCTATCTGGAGATCGATTCGACGGGCGCCGCGCCGATGCTGGTCTATCGGCTGGCGCTGCGCGACGCCGACGCGCTGCTCGACCTCGACCGCAACGCAGACGGCATGCTGACGTGGGGCGAAGTGGACGACCGTCGTGCCGACCTCGATGCACTGGTGCGCCGAGCGGTAGTCGTTCGTGCGGACGGACGGCAGTGCATGCTCGACTTCGAGCGCCCGGCTTACGTGCCAGACAGCGCCAACGGCGATAGCGGCTTCGTGCTCCTCCGGGCCCCTCTTGAGTGCGTCGGATCATCGACCGTGCTCACGATCGATTACCACCTGTTCGAGGGAGTCGATGCCTCGCACCGAACGCTAGTGCGTGCTGCCGCCGGCAGCCCGGTCCTGCTGGGGCCTGGCAGCTACACCTCGGTGTCCCTCGTGCAGGGCGGCAAGTCGGCCAATCCGGCGGGCCTGCTTGCGCAAGGGATCACCCACATCTTTGGCGGGCTCGATCACCTGCTGTTCCTGATCGCTCTGATGCTTCCGGCCGTCCTGACCCGGGCAAACGGCGCGTGGCAGGCGCGTCGAGACCTTCGCTCGGCGCTCGTTCAAGTCGCCTGGATCGCCACCGCATTCACCGTCGCGCACTCAGTCACTCTCGCGCTGGCGAGCTTCGGAATCATCAGGATTGCAACCGAGGTCGTCGAGCCTCTGATTGCGCTGACAGTGCTGCTCGCCGCACTGAATAACCTCTGGCCGGTCGTGCAGCGGCGCTTGGCTTGGGTCGCTTTCGCATTCGGCCTCGTCCACGGGTTTGGTTTCGCCGAAGTGCTGGTACCGCTACAGCTGCCACCGATGCAGCTCGTTACCGCGCTGTTCGCTTTCAACTTCGGAGTTGAAATCGGCCAGTTGATCGTCGTCGGCGTCAGCTTCGCCTTCCTGGCTACAGTGCGGCTGTGGCCCGGCTACGCGCGCTGGATTCTCGGCGCGGGGTCTGCGGCCGTCGCAATGACGGCCTCCGTATGGATCGGCGAGCGCGTTTTTGGCACGCAGATCATTGGGTTCTTCGGGCTGGCGTGAAGCAAGCCTCGCCCGCGGCAATCAGGTTTCAGGTCCTCAGGCCGATCGCGGATAGACTGGAACACAAACCTTCCTACCCCGGCAAGCAGCCGATCCAGTCGGCCAAGCGCGTGGTGGTAGTGGCCTGCATGGATGCGCGGCTCGACGTGGAAGATCTGCTCGGCCTGCAGACGGGCGACGCGCACATCATCCGCAATGCCGGGGGCGTGGTGACTGATGACACGATCCGTTGCCTCATCATCTCGCATCACCTGCTGCATAGAGGAGATCAGCATGTCGAAGCCCATCGACAGCGTCCAGTTTCGCAATGCACTCGGCGCCTTCACGACCGGCGTCACGATCGTTACCACGCGCGACACGGAAGGCAATGACTACGGATTAACGGCAAACAGTTTCAATTCGGTCTCACTCGATCCGCCAATGGTGCTGTGGAGCCTCAGCAAGGCTTCGTCCAATTTGAAGGGTTTCGCCAGTGCCGACTATTTCGCCGTGCATATCCTCGCGGCAGATCAGGAAGCGACCTCGAACCGATTCGCCAAGAGCAGCGCCGACAAATTCGCCGGTATCCCCCTCGAGCGCGGGCATGGCGAGGTGCCGCTACTGGACGGCTGCTCCGCGCGCTTCGAATGCCGAATGAGGCATCAGTACGAAGGCGGCGACCATGTCATCGTTGTCGGCGAAGTCATCAACTTCGACAATTTCAACCGACCGCCACTGGCCTTCCATGGCGGGAACTACGGCTTGCTGCTGAAGAAGGCCGGCAAAGGCACTGTCACCGAAAGCAATCCAGGCAACGACTGGCTCGGATTCATGCTCGGCCGCGCCTACTACCAGTTGCTGCTGCCCGTTCGGGAGAGCCTGCAAAGCAAGGGCCTTCGGGAGATCGACTACAGCATCTTGTCTGTGCTGAGCATGGGCGACCGCCGGACGCTCGCGGAGCTGGCCGGAATCATCGCGTTCGCCGGCCAGGAGCTGACGGTCGATGATGCGCAGCGACTCGCGGCGCGCGGCCTGCTCACGCTCGATCCGGCGAAGGAAGGTGACGTCTTGGTGCGGTTCACCGACGCCGGCCGCGAGTGTGCGATCGATCTGCTGGCTTGCGCGAAAGCCGCAGAAAGCGCTGCCGAGCGCGATCTCGACTACCGTGAAGCCCAGGTGCTGAAGCTGCTGCTCAAACGCGTGATCGAAACCAGCGCGGCCGACCTTCCCGATTCGTGGCGCAAGGAGAATATCTGGCGCGAGGACAACATCCTGCACCAACAAGCGACGGACTCGAGCGCTACCCGTAAGCCGTGAGATGGCGCGCGCTACCCGCTGACGGCGATGTTGACTGTGCGAAAGCCGATCCCCACGCGAGTGCTGGATCGCATCGCGCAGAAAACCATCGGCCTGACGGCCTGACACGACCGCGACGAGTGCCGCTGAGCGGAAGACTCAGCACGGCCTCCCGTGCCGCCGGGACGCACGCGGAACTGCAGGTATAGCCACAGATGCCGCACGTGTGGCAGGCTGTGCACTGGCTGCCCGAGGCGCACCGCGCACTCGCGTGCGTGGCAAATTTCTTTTTCCTTGCACAGACGAGACCAACATGAACATTGCGTCGTACTTCCCGAAGGACCTGTTCAAAGGCAAGACCGCCTTCGTGACGGGCGGCGGCAGCGGCATCAATCTCGGCATTGCCAGGAACTTTGCAGCTCTGGGCGCCAACATCGCGATCTGTGGACGCACGCAAGCGAAGCTGGACGCAGCCGCGGTCGAGTTACGTGCGTTGGGTGCAACCGTCAGCGCGGTTGCAGCCGATGTGCGCGATTTCGCTGCGTTGGAAGCAGCCATGGCGAAAAGCAAAGAGGCACTGGGCCCGATACAAGTCCTGGTTGCCGGAGCCGCCGGCAATTTCCCGGTTAACGCCGAGAAGCTTTCTCCGAACGGCTTCAAGACGGTCATCGACATCGACCTGCTGGGCGCATTCAATTCATCGCGCGCTGCGTTCGATCAACTCAAGGAAACCCGCGGGACGGTCCTCTTCATTTCAGCCGGCATGGCCTACATGCCGCACGCCTATCAGGTTCACGTCGGAGCTGCCAAGGCCGGCATCGACATGATGATGAAGAACCTCGCGATTGAATGGGGTCGCTATGGCATCCGCAGTAACAGCATCGTGCCCGGCCCGATTGAAGGGACCGAGGGCATGAAGCGGCTCGCCAGCCCGGAGCAACTGGACGCGTTGACCAATAGCATTCCACTGCGCCGCATGGGCACGGTTGATGACATCGGCCAGACGGCCGCGTTCCTCGCGTCTCCTCTGGCGTCTTACATCACAGGCTGCGTCGTCGTTTGCGACGGCGGGCAGAACTTGGCGGGCTCGACGGTGTTCAACCTCGGCACCGAGCGGATGCTGCGCGAGCAGAAATGAGCTGAGGCGGTCAAGTCGCCACCGCCGTCGCAGCTCAGTGCCGCGCGCACCGATGTCGTTCTTGTCTCATCCGAGGCCGAGCCGCGTCGCTCCCTTGCGAAACGTCGCCGCACCGTCCGCATCAAACTTGAACGCGTCAAAGAAATCGGCCACGGTGTAGGTCGGCGCGATGCGGCGGATCGCGGCCGCATACGACCGCGCCTCGTCCATCGAGCCGGCCAGCGCGAGGCTGAAGGCCGCGATCGCCTGAATGTGCGCATGCGCGTTCGGTCGGCCGGCCGCCTGCACCGCCCATCCCGCGGCCTCCTCGAAGTTGCCGAGCCGGATGAGCGCCATCGCGCGCGCTCCGAGCATGCCAAAGAGCAGCGGATCGAACGGGCTCAGACTGCGCGAATGGTCCGACGCCGCTATCGCGGCGCGTGGATCGCCGGCCTGTGAATGAACGAAAGCGAGCGTGTAGTGACCGAGCGCGAAGTTCGGGCTGAGCTCGACGGCCTGCTCGAGTTCGGCGAGACACGGGTCGTGT
Organism: Burkholderiaceae bacterium; assembly: GCA_035255845.1. Classification (GTDB taxonomy): domain Bacteria; phylum Pseudomonadota; class Gammaproteobacteria; order Burkholderiales; family Burkholderiaceae_F; genus JALORV01. The sequence continues at coordinate 4,275 of DATEZE010000128.1, read as the reverse complement.
CGTCCGCGCAACCACAGCGCGCGGCCCATGGCCCAATGCGCGGCCGGGTCGCGATCGTCGGCCATCAGGCTCTGGCCAGCGGTCTCGAACGCCAGGTCGATGGCCGAAGCACGCTCTTCCCATCCCTGGAATGCGCTCTGGAAATATGTGAATGACAGCCCGGCGTGGGCGCGCGAGAACGTCGGGTCCAGCTGCACGGCGGACTGGAAGAAGCGGCGCGCCAGCTCGTTGTCCGCCTTGCTGAATCGATACATGTGCCACAGCGCGCGGTGGTGTGACTCCCAGGCGTCGAGCGAGTTGGGAGGTTTCAGCACCGCGCGGTTGCGCTCGAGGGTCTCGACTTCGCTCGCGATCGAAGCCACGATGCGATTGCCGATCTCGTCGAGCATGAGCAGCGCGTCCTCATGCCGCTGCTTCAGGACGTCGGCCCACACGACGCGGCCATCTCGCACGTCGACGAGTTCGACAGTGACCGTCAGCCGCTCGCCCTCACGACGCACGAGGCCAGTGATCAGATAGTCGACGCGCAGTAGGCGCGCCGCCTCTTCGGAGTCGATGCCACGGGCCTTTAGCGCGAACACCGTGCCCGGTGCGATGACGAACAGGTTGCGCAGCTTGGCGAGCCGCGTGATGACGTCGTACACGAGCGCGTCCGCGGTGCCGCCGGGCGCTAGGGCGGCCGGCTGCTCGACGAAAGGCATCACGGCGATCGAGGCCCGGCGCGACAGTGTCGCGTGCGCGTCGCGCTCGCCGAAAGCCACTGCAGCGGGCGAAAGATCTGCGGCGATCGGCGAGGGAGTGGTCGACCGCGCCGACTGCCATGCCGCGTGCAGCGGGGCGCTGTCGAGGCCCTCGTCCTCGAAGAGGCGGGCGGAGGTGGCCAGGTGCTCCTCTGCTTCACGCACGCGGCCGTGCCGCGCCAGCGCGTCGAGCAGCATCCGGTGCACCTGCATATCGCACGGCGCCAGCTGGCGCCACTGCTCGAGGTGGTGGAGCGCTTCGTCGTCGGGGACCGACTGCGCCAGGCGCTGCAGCAACTCGGCGTGCAAGCCGCGGAAGTGATGACGCCGCGACACGAGCCACGCACTGAAGTGCGGGCTGCTCTCGAGCTCGAGCCCCTGCATGAGATCGCCACTGAACAGTGCCGAGAGTGTGCGGCAACGGTCGAGGCTGATCGCGGCGATCCCCTGCTTTAGTGCCTCTTCGACTGAGATCGCATCGAGGCTGCAGCCGCTGAGGTCCAGACGAACAGTGTCGTCGCGAGTGATCACACGTCGACCCTCGCCGACAACACGTCGTATCCGGCTCAAGCACCAGCGCAGCTCCGCACGCGGATCGTCCGGTCCATCCCAGAGCAGCTCGCACAGGCTCGAGCGCGTGACGGCCTGCGGCGCCAGCGCGAGATAGCCGAACAACGCACGGACTTTGCGCGACGGCGGCAGGTCGATCGGCTGGCCGTTGCGCGCGAGCGCCATTGGACCAAGCAATCGTACCTCGACCGCTGCGGTGTCGGCTGGACGCTCGGAACCGTCATCACCGATCACGGGCTTTCCCACGCCTGCACCCACGCCTTCTCCCATGCCGGACCGATACGGTGACGCTGAGCGCTTTGGCAGCCCGGGCGTCCTGGTTCTCTGCACCGCGCAAGCGTAGGGCTGCTGACTGAATCTTCAATCGGGATTCTCATGGATACTGCCGCTGTAGCGTTTAATCAAGACCGTCCTTCCGTCGCGCCGGCTGATCTCGCCGCCGTCAAGGCTCGTCAGCGTGTCGCCTGGTCATCCGGTGACTACGCAGTCGTCGGCACGACGCTGCAGATCGTCGGCGAGGATCTGTGCGAGGCGCTCGATCTGCGCGCTGGCCAGCGCGTGCTCGATGTCGCCGCCGGCAACGGCAATGCCAGCCTCGCTGCGGCGCGCCGCTGGTGCCGGGTGACGTCGACCGACTACGTGCCGGCGCTGCTTGAGCGCGCCGCCGAACGCGCCGCGGCCGACCGGCTGTCTATCGAGTTCCTTGAAGCAGACGCGGAGAACCTGCCGTTCGAAGACGGTGCCTTCGATGTCGCAATGTCGACCTTCGGTGTGATGTTCACGCCGGATCAGGAACGTGCCGCGGCCGAACTTCTGCGCGTGTGCCGGCGCGGCGGAAAAATCGGCCTGGCGAACTGGACGCCCGACGGCTTCATCGGTGGGCTCTTCGCCACGATCGGCAAGGCGATCGCACCGCCGCCCGGGGTCCGCTCACCCGCGTTGTGGGGAACGCGCGCCCGCATCAACGAGTTGTTCGGACGGCACGCAGGCGAAGTCAGGACCGCGCAACGGCACTTCGTGTTCCGGTATCAGTCGCCGGCGCACTGGATCCATGTCTTCAAGTCGTACTACGGGCCTCTGCTCAAGGCCTTTGCGGCGCTCGACGCGGGGGCACAGGCCGCCCTCGAGGGCGAGATCGTCCGCCTGATCGCACGGTTCAACCGCTCGGGTGACGCCACGATGGTCGTGCCCAGCGAATACCTCGAGGTGGTCATCACGCGCGACTGAATGGTCGCGCGCTTTTCGTTGAAGTCGATGTTGGAGGAACCCATGAAGTCTGCATTTCGTTCCGTTGATCTGCTGCGTCCGGCCGTGATCGTCCTGGGTGTCGGCGTTGCGCTGTCCGCTGCGGCGGTTCATACCGAAGGCTCCGAGAAGGCCCCAACGATTGTCTCCGGCGACGCGGTTGCCTGGGGTTCGGCGCCGCCTTCGTTGCCGCCTGGCGCGCAGGCCACGGTGCTTCTCGGCAGTCCGGCGAAGGAAGGCCCGTTCGTGCTGCGGCTGAAGTTCCCGGCCGGATTTGTCGTGCCTCCGCACCGACATTCGAAAGACGAACTCGTCACCGTGATCTCGGGGCGTTTTTCGATCGTCGGAGGCGAGACTGTTGATCGAGCTGCATTCCGACCGTTAGCGCCGGCGAGCTTCGTCCACATTCCTGCGGGTACGCCGCACTACGCGATCGCGGAAACCGAATCAGTGGTGCAGATCAACGGCGTCGGTCCGTTCGACGTCGTGTACCTGAATCCGAAGGACGATCCCAGATCACAGTGATGCGATGCGCGGACAACGCGCCACGGGGCGACGCGGACTCCACGCTTTCGCTCCGTCGCGCACACGCCGCGCCCCGCCGCTCGACCAGGGTGCTGCGGTCAAAGCGGGTCGAGCCTGGCGATCTTGGTTTCACTCCAGGCGAGCCCCCACCCGGGACGATCCGGCGGGATAACGTTGCCGTCGGCGACGTTTAGCGGCTCGTCCAAAATCGCATCGGCCCAATCCACGTATTCGAGCCAGTGCGCAGTGGCTGTGGCTGCCAACAGATGAATGCTCGTTTCGGGAACGAGATGAGTTGAGACTCGAATGCCGTGGGCTACGGCGATACCCGCGGCCTGCATCCAGCCTGTGGCTCCGCCGATCCGTGCGACGTCCGGCATCACAAGATCGCACGCCTGCGCCGCAATCGCTGTGGCCATCGCCTCGGGACCGTTGAAGTTTTCTCCGATCTGCAGCGGCGCGTCCAAGGCCCGCGCAATTCGTGCATTGCCCTCGTAGTCGTCGTGCCGGATCGGCTCCTCCAACCATTCGATGCCCTCCGCCTGAAGCGCAAGGCCGCGCCGGATCGCTTCGGTCGTCGTCAGCGCCTGGTTGTAGTCCACCATGATCGCGACATCGTCCGGGATGTTCGAACGTACTGCGCTCAGCGCGTTCAGGTCGTCCTCGAGCGTCGGGTAGCCGAGCCGCAGCTTTAGAGCCCGCATTCCTTTGCGAAGCAAAGCCTCCGCCTCTTCGGCAAGTCGCGCTGGCGCCATCAATCCGAGCCCGCGGCTGTCGTAGGCGCGAATCGGGCGTCGCTCTGCCCCCAGCAGCTCGGTGAGCGGAAGGCCGGCCGCGATGCCCACCGCATCCCACAGCGCGATGTCCAGTGCCGATAGGGCCATGCGAACCGGGCCCGCCACGCCCAGCAGCGCAAAGCGCCTGAGCAATGCTTGCTGAATAGTCTGTGGATGGACCTGCTGACCTTTGACCAGTTCGACGGCCTCGGCGATCAGCAGGGCGACCGCCCTCGCTCCGGCCCGCGTGTAGCAGAAGAGGTACGTGCGTCCGACGACGCCTTGTTCGGTGGAGACATCCACCAGCAGCAACGGGACAGCGCGCACGACTGCCGCGCTTGTGCCCAGGGTGAACGTGAGCGGAACTTCCAGCGCGCGCGTGGCCACACCGCGCAGAGTCAAGCCACTCGGCGCAATTC
>DATEZE010000127.1:0-5641 GCA_035255845.1 Burkholderiaceae bacterium | reverse complement strand
ACGTGAGCGGAGCTTCCAGCGCGCGCGTGGCCACGCCGCGCAGGGTCAAGCCACTCGGCGCAGTCCGAGCTTGCATCGTGGCCTCCTTGTCCGGACGCTGTCCGCTCGAACGCGGATGTCGTTTTCGTCAGGTTACCTTGCCGGCGGAGTGGAGTGCGAGTATGTCGGCGATCGCGCGGTTCAACGGCGTCGCAACGCCTTTGCTGCGCCCCAGTTCAACGACGGCACCCGCGAGCCACCGGGATTCCAGTCGGTTGCCGCGCTCGAGATCATGGTGCATCGACGAAGTCATGTCGTAGGCCACGTCGTCCGCGAGCCGCAGTCGCACCTCAGCGTAATCGTCCGCTAGGTTGATTCCATGCGCGCGCCCGACGGCAACGACTTCCCGCATCACATCGAGCAGGAACGCCCGTGTCTGCGGGTTCTCGCGGATCTGGCCGATCGGCTTGCGAATCGTCGTCGTCGTTCCCGACAGGCCGACGAGGAAGACGAACTTCTGCCAGATCTCGCGCAGGATGTTGTCCGACAACTCGGCGTTGATCCCCCCGGCGACGCAGGCTTCCAGAAACCTGCGGCCGCGCGCCGACTTTGTGCCGTCGAATTCGCCAAAGATGAGGCGCTGCATCGGCCCGGTCTGACGAATCACACCCGGGCGATCGACCGTTGTAGCCACATAGCCGACGCCACCCATCAGCTGAGACTCGTCGTAGACGGCACGCAAGGCGTAGTCCTTCATGACGCCGTTCTGAAAGGAAATGATCGTGGTGTCGCGGCCGACCAGCGGCCGGATCTGCTCGAGCGCGGCCTCGGTGTCCCACAGTTTTACGCACAGCATCACGAGGTCAACTTGCCCGATCTCCCGCGGATGCTCGGTTGCTTTCACTCTTGGTATGTGAATTTCGGTGGCGCCCTCGACGAGCAGTCCTTGCTCCCGCATCGCTTGCAGGTGCTTGCCTCGCGCGACGAAGTGCACGTCGGCACCGCCTTGAGAAAGCCGTGCCCCGAAGTACCCGCCCAGGCCGCCCGAGCCCATGACTGCAATGCGCATCGCTCTCTCCGCAAGCCGCAAAGTCTGCGCATCGTATATCGGTGGAATCGCACGTTGCCTGGAACGCGCGTGGACCTGCGCTACATCTGAAACGCGAGGAGCGGGAGAGCGACATGCATGCGCAAGGCCCTGCCCAGACACTGCCGATCTGAAAGTAAGCGACGCGCGTTGAGCGCGCCGCATGACTAGGCCGACGTTTCCACTGCACCGCGCTTCCGACCATGCTGGACCTTGCTGCCCTCAATGACCTGCCGCTGCTGTGGACGCTGGCGATGACTACGCTGCTCCACGAGCTTGGCATCCCGCTGCCCCTGTCGCCGGCTGCGCTCTTCGTCGGCGCGCGCGTGGCGGCCGGTGCCGTGGATCCCGTGCTGCCGGTCGCAGCCATCGTCGCCGCCACGCTGATTGCCAACGCGGTGTGGTTTTACGCCGGCCGTCGTTACGGGCTCGGACTGTTGCGGCTTGTCGGCCGCGCGCCGTTCAGTCTCTGGATGCCGTCGCAACTCGGCGCCGGCAGCCCTGGGAAATGGGATTCATGGTCGCTCGTGGTCGGTCGCTTCGTTCCGGGAGTTTCCCTGGTCGCGCCGCCGCTCGCTGGCGCGCGCGGAATGTCCTGGAGCAGGTTTCTGACGCTGACGGCGGCGGGATCTCTGCTCTACGGCATCGTCATCGTCGGCGCGGGCATGGTCCTGCATCGTCAAGTCGAATCCACCCTGTTATTGCTCGAGCGATTTGGCGGATTCGCGCTGGCTGCGGTCGCAATCGTCCTGACGATCTACATGACGTGGCAATGGCGGCGGCGTAGTCGTCGCGACGGTGTTGCGCAGGTCGAAGGGGCACGAGTGGTTCGCACCCATGTTCTCGAGTCGAGTCCACTCGCGCTGCAACCGGAAGACGATCTCGCAGCCTTTGCGGTGGGGGTTACATCGAATTTTTCTGCACAAACGCGCGCGACGAATCATCCAGCGCAGGAGTGTGGACGAACGGAGAAGGTTGCTCGTTGCGCCGGAACGAGGCGAGGATACGGACGCATGTCCGCGCGTTTGCTACACGCGATCGGGCAGCCTCAAGCGATGTGCACTGCTGCGACGACTCCGCAATGAGCGGAAAGCCTGCGAGCGCCGTAAGTGTCGGCGCCTCCTGGCTGCGCCTGCGACCGCAACGGGGGCGGTCAGCTGCCCCCGGGATTTGGTCACCAAGTACAACTTGCTTCAGCGTCCCCGCTGCATCAACGCGCTCACTTCGTTGACGTTTTCCATGATGCGCTTGCGCACGATCTCGAAGGCCTCGGCCTGCGAGCGCGCCGCGAGTTCGCCGAGTTCGCGGATGTTTTCCAGCGCCATCGTGAACGCCTGCTTGGCCATTTCGTCCACCCGTCCAAGGCCCGAGCCCGAGCCGCCCGATACGCCCTGCGCGATCGACTGCCATTCGGTCACTGCATTCTTCAACATCGAGGTCTGGCGGGCGACGACCGCCTGCAGCCCTTCGTAGGACTTCTTGTTGGCGGCGACGAGTGCCGCAAGATCCTTGCGCCGGCCCTCAGCGATCGTCCCCGCCACGCCCGACAGATTCAGGCGTTCGAGCGTGTTCCCCAGGCCGCCCATCGACATCGAAAACAGCCGTTCAGCGCCTTTCATCGCGCTTGGCGCTTCGGTCTGGCGGGCGGCCGTGCGCTTGGCGGTCTTACGGCTGCGCGACTTGGCTGCGGACTTGCCGGCGGACTTACGGGACTTCATTGCCATGGCTGCTCTCCTCGGGTCAATCGATTGGCGGTCCTCCGCGGACCGGCTACTTGCGACGTTGCACGCTGATCAATGAAAGCGCGAGATCCAGCGCCGCCGCGATGAAGGCCAGCAGGCGAGCGAACTGCTCGTCGCTGAGACGACGCGCCTCGTCGCGCGCACGGTAAATGTTGACGAATTCCCGCTCCCGTCCGGCGTGGGCGAACAAGCGGCCAACGCCGAGGTCCTCGAGCGTCTTCCACAGTTCCGGGTTGTAGTGCCGGGTCAGGTTCATCACGAAGGCGACCGGGTCACGGCGTCCAAGCACGGCCGCCAGCCGCAGGATGATCTCGAAGGGCAGCACGATACGGCCGCTTTCGGCCTGTTCGAGCAGCGTCGCATCGCGCAGATTGATCGCCTGGCCGAGCTCCTGAGCCGTCAGGCCGGCGGTTTCGCGCCCGCGCTTGATCAGTGCTCCGGCGCGCTCGAGCGCCGCTCGCTGCTTCGGTCCCGCCTTCGACTTGGCGAGCAGCAGCGACATGTCGGCAGCGTTGCCCGCCAGGCCCAGCGCGGTACCGGCCCAGGATCGCACCTGCCGCGCGAGTGACATTCCGGGCAGGTCTGGTGCGGACTCGGCGGCCGATGTCCGCCGCGGGCGCGTCGTCGTACGTTTGGATGATCTGCGCTGAGTAGTGGCCATAGAGGATTGTGCGCGAGAAGAGCCAGCCGCGAGGTGCGCCTGCCTCTGCACTCCGGCATCTTGAACGCCGCGCGAGGACTGTGCAAGCCGCACGGGCCGGTCCGCGCAGACCTGTCAGCGGCAGGTCGTGGTGGCCGCGCCGGGGCGGACGAATAGCGGGGCAGGCGGGTCAGTAATCCGGCCATTATCGCCAGAGGCGCACGCCGACACTGGATGCCGCCGTGGTACGCCGCGGGCGCCACCTTCAGCCATTGGAAAAGTCATGGGCCAGACTGCCGAAGATCTCGTCACTTCTCTGAACAGCCGCGACGTCCAGCGAAGGCTGCAGGAATATCGGGCGCTGCTGGCCAACGACTCGGTCGGCATCGTCACCGTGTGCGACGGCGAGGTCATGCAGTGCAATGCCAGTGCGGCTCGGCTGTTCGGTTGGGAGCCGGAGCGGCTGCTCGGCCAATCGGCGGCCGTGTTTTTCGCCTCCCAGGACGAATTCCAGGGCTTTGCCAACCGGATCGGCGACGCCCTCAACGCCGGCGGTTCTCCAGCGATCGAATGGCGTACACGTCGCTCCGACGGCACCACATTTTGGGCGCGGCTGCTGGTGAAGAGCATCACGCCGGGCGGGCCCGGCGGCGAGACGGTCTGGATGATCGAGGACATCACCGCGCGCAAGGCGATGGAAGTCGCACTGTCGCGAGTGCGTGAGGAACTCGAGCAGCGCGTGCGCGCGGCGCACGACGAACTCGCGTGGTCGAACGAGCGGCTGGTAGCCGAGATGTACGAACGCAGCGAAGTCGAGGAGCGCGCACGCCGCGTCTCGCTCTATGACACGACGACGACCCTGCCGAATCGGCGGCTGCTCGAGTCGCGACTCGACGAGGCGGTGCGCAACCACCAGCTGGCCGGCGACCGGCTCGCAGTCCTCGTCATCGACATCGACGACTTCACCAAGCTCAACGATGCGCTCGGTCATCGCGTCGGCGACGCATTGCTGCGGCAGGTGGCCACGCGCCTGATCGATACTGTGCGCACGTCCGACCTCGTAGCACGGGTGGGCTCGGATGAGTTCGCTGTCGTACTCGGTCGGCTGCGCCACCTCGACGATGCCGAGCACGTCGCGACCAAGCTCGGGGAACTGCTGTCGGGGCCCTACGAGGTCGACGCCGAACAAGTCACGGCGACTGTCAGCATCGGTGTCGCCGGTTTCCCTGCCGACGGCGCCGGCCCGGAGATGCTGCTGCGCAACGCCGACGCGGCGCTGTCGTATGCAAAGTCGCGCGGCAAGGCGAACGTGCAGCTATTCGAGCCGCGTATGAATGCAGATCTGCTCGAACGCCTGCAGCTCGAAGCGGCGCTGCGTCGTGCGATCGACCGACGCGAGTTCGAAGTGCACTTCCAGCCGCGGATCAACCTGTCGACCGGCAAGGTCGTCGGCGCCGAGGCGCTGCTGCGCTGGCGCCATCCGGAAAAGGGCATGCTCGAGCCCGGCGCCTTCATCATGGTGGCCGAGGACGCCGGCCTGATGCAGCCGATTGGCGAGATCGTTCTGAGCGCGGCGTGCCAGGCGGCGCGCGGCTGGAACATGGCGGGAGTGGGTGAGATCCTCGTCAGCGTCAACCTTTCGCCGCGCGAGTTCCGCGGCCGTTCACTGCTGCCGATGGTGAGTCAGGCGCTTATCGACAGTGGCCTGGACGCCGAGCGCCTCGAAGTCGAGATCACCGAGTCAAGTCTGATGCGCGACCTGGACAAGGCTGAACAGGTGCTGGTCGGTCTGCAGACCATGGGCGTGCGCATCGCGCTCGACAATTTCGGTACGGGATATTCGAGCCTGTCGAACCTGCGGCGTTTTCCGCTGAACGCACTGAAGATCGACGGTCAGTTCGTGCGCGCCGCGCCCGACGACGAAGCCGACGCCCGCATCGTCGCGGCGCTGGTCGGCCTTGCGACCGGGCTCGGACTGCATGTCGTTGCCGAGGGTGTCGAAACCGAACAGCAGCTGAAGTTCGTCCGCAACTGCGGCTGCGACGAAGCGCAGGGCTTTGTCATCAGCCGCGCGCTGCCTGCGGCAGAGTTCGAGCAGTTCATCCGCCAGCGCCTCCCAAGAGCTTGAAAACGGAGGCAATCGGAGGGAATCAGGGCATGAAGACTGGATCGCCGGTCGTTGTGCTCAACATT
>DATEZE010000126.1:0-7308 GCA_035255845.1 Burkholderiaceae bacterium | reverse complement strand
CATCCGAAGTCGGGCGCCAGGCACAGGAGGATCAGACAAAGGAACTGAGATGACCGAAGCCAGCCGCCAATGGCCCCTGTGGGAAGTCTTCATCCGCAGTCGCAACGGCCTCGACCACAAGCACTGCGGCAGCGTGCACGCGCCGGACGCAAAGTTGGCGCTGCAAAACGCGCGCGACGTTTACACGCGACGGCTCGAGGGCGTCAGCCTATGGGTCGTGCGCGCCGATCACATCGTCGCGAGCGACCCCGACGCGAAGCCGGAGATGTTCGACCCGGCTGAAGACAAGATCTACCGACATCCGACGTTCTATGCGCTCCCCGACGAAGTGAACCACATGTAGGTACTGCGATGACCGCCGCAACGAAGACCCATCCCGCGCACCTCGAGTACGTCCTGCGCATTGCCGACACGTCGCTGATCCTCGGTCAGCGACTCTCGGAGTGGTGCGGCCACGGACCGGTGATCGAGGAAGACATCGCGCTTACGAACATCGCGCTCGACCTGATCGGTCAGGCCCGTCTGCTGCTCACCCACGTCGGCCGGCTGGAAGGCAACGGGCGCGACGAGGACCAGTTGGCATTCCTGCGGCCGGAATTGCAGTACCGGAATCTGACGATCGTCGAACTGCCGAACGCCGACTTCGGCCGGACGATCCTGCGCAGCTTCCTCGTCGCCGCCTGGCAGCGCGGCCTGTGGCAGCAGCTCGTCGACTCGAGCGATGCCGAACTGGCGGCGATCGCGGCCAAGAGCCTGAAGGAGACGCGCTATCACCTGCAGCATGCGGCCGATTGGACCGTGCGCCTCGGTGACGGGACCGAGGAATCGCATTCCCGCATGCAGAACGCCCTCGACTATCTCTGGCCGTATACCGCCGAGTTCTTCAGCGCGACCACTGAGGATGCGAACGTCGAGACGAGCGGCATCGGCCCGGCCTGGTCGACGCTCGAGGTGGAGTGGGACACGTCGGTTCTTCCTGTACTGGAAGTGGCGACGCTGAACGTACCGGCACGCACGCCATTTCTTTCGCGTGGCAAGCAGGGCGTGCACACCGAGTCTTTGGGCCATCTGCTGAGCGAGATGCAGTATCTGCAGCGCACGTATCCGGGTGGCACGTGGTAGCGGGATCCCGATGCTGACTTCGGCTCAAGCCTGGGACATCCTGAACCGTGTCCCCGATCCCGAGATCCCGGTGATCTCGGTGACCGAACTCGGCATAGTGCGGGATGTACTCGTGGCGGACGATGGTGTCGAAGTCGTCGTAACGCCGACCTACTCCGGCTGCCCTGCGACCGAGGTGATCGAGCAGTCGATCCGTGAGGCGCTGGCGGCCGGCGGCGCGCGCGAGGTGCGTGTGCAGATGCAACTCGCCCCCGCGTGGACCACTGACTGGATTGCGCCGGCCGCTCACGAAAAGCTACGCGCCTACGGCATTGCGCCACCCGGCGTGGTAACTGTCGGCGGAACACGGCCGCTGAGCTTTGTGCCGCGTATCGGCTGCCCGCGTTGCGGCAGCAGCGACACCGAGCGGCTGTCGCAGTTCGGCGCGACCGCCTGCAAGGCGCTGTACCGCTGTCGCGCCTGCCGCGAACCCTTCGAGTACTTCAAGCCGCTCTAGCCGCGATGACTCCTCGGTTTCATCCACTGCGCGTCGCCGAGGTCCGGCGCGAGACGCCGGATAGCGTCAGCCTGACGTTCGACTTGCCGCCCGCCGTCGCGAACGACTTCTGCTTTGTCCAGGGTCAGCACATCGCACTGCGCACCGTCCTCGACGGCGAGGAACTCCGACGCTCGTATTCGGTGTGTTCGGGCTGTGATGATCGTGAACTGCGTGTCGCGGTGAAGAAGGTCGCGACCGGTCGGTTCTCCATCTGGGTGAACGAGCAGCTGAAGCCGGGCGACGTGATCGACGTGATGACGCCCGAGGGCCGCTTCTTTACGCCGCTGGCGCCCGAGCACGAGAAGCACTACGTCGCCTTCGCCTCCGGCAGCGGTATCACGCCGGTGCTGTCGCTGATCCGCACGGCACTTGCGCGCGAACCGCGCTCGCGCTTCACCCTCGTCTACGGCAACCGCAGACAGTCGAGCGTGATGTTCCACGAGGCGCTCGAGGACGTGAAGGACCGCTATCTCACCCGCTTCCGCCTCTACAACGTGTTCTCGCGCGAGGAGCAGGACATCGAACTCTTCAACGGCCGCATCGACGCCGCCAAGGTGCGGCAGTTCCTTGACGCGCTGATCCCAGCTGACACGATCGACGAAGCTTTTGTCTGCGGCCCGGCCTCGATGATCGACGAAGTCGAACAGGCGCTGCTCGATGGCGGCGTTTCGCGCGACCACGTGCACGTCGAGCGCTTCGGCGTGCCGGGAGAGACGGCCTCCGTGCCGATCGACGACGCGGAGGCTGCCGAGGCGAAGCTCACGCTCGTCATCGACGGCGTCAAGCGCGAAGTCGATTTCCATCGCGGCCAGCATTCGATCCTCGAGGCCGGCCGCGCCGCCGGACTCGATCTGCCGTACTCATGCAAAGGGGGCATGTGCAGTACCTGTCGCGGCAAGCTGATCGAAGGCCAGGTGAAGATGGCGAAGAACTACGCGCTCGAGCCGCACGAGGTCGCCGCCGGCTTCGTGCTGACCTGCCAGTCGTACCCGCTGACCGAGCGGGTGTCGATTTCCTACGACGAACGCTGAGGAGCGCGCAAAGTGGCCCGGCCCAAGGCAGCGAGCTACGACGCCCAGCGCGGCGCAATTCGCGACACTGCCGCACAGCTGTTCGCCGAAAAGGGTTACGCGTCGGCATCGATTGCCGAGATCGCCGCCGCGTGCGGCGTCTCGAAGGCGCTGCTGTATCACTACTACCGCGACAAGGAGGACCTGTTGTTCGACGTCGCGTTGTGCTACGTCGAGCGCCTGCGACGACTGGTAGCCGAAGTGCAGCACGAACGCCTGCCCGCGGCCGCGCACTTGCGGCGGCTGATCTCGCGGTTCATGACGGAGTACGAACACTCGGCGGCGAGGCATCGCGTGCTGGTGCAGGACGTGAAGTACCTGTCGCGTGCGCACCGTACCCGCGTCGTCGCGGGCCAGCGCGAGGTGGTCGCCGGGTTCGCCGACGCGGTCGCGCCGCTCGCGCCGGCCGCCGGCGCGGACTGGCACCGGCCGCTGGCGATGGTGCTGTTCGGCATGATCAACTGGACCTTTACCTGGCTTCAGCCCGGCGGAATGCTCAGTCATGAGGACCTGGCGCCCGTCGTCGCTGATCTATTCATCGGAGGACTCGGCCGCGTGCGCACGCCGCAGCGTCGATCGCGGCCGGCGCGCCGGCCGCGCGCGCGTTCCGCATCGAACCTGAAAGCGAGCGCATGAACGAAGTTTTCCTGTGTGACGGAATCCGCACGCCGATCGGCCGCTTTGGCGGCGCGCTTGCGAGCGTGCGCACAGACGATCTCGCCGCAATCCCGCTGAAGGCACTGGTCGCGCGTCATCCAGAACTCGACTGGGCGGCGCTCGACGACGTCTACTATGGCTGCGCCAATCAGGCGGGCGAAGACAACCGCAACGTCGCACGCATGGCGGTGCTGCTCGCCGGGCTGCCCGATTCAGTTCCGGCCGCGACCGTGAACCGCCTGTGCGGATCGAGCATGGATGCGGTTGCCCTGTGCGCGCGGGCGATCCGTGCCGGCGAGGCCGAGCTGATGGTGGCCGGCGGAGTCGAGGGGATGACGCGCGCGCCCTTCGTGATGCCAAAGGCCGACAGCGCGTACTCGCGCAGCAACGCGGTGTATGACACGACGCTCGGCTGGCGCTTCGTCAATCCACTACTGAAACAGAATTTCGGCATCGATTCGATGCCTGAGACCGCGGAAAACGTCGCAGCCGACTTCAAAGTTGCCCGCGCCGACCAGGACGCGTTTGCGCTGCGTTCACAGCAACGCTACGCAGCCGCTCGGGCGCGCGGCTACTTCGCCGGCGAGATCGTGCCGGTGACAATTCCCGGTCGCAAGGGCGATACGGTCCTCACCGAGGACGAGCATCCGCGCGAGACGACGCTGGAGGCACTCGCAAAGCTGAAGGGCGTGGTTCGGCCGGAAGGCACGGTTACCGCGGGTAATGCCTCCGGTATCAACGACGGCGCGGTGGCGCTTCTGATCGCGAGCGAGCGCGCGGCGTCGCGCCACGGTCTGCAGCCGCTCGCGCGAATCGTCGGCGCGGCGACGGCGGGTGTTCCGCCGCGAATCATGGGCATCGGGCCGGCGCCGGCAACGAAAAAACTGCTGCAGCGACATGGCTTGAAAGTCGGTGATCTCGACGCGATCGAACTCAACGAGGCGTTCGCTGCGCAGGCGCTGGCAGTCACGCGTCAGCTCGGGGTTGCGGATGATGCCGCCCAGGTGAATCCCAACGGGGGCGCCATCGCGCTCGGCCACCCGCTCGGTGCCTCGGGTGCGCGCATCGTGCTGACCGCAGCCCGACAACTCGTCGCGACTGGTGGGCGTTACGCGCTTGCGACGATGTGCATCGGCGTCGGGCAGGGTATCGCCCTGCTTGTTGAGCGGATTTGAATTTGCTTTCATTCGCTTCAAAACAGGTTGCTGCAGACGGCGACCGCTATCACCACCCGAGGAGACCCATGAAGTTCACCACTCCGCTGCTGGCCGTTGCACTGGCCGTCGCCGCCGGCTCCGCGCTGGCGCAGGACATCAAGGTCGGCGTTACGCTGTCGGCCACCGGGCCGGCAGCTTCGCTCGGCATTCCCGAGCGCAACACCGTCGCGCTGTTTCCGCAGACGATCGGCGGCCGCAAGGTCCAGTACATCGTCCTCGACGATGCGTCCGACACGACGACCGCGGTCAAGAATGCACGCAAGCTGATCACCGAGGACAAGGTCGACGTCATCGTCGGCTCGACGATCACGCCGAACTCGCTCGCGATGATCGACGTCGCGGCTGAGACGGAGACGCCGATGATCTCGATGGCGGCCTCGAGCCGCATCGTCGAGCCGGTCGACGCCAAGCGTCGCTGGGTGTTCAAGACCCCGCAGAACGACCAGCAGATGGCGCTGGTCATTGTCGGCGACATGCTGAGCCGTGGCATCAAGACCGTTGGCTACATCGGCTTCGCCGATGCCTACGGCGAGGGCTGGTGGAACGAGTTCAGCAAGATCGCCGAGACGCGTGGACTGAAGATCGTCGCTAACGAGCGCTACCAGCGCAACGACACGTCGGTGACCGGGCAGGTGCTGAAGCTGGTCGCGGCGAAACCGGAGGCGGTCCTGATAGGCGCCTCGGGCACGCCGGCGGCGCTGCCGCAGAAGACGCTGAAAGAGCGCGGCTATGCCGGCAAGATCTATCAGACGCACGGAGTCGCCAACAACGACTTCCTGCGCGTCTGCGGCAAGGACTGCGAAGGGACGCTGCTGCCGGCAGGCCCGGTGCTGGTGTCCGCGCAGCTGCCGGCGGACCATCCGGTGAAGAAGTCCGCGATCGCCTACGTCGACGCCTACGAGAAGGCCAACGGCAAGGGCAGCGTGTCGACCTTCGGCGCGCACGCCTGGGACGCCGGCGTTCTGCTGCAGGTGGCGATTCCGATCGCGCTGAAAACGGCGCAGCCCGGCACCAAGGAATTCAAGGTCGCGCTGCGCAACGCCCTCGAAAGCGTGAAGAACGCCGCCGGAGCCCACGGCATCTTCAACATGAGTACAAACGACCATCTCGGTCTCGACCAGCGCGCAGCGGTGATGGTGATGATCGTGAATGGCGCCTGGATGCTGCAGAAGTAGCGAAGCGGTGCGAGTTGCTTTTTGTTGCGCAGTGACCTAGCGGGGAGTCGCCCGGCGGCGAGTGACCTTCTTTCTTCGCCAGAGAAGTCACCAAGAAATCGAAGATTCGGCGAGGCGAACGTCGCGCCGGGGCGTAACCGACGACAGGAGCCGGCCAGTGACCCTTTCCTCCACCTTCAAGGCGGCGGACGCCGACGGCTACGAAATGCTGATGGGCCGCTGGAGCCGGCAACTCGCCGTGCCTTTCCTCGACTTCGTCGGCGTGGCCGATGGCGAGTCCGTGTTGGACGTTGGCTGCGGCACCGGCCGGCTGACCTTCGAGCTGGTCGAAAGGTTCAATCTCAAGCAAGTGCAGGGCGTCGATCTCGCAGACGTCTATATCGAACACGCCCGACGCCAAAACCGTGATCCGCGCGTGCGATTCGATGTCGGCGACGCCTGTGCGCTGCCGTATCCCGACAAGAGCTTCGACCGCGTCCTGTCGCTGCTGATGCTGCATTTCGTCCCGCGCGCGGATCAGGCCATTGCGGAAATGCGGCGGGTCGCACGTCCGGGCGCGGTCGTCGGTGCGTCGGTGTGGGACGCCCGCGGGGGTTTCGTCGCGACGCGATTGTTCTTCGACACGGCCGCTGTGCTCGATCCGAAAGCGGATGAACGCCGGGCTCGCAGCTATACCCGTCCGATGACCCGCCCCGGCGAACTCGCGAACGCGTGGCGCGCCGCCGGATTTATCGATGTCGTCGAGACGTCATTGAGCATCCGGATGGAGTTCGCATCCTTCGAAGACTACTGGACTCCCTACACTGGGACTGACGGGCCTCAGGCCGAATACATCGCTACGCTTGACGAAGCCGAGCGGACTCGACTGCAGCAAGCGGTGGAGCGCGCCTATATCGACGGAGAGCCGGACGGTCCGCGCTCCTACGCGGCGATCGCATGGGCCGTAAAAGGCACTGCGCCGGACTAGAAACAGTCGCAGCAAACCCGCGATAATCCGCTGCGGCCCTGCCGCGGCAACGAGGTCCATGAATTGAATTCCCTGGCGCTTTCGCTGATTTGTCTTATTTTCTCTTTCGGCGGGGCGCTGCTTGGGATGTATATCAGTAAGGTTCTGCCGGCAAGCCACCTGTCGGACAGTTCACGCGACACGCTCAAGGTGATGACCGGATTGATGGCGACCTTGGCCGCGCTGATCCTTGGTCTGCTGATCGCGTCGGCGAAGTCCTCATATGACCGGGCCAATGACGACTTCCGTCAGCTTGCTGCCAAAACGGTCTTGCTCGATCGCGCGCTGGCCGAGTACGGGCCCGAAACGAAGGAGATTCGCGCTTTTATCTTCAACGCCTACAAGACGCGAATGGATCAGCTGTTTCCGACCGCTGTTGAGATTGAGCGGCCGGGTCCGTTAGAACGGCGCCCGCTTCAGGTCGAGGAATTCGAATCCCGGTTGCGAGCGCTGTTGCCGGCCAGTGATGCCAAGCGGGCCCATATGGAACGCGCGTTGCAGCTTGTGGATCAAATGGCCAATT
>DATEZE010000125.1:0-3123 GCA_035255845.1 Burkholderiaceae bacterium | reverse complement strand
TGAGCCGTAGACGGGATTCGCCGCGAACTCATGGTGTTCGCCGAGCCACAACCGCGACGCGTCGATGTAGGTGATGGCCGGATCGATCTCACCCAGCGTCAGCTTCCAGCTCTGCATGACCGGCGTGACGTATTGCACCATGTCGTCGTCGTCGAACCAGATCGTCGTGCGCTTTTCCCGGTACGTCGGGCTGAAGATGTTGAAACCGAATTCCCCGATCCCAAAGTCGATATCGCCCAGCATCGCCGTCGGCACCGCGCTGCGCGTGCCGGTGTCGATGACCTGCGTCGTCCATGCCGCGTCCGAGAAGCCCTGGAAGCGCACCGACCCGTCGCCGCTCATGTTGTGCCTGATCAGCGACATCATCGACGCCGCCACGTCCTCGCCGTCATAGGTGCCGGTGATCTCGATGCCGGTGCCCACCGCGACGCGCAGGATCTTGCCGCGCGAAGTGTCCTGCAAATTCTCCACCGGCAGGATATCGGTGACGCTGCACGCCAGCACACAGCGATCGTCGTCGACACAGTTAGCGCCGCAGATTCTCATGGCACGCCTGCCTCTGGTATGTCCGTTTCAGGATGCACGGCTTGCTTCCGGCAAAAGACTTCGACCTGCGAGCGCCCACGGATACGCTCAGTCAGCCCAACGACGATCGCCAGCCCGGTGTATTTCGGATGCTCGACCTCCACCGGGTCGCCGATCTTCAACAAGTAAACGGCTTGATGCGTGTCGAAGCCGAAGATCATATTCGGCTCCTGCATCAGGTCCGCCCGCCGATCGGCTTCGGTTTGCGTCTCGGCCGAACTCGTCGAGTTGCTCAAGTAGGTGAGCATCGGCTCCGGCCGCGCCGCGCCCAGGTGACTCGCCGGATCGTCTTCCCACGATGTCGGCGACGAGTTGCCCGTCAATTCCTCGTATGGCATAGCGTAGAAGGCGCGTTCATATGAGTCCAATGAGCCTGCCGTCGGATCTTGCGGGAACCAGTTGATATGTCCGCGCAACTTGACTTCGGCCCGTGGCAGGATGCGCCGGATCATTTTCATACTGCGCCGCGCGACATCGTCATTGACGAATGAGTACACCGGCACCGTCGCGCTGTCCGGCAGATCCAGCCGGCCGAATTGCAGCAGCCCGTCACGACTGAAACCCCACCAACCGCCCACCGACAGCACCATCCTGTCGAGCAGATCGGCGAACGTCATCCGCTCGGTGACATAGATGCCCACCTTCTGCGGACACAGCGCCACGAAGTCGGCCAGACTCGCCGCGTCGATGTCGCCGGACGTGAGCGGCGTATTGGTCAGGCTCGATGTCAGCGCCTCTTCGATCACCTCGCCGGCCGTGTTGATCTGCGTCGGCGTGCCGCTGCCGAAGGCCAGCCCCCAGCAGTCGCAAGTGATCGTGCCCGCCGGATTGCCGGCCAGTTGAAACGTCCCATTGGCCGGATCGGCATCCCAACCGGTCGACGCGATGTACGGCGTACCAACCTGATTCATCGTCAGCACGATCACGGACCCGCCGCGCGTCGCCGCCACCCGGAAGTCAGTGGTCGTCAGGCCCGCCGCGATGACCCAGTAATCCGTACCAACCACCAGCGGCGCCGGCAACGCATCGCCGCCGGACAGGTAAAAGCGCAGTCGCGTGTTCTCGACAAACCCGTGCAGCATCGGCGCCGTCGTCATCGTATTGGTGCCGATCGTGGTGCCCGTCATATACAGATCGAACGCCAGCGGCACGCCGTTCTCGCGCACCCGGAACGGATTCTCGAAATAGAACGCCGAGCGCCACAGTTCCTCGACACCAGGTTCCGTCGTCGAGATCCGGTACACCTGGTCGACGCGATCGATCAGTCGTGGCCGGATGTTGTGCAGCGTATGCCCGTAAGCCAACGGCATCGGCTGCCCCGCTTCCGGCCCGTCGCCATCGAGTACAGCGGTCATCAGCGGGCGGTCGAGCAGCGCCGCCTTATCCGAGATCCGGAAGCCGATCTTGTAGCCGCCCGGATCGAAGATATCGACGATGCGCCCGTCGAGCACCAAGCGAAAGTCCGGAAACGCCCAACCCGGATCGCCGAGCCACATGCGGATGCGCCGGCCGTCCCAGTTCATCGACAGCCAGTCCTCGCGCACGCCGGCTTCGAGCAGTTGCCCGTCGTCGCCGAGCGTGCATTCGTTGCTGATGATCAGTTCGCCGTAACTCTGCGTCGAGCGGCCCTCGAGCTGCTCGCCCATGCGCCGCGTGAAGCTCGGTTCCTCCAGCACGCAATAGTCGAATTCCTGATGCGCCGGATCGTCGTCGCCGCCAGTGATGTACGGCATGTTGGAAATGTAGACCTTGTGCTCGCCGGACACCAGCGACGAATCCGGATCGGCACCAAGAAACGTCAGTTCAAACAGCGCGCAACGCGGTGCCTTCGCCGACCTTTCGAGCCAACGCCGGTACTGCGCATCGGAGATACTCACGCCAGCGGCGCCGTCGGCAGCGGGATGTTTTGCACCGAGCGCGCCACGGTATCGCTGCCGTCGGTCGTCGCCTCAACCAGGTTGTCCACCTTCGCCAGCAGCGCGCTCATCTGCTCGGCTGCCGTCTGCTGGCCCTGCAACAGCGTGGTGTTGAGATCGCCCATCGTCACCGGCGCCGCCGGCCCCAACCCCTGCGCGATCAGTCCTTCGGTCTGCGCCACGATCGCGTTGTAAATCGCGTTGTAATCGCTCGACGCCCGCCCGAACATCGACAGCGACTCGCGTAGATAGGCGTCTGCGGTTTCGGTGAAGCGTGCCCGTGCTTCAGCATCGCCGCCCTGCGCGCCCATCAGCGCCTCGACGTATTGTTCCTGCGCATAGGCGAACCGTTGCCGCGCCGTCAGCGGCGACAGCGTCTCGTCCAGCGTCAGCGCCCGCAGCCAGTCCTGCAATGACTTGACCCACTCGAGCATGTCGTTTCCGGACTGCACCGCGTGATCCTGCGCCCACCACAGTTGCTGGTAGAGCGTGATCAGTTCCTGCGCCTGGAGCGTGCCGGCGCCCCACTCTTTATTGATCGCCGCGATCTGGTCCTCGCGCTCCATCGCCACCGCTGCTGCTTCCCAGCCCTGCGCCCGGATCACCGCGATTTCCAGTTGCC
>DATEZE010000124.1:0-7858 GCA_035255845.1 Burkholderiaceae bacterium | reverse complement strand
GCACCGTCAGCGAACGCAGTTCGCGGTCGAACGAGAGCGTGTGTGCACCCGATACGCGCACGCCGATCCCAGGAAGTGTACGGATCACGTTGATTCCGGCCGCTTCGAGATCGGCGAGCACACTCGATGTCGCCTGTTCGGCCGGCGTGCCCACACTGTGCAGCAGCAAACTTCCGGCGGATCGAAATACACCGCGCTCCCGGTCGGACAGCGCGTAGGCGCCGCACACGGCGCCGGATGCCGGTGTCCTGCCGCCGCTGCATTGCGCCCACGACACCGCCGGCCAGTAGAGCGCGCCGAAGGAAGAGTCGAATCCGGCTCTCAGGCGCAGCACTTCGGCGACGTCCGCGGACAGAGGCGCGTCGATGACGGCCAAACGGCGCAGGCGGCGCGCATCGTCGAGCAGCGCGCGCAATACCGCAGCGTAGCTTGCGCCGATGAGCGTTGAGGCCTCGGGCAAAGTTGTCAGCGCAATGTCTGGCGGAAGATCCGCTAGCGCGGCTGCCACCGCTTCGGCGTCCATCCTCGCGATCGGCGCGACCCATGCGCTGTCGCCACCGTTGGCGAAGAACAGCTGCAGTGCGCAGCCAAGCAGTCCGTGCGGGTCGACCGGGCATGCCGCGGCGGCCTCGACGGCGCTTGCAAGTTGCCGCGCCGAGCCACGCACCGCTTGGCCGATGAATGCGGTCGTCGCCGTTGGCACGCCTTCGATCGACACTGCCCCTGCCGGCTCCTCCCCGACGAATACGGCCGGTGCAACGTATTCGGGCACTCGAGCTCCTTGGCGTGGAGCGATCCGGCGCAGCCGTTCGCCCTTCTCGCATGAGACGCTACGAGGCTCGCTTTGCGGGCGGCCAGTGAAGTTTCGGCATCACGGCTGTCGAAAATTCGACAACTGCGAGCATGTGGCGCGGGCGCAGCGGGCGGCCGGCCCGGCCTCGTTACACTTAGTCCGGCCGATCGGCAGGGAGGGGACTTGGACGCAGTCATGCGGAATTGGCGCGGCTTATGGTTTGTCTGCGCACTCGGGGCGTCGGGCGCCGCCCTCGGTCAGTCCCCGGTCTGGCCCCCGGTCGGCGAGCCGACGACGGCGCCGCGTGTCACCGGTCGCTGGCTTTGGGCGGACCTCGTGACCGCCGACGCTGCCCGGTCGCGCGACTTCTACGCAGCATTGTTCGGATGGCAGATTCGCGACGCCGAGGGCGCCGGGCAGCCGTCCTATCTGACGATCACAGCCAATGGCAGGATGATTGGTGGAATCGTGCAGGCTGCGAACGCGACCTCCGGTGCACGCTGGATCGAACTGGTGGACGGAGACCCCAAGGCGCTTGCTGAGCGCGCGGTACAGCACGGCGGCAAGGTCGTCGTGGCGCCACGCACGCTGCCTGGACGCGGCGACTTCATG
Source organism: Burkholderiaceae bacterium (assembly GCA_035255845.1). Lineage (GTDB taxonomy): Bacteria > Pseudomonadota > Gammaproteobacteria > Burkholderiales > Burkholderiaceae_F > JALORV01. The sequence goes on along the minus strand of DATEZE010000124.1, from coordinate 6,453 downwards.
GTGCTGGCGGATCCGGCCGGTGCTCACTTTGCCGTGGTGCTTCCGGAGCGTGGTGATCCGGCCGATCACGTCGGCGGCCGCAACGAATGGATCTGGAGCGAGTTGTGGACGCCTGACCCTGCGCAGGCGGCAGCGTTCTATCGGGACGTGTTCGGCTACACGATCGCCGCCGCGCCGCGTTCGGCCGGCTCACCGACCGACGCATACGTACTGAGCGCAGGCGGACGCGCACGGGCGGGCGTGATGAAGACCCCGGACTCCGCGCTCCCGGCTGTCTGGATCCCGTACGTTCGCGTCGACGACGTGGCCGCGATGGTGGCGCGAGCGCGCACGCTCGGAGCCCGGGTGCTCGTGCCGCCACAACCGCATCACCGCTCACAGGTCGCGGTCCTCGTCGACCCGATGGGCGCTCCGTTCGCGTTAGCCGACTGGAAACCGCAGCCATGAGGGACCTCAGGTTGCGTCATCTGTCCGTGTCCGGCGCGCTGGCGCTGCTCGGGGGCTGTGCCGGCTACAACCTCCAGATCGGCAGCAGCGGCTTCGGTGAGTTCTCTCAGGTCTACTCGGTCCCGGCAAGCAGCCTCACGCCATGGGCCGAGCGCACGTCGTCACTGCCGCTGCCTCCGCCGCCTATCGACGGCGGCCCGGGCAGTAGCACGTTGCCGGCAGCACGCGCGGCATTGCCGCCCGAGCGCCCACCGGCACCGAACTCGTCGCGCTGAGCGTCGGGCGCACGTTCGTAGACGACCGCACACTCAGGAAGATCGATATGGCCACCTATGCAGCACTGGCAGCGACGACCTCAGCCCTATTGCGTCACTTTTCGGAAGGATTTCCGGGCACGCTGGGCCTGGCGGGTGTCGAGGTTTTCGATGGCAGCGCGACAGCCGACTCAAGTCCGCGCGCATTGCTATGGCTCTATCGCTTTGTGCCAGTAGCGGCGATGCGTAATCGTCCGGTGCAGGGTGCCCCGCGGCCAGAGGTGCGTCCGGGCGTGCGGCCATCGCCGGTCGCGGTAGACCTGCATTACCTGATGTGGACGAGGAACGCCGCACCGGCAGCGGCGCAGAGCCTCGTTGGCTGGGCGCTGCGTCGTTTGTCGGACCGCCCGATACTGACCAGCGACAAGCTGAACCAGGGCGGCGCGGTATTCAAGGCGACCGAGGACGTCGCGTTGCTCGTCGAAGATCTGCCGCTCGCAGACTTGCTGGCGCTGACGCGCCCGCTCGGTGCAGTGCCTCCGTTCGTGCTGCCGATTCACGCGCGCAGCATCCACCTCGAGGGCGATTAGGACTTTGCGCGCTCAGTCCTGCGACCAGGGCAGTCCGTGCTTGCGCCATCCGTCGATGGCGCCGCGGCGGCCCTCCAGGTTGCGCTGGCCCTCGAAGCCTTCGAGCACGTTGTAGACGTGGCTGAACCCGGCGGCGGCTGCTGCCCGCGCGGCCGAGTGCGAGCGAACTCCGCTTCTGCAGAGCAGCAGCAGCGGCTCGGTGAATCGTGCGACGTTCTTCAGACCGCTGACGAACATCGCCGTCGGCAGGATATCCGCCCCGCGCCACTCGACGTTCACGGATCCGGGCACGGCGCCGACGAATTTGTATTCGGCTGGCGTGCGCACGTCGACCAGTTTTGCCTTGCTTGCCGTGAAGAGGCGCCACGCTTCGAGCGGTGTCACTGCGCCTGAATACGGCAACTCGAGTTCGATACGGCGCGTCCCGGCCACGTCGAAGATGGCATCGGCCGACAAGGTCTCGCTTGGGGCAGTGGTTGAGTTGTGAGTGCTCATCGTCATTGGCTGCGGATTTGCGGATGCCAAGGTAACCGGCCGGCGCCCCGCCCCAACGACATTCGTGTCATATGCATAAGGGTTCCGCGCAGTCCCCGCGGCCGCGCCAAGCGGCCTGACAGCTCGGCGCCGCAGGGGCGGCTAGAATCCGGGCCGGTCGCCTCAGCGTAGGTCAACGGCGTCGATGGAACAGCCGTTCCAGACTAGTGTTTCGCCGAGCGGCGACGATCAACAGGGAGCCGTGATGCACAAGCTGCTGGCCGCCGCTGTCATTTCCGCCTTTGCGCTGGCGCCTGCATTTGCGCAGGACAAACCCGCGCCGAAGGCCGAGGAGAAGAAGGCGGAGGCCAAGAAGGACACCAAGGCGCCCGAGGCAAAGCAGGGCGAGACGAAGGCCGCCGACGCCAAGAAGGACGAACAGAAGAAGCCCAAGAAGGGCGGCTGCTGACAGGCGCACGGAGGGCCGCTGGCCCGCTCACGAGCCTACTTCGACATCGTCTTCAGTTTGGCGAGCTTGGACGCGTAAAGATCCAGCTCGCTGCGCGATACGGCGTTCTCGACCGCCTGCTTGAGATACCGGTTGGCGAGGTCGTTCTTGCCAAGCCGGTAGTACGCGAGGCCGAGCCAGTAAGCGACCTCGGTCGAGTAGCCGCTGCGTTCGCCTTCGCGCAAGAACAGGTCGCGTGCGCTCTTGTAGTCGCCGTTCTGAATGGCGACCATGCCCTGGTTGAAGAAGAAGAAGGGCGGCTCAGGCTCGAGGCGGGCCAACGTGCGCCGCAGCTCGGCTGCCTCCGCGGCGCGGCCCTGCCGGGCATAGAGTTCCGCGAGGTTTGACAGTGCGCGGGTGTGCGAAGCATCCCGTTCGACCACGGCGCGGAATGCGACTTCGGCGGCGTCCGCATCGCCATGGCGCGCATAAATGATGCCAAGCGTGTTGTAAGCGCTCAAATAGTCCGGTCCGTTTAGCACCGCAGCACGCGCCCAGGCGTAGGCGTCGTCGAGTTGGCCGCGCATCAACGCCTCGACCGCCCGGTTGTTCATGAACATGACGACGATGGTCTGCTCGGTCAGGTCACTGGTGCGGATGCGTCGCGCCTGGTCGGGTGGCAGGAAATCGATCGTTACGTCGCGCGCGGTTCGGGTGGCCCGGTCGGCCATCTTTGGTCCGAGGGTGACGTTCACGTGCCCGGCGCGTATCAGCAGGTCGCCGCTTCGGCTCCAGGCTTCTTCCATGTAGGCGGTCTGGTAGCTCACCTTCAGCCCCAGCTCTTTGGCGAACGCGGCCGTCATCACGACCAGCGAGAGGCAGTTGCCGCTGCGCGCATCGAATGCCTCGCGAGCATTGCGCGTCGACGAGGCGTCGTAGTCGAGCTTGAGCTGCGCCTTGTTGTACAGCGCCTGTATCAGGCCGTCCTGCATGCCGTAGTGCTTGGACTGCGACACCACTTCGGTGCGCAGGTAGCGTCGCATCGAGTCGCTGACGGCAAAGATGTCCGCGGGGTCGATCGGCACGCTAGCCGGGGCAAAGCGATCGTCGCGGAGCACCTCCGCGGGTGCGGGAGGCAGCGGCTGCGGGCCGGCGGCGCAGCCCGCGAGCAGGGCAAGCCCCAGCCCGATCAACGAAAACCTTACTTTCACCAGCACCCGCGTGGCGCTGCCCAGCCAATCTGCCATCGTTGCGCCTCCATGGCCCAACGATCCTACTCCGCCCGGGCGCTTCCGGCACGCGGTTGCGATGGAACCCCTCCGGCTCAGCCCAAATCCGGCTGCGCGCGGGATCAGCGCCGGGCGAGCGCCTCGGGGTTCACCACGTTGATCGGCGCACCGGCAGCGAAGGCGACGATCTGATCGAACACGTCGGCGAACTGCAGTTCGTACTCGTCGCGGGTCACATAGCCAACGTGCGGCGTGCAGATGACGTTGGGCAACTGCAGCAGCGGATGCGACGGATCGCGCACCGGCTCCGACTCATAGACGTCGACAGCGGCGAGTCCCGGTCTCCCCGCCCGCAGCGCCGTGACGAGTGCATCCGGCGCCACCAACTGGGCCCGGCTCGTGTTGACAAAGATCGCGGTCGGCTTCATCGCGGCGAGGTCGGTCGCCGTAACGATGCCGCGCGTGGCATCGACGAGCCGCATGTGCAGCGACAGCACGTCGGTAGTGGCAAAAAATGTGGCGCGGTCCGGTGCCGTCGCATATCCGTCGCGGCGTGCCTGTTCGAGCGATGCGCTGCGTGCCCACACGATGACGTTCATGCCGAAGGCGCGGCCATAGCCCGCTACCACGGCGCCGATTCGTCCATATCCATAAATGCCGAGCGTCTTGCCGCGCAGCGTATCGCCGACGCCGGTCTGCCAGACGCCGCGCCGGAAAGCTTCGACCTGCTGCGGCAACCGTCTCGCAGCCGCAAGTATCAGCGCCCAGGTCAGCTCGGCCGCGGCATACGAGGGCGTGGCCGCGTGCAGGTTCGACGACACGACGACACCGCGGCGCGTGCAGGCCGCGATGTCGATGTGTGGATAGACGCTGCGCTGGCTGATCAGCCGCAGGCGGTCGAGACGGTCCAGCAGCGGCGCGCGAACCTGTGTCCGCTCGCGGATCAGCACGAGCGCCTCGGTATCGCGCAGGCGCTCGGCCAGAACGTCGACGTCCTGTACGTGGTCGTTGAAGATCTCGACTTCGTGGCCCGCGAGCCGAGCGAAGCAGGGCAGGGTCCGCAGCGTGTCGAAATAATCGTCGAGGATCGAGACCTTCATCGCCGAACTCTCCGTGGTGCCCGCGCCGGCGCGCCGGCGCCGGTGATGACCGAGAGCTTAAGCTGCCTGCAGCCAGGTGGGCCGCGTTGCGCTGCGCTGAACCTGCCAGTCGAGGAAGGCACCGAACTGCGCATTGACATCTGCAGGCTTGGTGACCGGTGCCATGTGCGTCGCATCCGGTACCCGGCGATGAATCGCCTGCGGCATTGCGAGCGCCAGCAGTTCACCAAGGCGTCGCATCGCCGGACGCGTCCTGGAACCGGTCAGGCACAGCACCGGCATGCCAAGGCGACCGAGGTGTGTGCGTTGCAGCCCATCGCCGAACAGTGCATCGAAATGCCGCAGCACTTCAGGCATACGCGCGGCGATGACCGGCTGCTGCGCCGATGACAGAGACGACCAGGTGCCCGCGCCGGACCAGTAGTCGACGAAGCGCTCGGCAGCGTCGGCGGTTGCGCCGCGCCGGATCGCGTTGCGGATCGAGGTGCCGACGCGCAGCACGTCCAGCGTCGTCGCGTTGCGCGGGTGATAGTCGAGAAGCAGTCGGAACAGGACCGGCTCGTAAACCGCGGCGCTGAGGACCTGATCGGGATGGCGTGTCGCCGTCTTCAGCGCAACCGCGCCGCCGTAGGAATGCCCGACCAGATGGACGGGCCCCAGGCGATCGAGCAGCGGCGTGAGCAACGCGACCTCGTCATCGAGGGTCAGCGGCCGCTCGTGCGGCCAGGCGGTGGTGCCGCCGTGGCCGTGCAAATCCACGGCAACGCAGTGCATGCGTCCGGCGAGCTGTTCCATCAGTGGCTGCCACTGGCGGCCTGAGCTGCCGCTCGAATGCAGCAGCAGGACGGCCGGTCCGGCGCCTGCGCTGCGGATATGGGCTTGGATTGACGTCATTGGATCTCCGTGACTATCGACCGAGAACGAGCTAGATCTGCAGGTAGCGCAGCCGCATCAGTCCATGCGCTGGATTCGGCTCGGCGCCGCAATGACGTCCCGGTGCTACTGAACGGACCTCGCACGGATCGAAGCCGATGTCGCGTAACGTTCGGGCATCGAGTGAGCGCAATGCGCGCTCGGTGGCGCGCTGGTCGCGCCAGCGCTGCCAAACCGAGCCTGCACGGTGCGTTGCGTCGACGAATGCCGCTGCGAACTCGGCAAGGAGCTCTCCGAGGTGGGCGTGACGGAATTCGCGTGCGGCCTCAGCCCGTCGGACCGAGTCGGGACCGACAGGTTCTACTTCGACCGCGGCGTCGCCGAAACCGTTGGCGAGTTCGGCGCGGCGTGACCAGGCGGCGAGCGGAAGCTCCGCCGAGGGCGACCGATAGGAAGAATCGTTGCTTGCGACGCCGCTCAACGAATCGACGCCCGGCAGGTAGTTGCGCTTGATGCGGGCGACCGACGTCGAATCGCGTGGTTCGGCATTAAGGCATGTCTGGCTCATCGCTTTTCTCCTAAATTGGCCGGTGTTGGCGGCGTGACGATGGGCGGAACTCTAGGCAGCACCCGTGTTCGCGAGCTTTCAGTCGTGCATCGGCGTGTATCGCTCGGTATCGGTCGGTCGGCAGCGGGGATGGCGCGAGCCCGGCGCGCACCTCATAATCGGCACGCAATGGATCGCGAACGGAGTCGGGCCTTGTCGATCGCGCGTGTCTTGATCGTGGATGACGATGCCGACGTGCGGCGGATGCTGCTCGAATACCTCGGTGCGCACGGCTATGAGGTCGCGGCTGCGGCCAATGGTGCGCAGATGCGCGCAGAGTTCGAGCGCGCGCGGCCCGACATCGTCCTGCTGGACGTGGGATTGCCTGGCGAAGACGGGCTGGCGCTCGCGCGCTATCTGCGCGAGCGCCATCCGGTGGGAATCATCATGGTGACGGCCGCCGACGGTGTGGTAGACCGCGTCGTGGGACT
>DATEZE010000123.1:0-2447 GCA_035255845.1 Burkholderiaceae bacterium | reverse complement strand
CTCGCGGACGACACGATGACACGCGCGCAACAGGCGCTGCTGCCAGTGCAGGACAACGCGCCGGCGGTCTACTCGATCTATATGGTCGATCCGGCGAAGCAGACGTTTCTGATCGTCGCCGCGCCGCCGTCGGGCTTCATGTACACCGATCCGGTGGCGATCCAGCCGCGCCCAGAACCGAACGCGACGCAGCCGACCGTCGTCGACGAAACCCTCAAGGCGCAGAACCTTGCGCTCATCGAGGTGCGCAGCGTGTACGACACCGACGGGCTCGACCGCATGGGCGAATCGGTGCTCGCGCCTGTCGACCTGCAGTCCGCGTGCAGCGTCGGTATCGCCAAGACGGCGCCGGTCGATGCGGCCGACACCCGCTCGCAGGTACCCGACATCGTCAAGATCAAGGACCCGGCGAATCCCGCCTATCGCTGCGCACCGGCGTATTTCGTTCGTGCGATTCGCGCGGTCGCGCCGCAGGTCAATGCGTTGGGCATGCGCGAGGCGATCGGTGAGACCGAATTCGAGCCGCAGCAGATCCTCGGCTACGCGCCGGTCGAACCCGACGGTTCGTTCAAGCTGCACGTGCCCGCCGATACTCCGCTCGGACTCTCCGTTCTCGATTCGAAGGGCCGTGCGCTGCAGACGCACCTGAACTGGATCCAGGTGCGGCCGGGCGAGCGCCGCACCTGTGATGGCTGCCACAGCCCGCGGCGTGGGGCGTCGCTGAACGCGGGCGCAATCGTGAACTCGATGCCTGCGGCGCTGATGCCGGCGATGGCGGCAGCGCACCAGTCCGGCGAGACGATGGCATCGACCCGAACGCGGCTCGATGCAAATGCGCTCAAGCTCGGCGCCGATCTTGTCCATAACGACAACTGGGCCGACACGACCCAGACCGGCGTGACCGCGCGCCCGACCATCATCGTGCGCTACACCGGCAATACGAACGCCGCAGACGACCTCGCGACGCCGGCCCCAACGAACGGGATCATCAACTATCCCGACCACATCCAGCCGATCTGGACACGCAGCCGAGGCGTCGCTGGCGTCAACACCTGCATCAACTGTCACAACGACACCGTGAAGCTGGACCTGCGTGCGACGGTGGCGGGCAGCGGTCGCCTGGTGTCCTATGACGAACTCCTGCTCGGCGATCCGATGATCGACCAAGGCACAGGACTGCCGGTCACACGGCTTGAGGATGGCGTTCCGGTGGTCGTGCGCGATGCAGCTCTCGTCGAGAATATGGCCGGCAGCGCCGAAGGCATGACGCGCTCGAGCCGCCTCGGCGAAATCATCTTTGGCGAGCAGCTGAAGGCTTCTGCGGGCGCGCGCACCGCGCATCCGAACCCGCCGGCCAGTGCGCCGGATCATTCGACGCTGCTCAACGCCGCGGAAAAGCGCCTGGTTACCGAGTGGATGGACCTCGGCGGCCAGTACTTCAACAACGTCTCGGCCAGCAACAGCCCAGCGCGCACCGCGACCGCACTGTCGCGCACTGCGTTCGATGCGAACGTGTATCCGGTGATCAAGGCGAACTGCCTGATCTGCCACCAGCCGACCGGCAATTCGGGCGCGATGCAGAACGGCCAGTCGTACCTGCGCAACCGCTACGTGCTCACCGGCGATGCCGAGGGTGACTACAACGTGACCCTGACGATGGTCTCCAACGCGTGCAGCGCCAGCACCGTGGCCTCGAATGCATTGCTGCAGCGGCCGTCGACGGTGCCGCATCCGGCCGGCGCTACCGGCCAGACCACGGCGGTGCTGCCTGCGGGAAGCGCCGGCTACAACGCGATCGCCACCTGGATCAGCACCGGATGCAGCACGCCTTGACCCACTCCGCGCGTTCGATCACGCGCGCCAGGCCGGCCAGCACGATCGTGGCCGGCCTGGCCGCTTTAGTGCTGGTCGCTTGTGGTGGCGAGGGCAATCCGCTCGATAACCCGCCGACGGTGCAGAACGCGACGACGACGGGCGGGCAGAAGCTGTCGTTCATCTACTTCCAGAAGTGCGTGGCGCCGATCTTCGTCAAGCAGCTGCAGATCAACCAGAACGGTGTGATCTCGACCAACACCTGCGCTGCAGCCGGCTGCCACGACAACGCCACCGGCACCGGGGGCGCGCTGCGGTTGTTCGGCAGCGCCCAGCAGGTCGACCTGTCGAACCCGGCGAACACGACCGATGTGGTGCGCACGACCGACATGTACAAGAACTTCTACTCGGCACAGGGCGAGGTGGTATTTGGCGCACCGTTGTCCAGCCGCCTGCTGGCCAAGCCGCTGACGCTGAACGTGCTGCATGGAGGCGGGCTCATTTTCCTCAGCGAGAGCGACCCGAACGTGATGCTGATCCGCTACTGGATCAGCCGGCCGGTACCACAGGGTCACGACGAGTTCAGTTCCTCAGCCGCGAGCATGTTCACTCCCGCTGACCCGAATGTCGGCACC
>DATEZE010000122.1:0-3503 GCA_035255845.1 Burkholderiaceae bacterium | reverse complement strand
TGGCGCGCCAGGCGCTTCTTCGGCGGCCCGCCGGCGCAGCACTGCATTGATGCGCGCGAGCAGCTCCCGCGGGTTGAATGGCTTCGGCAGGTAGTCGTCGGCGCCCATTTCGAGACCGATGATGCGGTCGACATCCTCGCCTTTGGCAGTCAGCATCACGATGGGCGTGCGGTCGTTGCCGCCGCGCAGCCGGCGCAGGATCGACAGGCCATCCTCGCCCGGCATCATCAGGTCGAGCACCAGCACGTCGAAGAGCTCGCGCAGCCAGATGCGGTTCATCGCTTGCGCGTTCTCGGCGACGTAGACGTTGAAGCCGTTGTCGCCGAGATAGCGGCGCAGCAGGTCGCGCAGGCGCTGGTCGTCGTCGACGACCAGGACCTTGGGAGGCGAGGGGCGGGTCATGGCATGGGGCTTATCCGGCGTGAATCGTACGGCCGGTCGTTGCGTCGGCACCGAGGGGCTTCACAATCTGTTACAGACTTTACCGCGGGCGCCGGACTGCCAATCCGACAATTGCGATGCTTGACGAGACCTCGTCCTACGATGTCGCTGATGCCCCGCCAGTTTCCGGCTCTGCGCAATGGGCGCCTGTGGGCGCTCGCGGGTTGTCTTTGTGCCGGCGCCGTACTTGCCCAGCCGCCGCCGGATGTCGGTGCGCGCCTGACGCCTGAGCAGCGCCAGCAGCTGTGGCAGCAGATGACCCCGGAGCAGCGTGAAACCTTTCGCGCGGCACGCACGCCCGAAGAGCGGCAGCGTGCCTGGCAGGCGCTGCGGCCCGAGCAGAAGCGCGAGATGTGGCAGTCGCTTTCACCCGAACAGCGCGAGCTGATGATGCGACGCATTCCGAACGACGAGCGTCGCCAGATGTGGCAGAAAATGACGCCGGAGGAACGCGAAGCGATGCGCCAGCGATTCTTGCAGCAGCGCGAACAGCACGCGGGCGAGGGGGGTCAGCGCCGCCTGACGCCCGAGGAGCGACAGCGCCTGCGCGACCAGATCCGCGAAGCCCAGGGCAACTGGAAAGGCAAGAAGCAGGGCGACGGACGCTGACCGCGATCCGCCGTCAGGCGCGTTCCACGTAGGATCCGTCGTCGGTGTTGACGCGGATCTTTTCGCCGTTATTGACGAACGGTGGCACCTGCACCGAGATTCCGGTCTCGACCTTGGCGGGCTTAAATGACGTGGTCGCCGTCGCGTTCTTGATACCGGGCTCGGTATCGACGACCTCGAGCACGACCGTCGTCGGCAGCTGGATACCGATCGCGCGCCCGTTGTGGAAGTTGATCTCGACCTCCATGTTCGGCATCAAGTAGCCGGTCTGGCCCTCGAGGAAGTCTTCGCCGAGCGTCAGCTGCTCGTAGGTCTCGTTGTCCATGAAGACCCAGTTGCTGCCGTCGTGGTACGAATAGGTCATTCTGCGGCGGTCGATGAACGGACGCTCGATCTTCTCATCGGTCGACAGACGCTCGTTGCGCTTTTGTCCGCTTTCGATGTCCTTGATCTCGATCTGCATGTAGGCGCCGCCGCGGCCGCCGACGTGCACGTGGTAGCTCTTCAGCACGCGCCAGACGCGCTTGTCGAACTCCAGCAGGTTGCCGACGCGGATTTCTGTGGCGAGGATCTTGGCCATCTCTGTCTCTTTTGAGCCGTTTGTTCAGTTGCTGTCAAGTCGCGCCGCATGTGGGCTTCACGGGCCTGTCGCCGGGGCGGGGCTCTATGGTTACGGGTTGATTCAACGCTGCGTCCGGCCAGGGTGCTTCGCCTCGGTTCCGGCCGCGGCAGCACCGGCGCTCATAGAATCCGGGCGTGGGCGCCAAGCCCGTGCGGCACCGAAGACCTTCATCGGCGCGGACCCGCGCAGGTCCCGTATCGAACCGGAGAAAAGCCCGTAATTATAGGCTGCGCCTCTGTAGCTCATGACTGCCCCCGAATCCCAATTCGACCCGCGCCGCGTGATCGACGGCCTGCCGCATCTGCCGGGTGTCTACCGCATGCTGGACACCGCTGGGTCCGCGCTCTATGTCGGCAAGGCGCGCGACCTGAAGAAGCGCGTCGCAACTTACTTCAACAGGGACGTCGGGCCCTGGACCGCGCACATGCTGGCACGCGTTGCGCGCATCGACACAACGGTCACGCGCTCCGAGGCCGAGGCGCTGCTGCTCGAGAACAGCCTGATCAAGTCGCTGGCGCCGCGTTACAACATCGCCTTCCGTGACGACAAGTCGTACCCGTACCTGAAGTTCACGAACCACGAGTTTCCCCGCATCGCGTACTACCGGGGCGCAGTCGACCGGCGTGGACAGTATTTCGGGCCGTATCCGAATGCCTGGGCGGTCAAGGACAGCATCCAGCTGCTGCAGAAGGTGTTCCGGCTGCGCACCTGCGAGGACACGGTGTTCTCGAACCGCTCGCGTCCCTGCCTGCTGCACCAAATCCACCGCTGCAGCGCGCCATGCGTCGGACTGATCGACGCGGCGAGCTACGCGCAGGACGTCGACCGCTCGGTGCGCTTTCTGCGCGGGGACACCGACGACGTGATGCATGAGCTTGAGGATCGGATGCAGCAGCTCGCCGCCGAGCTGAAGTTCGAAGAAGCGGCCGCGGTCCGTGACCGCCTCGGCGCACTGTCGCGCGTGCTGCACCAGCAGTCGATGGAGACATCGGACGCTGATGCCGACGTGCTTGCCATCGTGACCGACGGCGGGCAATCCTGCGTCAACCTTGCGATGATCCGGGGCGGGCGCCATCTCGGCGACAAAGCGAATTTTCCCGCGCGCACCGGCGAGGTGACCGAGCCGGCGGAAATCCTCGAAGCCTTCATCTCGCAGCACTACGCCACGCAGCCTTGTCCGCCCACGCTGGTCGTCAACGCCGACATCGACGCCGACGAGGTTGGCGCGTTTCTCTCCGTGGCGAACGGTCGGCGCGTGCAGATCGTGCGCCATCCGCAGGAGAGCCGGCGCCGCTGGCTCGAGATGGCCGAGGCCAACGCGCGGCTCGCGCTGGCACGCCGGCTCGCCGAAGTGGGATCGCAGATGGCGCGCACGCGAGCGCTGATCGACGCTCTCGGCCTCGACGTCGGCGACGAGGATGCCGACAAGCTGCGTATCGAGTGTTTCGACGTCAGCCACACGGCAGGCGAGGCGACGCAGGCCTCCTGCGTGGTCTATGCCAACCACCAGATGCGCCCGTCGGAGTACCGTCGCTTCAACATCGAGGGGATCGAGCCCGGTGACGATTACGCGGCGATGCGCCAGGTGCTGTCACGCCGCTTCGCCCCGGTCGCGCGCGGCGAGGCGGCGCTGCCGCAACTCGTGCTGGTCGACGGCGGCAAGGGCCAGGTGATGGTCGCGCGCCACGTGTTCGAAGAGCTTGGCCTCGACCCCGGCGTGCTCGTCGGCGTCGCGAAGGGCGAAGAGCGCAAGGTCGGACTCGAGGAACTTGTTTATCCAGACGACCGCCCGTCCCTAGTGCTTGGCCGCGAGTCGCAGGCGCTGATGCTG
>DATEZE010000121.1:0-6544 GCA_035255845.1 Burkholderiaceae bacterium | reverse complement strand
GGCGCGTGGACGGCAATTCGTTGTCGATCGCCAGCCGGATCATCTGCACACGGTGCTCGGCCGCAGTCAGCGCCTCCTTCTGCCAAGGTTGCGCGGCCGGGACTAAGTGCACCTCGGCAATCGGCAGGTTCGCGAGAGCGTCGCGCGCGAGCTGCAGATGTCCGACGTGGATCGGGTCGAAGCTGCCGCCGAGCAGGCCGATCGGTTCCATCGCGGCCGCCGAACTCAGGCCCAGTCCCGCGGTCGCAGGAACTCGGTGTAGAGGCGCGCCTCGGCGCTGCCCGGCTCCGGCTGCCAGTCGTACTTCCAGTGGACGACCGGCGGGAGCGACATCAGGATCGACTCGGTGCGGCCGCCGGACTGCAGGCCAAATAGCGTGCCGCGGTCATATACAAGGTTGAATTCGACGTAGCGCCCGCGCCGATAGGCTTGGAATTCGCGTTCACGCGGACCGAACTCACGCTGACGGTTCCGCTCGACGATCGGCGCGTAAGCGTCGAGGAATGCATCGCCGACCGCACGCATCATCGCGAAGCTCCGGTCGAAGCCGAGCTCATTGAAATCGTCAAAGAACACGCCGCCGATACCGCGCGGCTCGTTGCGATGCTGGAGAAAAAAATACTCGTCGCACCACTTCTTGAAGCGCGGGTGCTTGTCCTCGCCGAACGGCGCGAGCGCACCCTTGCAGGTCGCGTGGAAGTGCCGGGCGTCGTCTTCGGTCGTGTAATACGGCGTCAGGTCCATGCCGCCGCCGAACCAGTAGACATCGGACTCGCCGTCCTTTTTTGCGATGAAGAAGCGCACGTTCATGTGCACGGTCGGCACGTGGGGATTGCGCGGATGGAACACCAGGGACACGCCGATCGCCTCGAAGCCGCGGCCAGCAATCTCGGGTCGCTGCGCGGAAGCCGAAGGCGGCAGCCGGGCGCCGACAACATGCGAAAAACCGACTCCGCCCCGCTCGAGCAGCTCACCGTCTTCAATAATGCGCGTGAGCCCGCCGCCGCCCAGAGGAGCGCCCGGCGGCTTTTCCCAGGCGTCGGCGCGAAACGGTCGGCCGTCCAGCCGCTCGAACGTGCCGACGATGCGCCGCTGCAAGCTCAGTAGATATTCGCGAACGGCCTGAGAGTCGACGAACTCGCCGGCGGACGTCGAAGGTGCGCTCATGCAGCCTTGAGGTGCCGGCCGATGAAGCCGAACACCGTCTCGTACCACGCGACGATGTTGCGCGGCTTGAGGATCCAGTGGTTCTCGTCCGGAAAGACCAACAGTTCACTCGGCACGCCGTGATACTGGAGCGCTTCGAACAGAGTGAGTCCTTCGCTGATCGGGCAACGGTAGTCTAGGTCGCCGTGAATGATCAGCACCGGGGTCCTCCACTGCTTGACGTGGCGGATCGGCGCGTAGCGGTCGAACTTCACCGGATCGGCGTATGGATCCTCGCCACCCATTTCAACGTAACACCAGGCCGGATGATCGGTCGTGCCCGTGAACTGCGCCATTGTCGTGACGCAGGCGTGCGTGATCAGGCATTTGAAGCGGCGTGTCTGCGTGCCGATCCAGTTGGTCATGTAGCCGCCGAAGCTGCCACCCATCGCCATGATGCGCGTCGCGTCGATGTCGGGCCGCCGTTCGATCGCGTCGGTCACGGCCATCAGGTCTTCATAGCACTGTTTACCCCAGACGTTGCCCCAGATGCCCTGGACGAAGTCCTGGCCAAATCCGGTGGATCCGCGCGGATTCGCCTGGACCACCGCGTAGCCCGCCGCCACGGCCAGCAGCGGATTCCAGCGCCAGTGCCAGCCGTCGGCCGACATCCCGATCGGACCGCCATGGATCCACAGCAGGACCGGCAGCTTGCCCTGTACCTTCGCCGGTCTGGTCACGAAATACTGGATCGGCGTGTCGTCGGTGGACGCCGTGGTGCAGTGCTCGACCTCGGCCCAGTCCGCGAATTCGAAACCGGACAGCGGCGCGAGCACCTGTGGCGGCGAGCCAGGCTTGAGCGTTGCGGCGAATGCCTCAGGTGCTTCACGCAGCGTCGAACGTATCCCGGCGATGCGCCCGTCCTTCAGCACACAGACATCACTGTGCGAACCGGCACTGCGCGCGGCTGTGATGCGCTCGACGGTGTCGCGGCCAATGTCGAGGCTGAAGACAGGCACGTGGCCGCCGACGTCGGCGGTGAAGATGAGCTGCTTGCCGTCCGCGGTCCAGTCGCATGGGTGGGGCCAGGCATCGAACCCTAGCGCGCACTCGCGCATCGAGCCGGTCGCGACATCGATCAGCGTCAAGGTCGGGCGCGGCGCCTGCGTCGGCGAGCGCGTCGAACGGACCACCGCGAGCGTTGCGCCGTCGGGAGACAGCAGCGGGGTCTCATTGTTGGTGTTGGCCGCGGCTCCGAGGGTGCGCGCGGCAGCGGTCGCGATCTCGATCAGGCGGATCGCGGTGTCGAGCTCGCGATCGGCGCCTATCGACTGCCAGGTGACCGCAACGCGCCGGCCATCGGCCGAGATATCCAGCGCCGGCTCGATGGACAACTCGCCGCGTGCCTCGGGCGTCAGGTCGACACGGCCGCTGCCGTCCGCCGCGTAAGCGATCAGATGGACATTCGCCAGGTTGTCGTTCTGGTGCAACCAATGGTCCCAATGCCGCACCGGCTGCTGCCTGAAGTGGCGCGCGCTCGTCTGCTTCTTGCGTCGCTCGACGGCGGTCTCGCGCTGCTTGTCGTGCTCCACGTCCGGCAGCACCGGCGCCAGCAGCGCAAGCGCGGGCGCTGCCCTGGCGAAGCGGAACGCGTCGACGCCGAGCGGCTCGTCGGTGAGCTGCTGCGGCTCGCCGCCCGCGGCCGGCAGGATCCACACCTGCATCCGCTTCTCGGCCTCCTCGTCGGGCCTGACTTCATTCGGCTGCCGGTTCGACAGGAAGCCGAGCGCGCCATCGTGGCGGAAGCAGGGTGAGGCGTCTTTGCTGTCGCCACGTGTCAGTTGAGTGGCCGCGCTGCCGTCGGTCGGGACCCGCCAGAGATCCGAGACGTACTTGGCGCCTTCACGATCCAGTCGCTGCACGGCGACGGCCAGCCAGGTTCCGTCGGGCGCTGCGGCGATGGAAGCGACGCGCCGAAGCGCAACATGCTGCTCGACGGAATAGGGTGGGATTGTCATTCGGTCATCGGGAAAAGGTGCTCGAGCCGTCGACCGTGTTGTCGTTGTGGACGGGCCCTGCGAGCGGTCGCGCATTGTGGCCGAAAGCCGTGGTGATGGCACGCCCCGGCCGCGTTAGTTCTGACGGTCTATAGAGTGCGCGGTCTGAGTGCGCGGTGGCCGATGTCGCGACGGAATTGCATGCCGTCGAACTGCACCTGCTCGACGGCTTCATAGGCCGTCCGCTGCGCCGCACGCACTGTGTCGCCGAGCGCCGTGATGCAGAGCACGCGGCCGCCGCTGGTGACCAGCGCATCGCCGGCGTGGGCCGTGCCGGCATGGAAGATGATGCAGTCGTCGCGGTTCTCGGGCAGCCGCGTAATCACGTCGCCCTTGCGTGGAGCGTCGGGATAGCCGGTCGCTGCGACGACGACGCCAAGCGCTGTGCGGCGGTCCCATTCGGCTTCGACCTGGTCCAGCCGGCCGTCGACGGCGGCCTCGAGCAGCGAGACCAGATCGGACTTCAAGCGCGCCATGATCGGCTGCGTTTCCGGATCGCCCATGCGACAGTTGAACTCGAGCGTGCGCGCTACGCCGTGCGGATCAATCATCAGCCCCGCATAGAGAAAGCCGGTGTACGGGATGCCGTCAGCGGCCATGCCGTGGATCGTCGGCTGGATGATTTCGCGGAGCACGCGCGCATGGATCGTCGGCGTCACGACCGGCGCCGGTGAATACGCGCCCATGCCCCCGGTGTTCGGACCGAGGTCGCCGTCGAGCAGGCGCTTGTGGTCCTGGCTCGTGGCCAGCGCCAGCGCATGGATCCCGTCGCTCATCACGATGAAGCTGGCTTCTTCGCCTTCGAGAAAGTCCTCGACCACGACCCGGGCGCCGCTGGAGCCGAGCGAATTGGCGACCAGCATCGATTCGATTGCCGCTTCCGCCTCGGCGATGGTTGCGGCAACGACCACGCCTTTGCCGGCAGCCAGCCCGTCGGCCTTGACGACGATCGGCGCGCCGCGCTTGCGCACGTAGGCGCGTGCCTCGGCAGCGGCGCTGAAAGTGCGGTAATCCGCAGTTGGGATGTCGTGCCGGCGCATGAACGCCTTGGCGAAGTCCTTCGAACTCTCGAGCTGTGCGGCAGCGCGCGTCGGGCCGAACACGCGCAGTCCGCGGGCGCGGAACACATCGACTATGCCGCTCGCGAGCGGCGCTTCCGGGCCGACGACGCTCAGCGCGATGCCTTCGGACTGCACGAAATCAGCCAGCGCTTCATGCCCGTCATGCGGGACATTCTTCAGGTGCCGGTCAAGCGCGGTGCCGCCATTGCCCGGCGCGACATAGACCCGCTGCACGCGCGGCGACTGCGCCAGTCGCCACGCCAGCGCGTGTTCGCGCCCGCCGCTGCCGACGACCAGGACCTTCATCGCGCCGCCCGCGGTCTCATTCTTCGAGGGCGGCCGTCGTGTAGACCTGCTGCACGTCGTCGAGATCGTCGAGGACGTCGATCAGCTTCTGCATCTTCTGCGCGTCCTCACCGATCAGCACAGTCTCGACCAGCGGCTTCATCGTGACCTCGGCCAGCTCGGGCTTCAGCCCCGCCTTCTCGAGCGCCTCGCGTACCGGCTCAAACTCAGCGGGCGCGGTGATGACCTCGAGCGTGCCGTCCTCGTTGCTGACGACATCCTCCGCGCCGGCGTCCAGCGCCGCCTCCATCACCTTTTCCTCCGAGGTGCCGGGGGCGAACACCAACTGGCCACAGTGCTTGAAGTTGAAGGCCACCGACCCGTCGGTGCCGAGGTTGCCGCCGTGCTTGCTCAGCGCATGCCGCACTTCGGCGACCGTGCGTGTCCGATTGTCGGTCATGCAGTCGATCATCAGCGCGGCGCCGCCTATGCCGTAGCCCTCGTAGCGGATTTCCTCGTAACTTGCGCCCTCGAGCTTGCCGGAGCCGCGCTGGATCGCGCTATTGAGCTTGTCCTTTGGCACGTTGCCGAGCCGTGCCTTGTCCAGCGCGAGCCGCAGTCGTGGATTCATCGCAGGATCCGGCCCGGCGTCGCGCGCAGCCACCGTCACCTCGCGGATGATCTTGGTCCAGAGCGATCCGCGCTTGACGTCCTGCCGGTTCTTGCGGTGCTGGATGTTGGCCCATTTGGAATGACCGGCCATGGTGCGTCGATCTGCGTAGTCTGCAAAGAGGCGCAGTCTAGCGGAGGCAGCGGGGCGGCCTCGCACCGCTCCTCGATTGGCTAGACTGCGCGGCATCGTACGGGGGAATCATGAGCGAGCCGCTGATCATCGCGAAATCGGGTGACATGGAACTGGGAATGCTGCCGGCGTTGGCGAACCGGCACGGCTGCATCACGGGTGCCACCGGGACCGGCAAGACGGTCAGCCTGCAGAAGCTTGCTGAAAGCTTCTCGCGCATTGGCGTGCCGGTATTCATGGCGGATATCAAGGGCGATCTCACCGGGATCTCGAAGGCCGGCGCGCCGACAGACAAACTGAAGGCGCGACTGCAGGAGCACGGGCTGCCCGAGCCCGAGTGGGGCGCCTGCCCCGTGACGCTCTGGGACGTCTGGGGCGAGCAGGGCCATCCGGTGCGCGCCACGGTCTCCGACATGGGACCACTGCTGCTCGCGCGCCTGCTTGGCCTGAACGAGACGCAGGAAGGCGTGCTGGCGATCGTTTTCAAGGTGGCCGACGACAACGGCCTGCTGCTGCTCGACCTCAAAGACCTGCGCGCGATGGTGCAGTTCGTCGGCGACAACGCGGCCAAGATCAAGAACGAGTACGGCAATGTGTCGTCGGCATCCATCGGCGCGATCCAGCGCGGCCTGCTGCAGATCGAGGAGCAGGGCGGCGACCGATTCTTCGGCGAGCCGATGCTGAACATCGATGACCTGATGCAAACGGTCGACGGCCGGGGCGTCGTCAACGTGCTCGCGGCGGACAAGCTGATGAATGCGCCGCGCCTGTACGCAACGTTTTTGCTGTGGCTGCTGTCGGAATTGTTCGAAAACCTGCCCGAGATCGGCGATCGCGACAAGCCAAAGCTGGTGTTTTTCTTCGACGAGGCCCATCTGCTTTTCGCCGAAGCGCCGCCGGCGCTGCTCGAGAAGGTCGAGCAGGTTGTGCGGCTGATCCGCTCGAAGGGTGTCGGCGTGTACTTCGTCACGCAGAATCCACTCGATATTCCTGAAAAGGTGCTGGGTCAGCTCGGCAACCGCGTGCAGCACGCGTTGCGCGCCTTCACGCCGCGCGACCAGAAGGCCGTCAAGACGGCGGCCGAGACTATGCGGCCGAACCCGAAGCTCGATGCCGCCAAAGCGATCACCGAACTGAGCGTCGGTGAGGCGCTGGTATCGCTGCTCGATGCGAAGGGCACGCCCGGCGTGACC
>DATEZE010000120.1:0-11797 GCA_035255845.1 Burkholderiaceae bacterium | reverse complement strand
GAAAACAGATGCGCCGGCAAACCGAGGCGCAGCAAGCGCGGATCGTCACGGTCGAAGCCGCACTTGAAGTCGCAGGCGACCGGCGTCAGCCGCCCGGTCTTGTCCTCGCGCATCCGGATCGGGTTGAGCTCGAGCGTGGTCATGCCGAAGTCGTGGAACAGTTCCCACAGCTTGGGGAGCTGCTGCACCAGCGGAGACAGGATCTCCTTCGGCGCGCCGATCTCGGTGAGCGCGTTGGCGACCACGAAGGCCTTGAGCCCGGTCAGTGGATCAAATGGCACCATCGCAACCTGGCTCTTGTCAAGTTCTTCGATGTCGACGCCGCCCATGTGCGTGATGGTCATCGTCGGCGCGCGGAAGCGCGTTGAGTCGCTGATCGAGAAGTAAACCTCGTGCTCGGCCGGCACACCGGCTTCGAAGGTCACACCGTTCGCCTTCGCCGTCATGTGGCCGACCTTGTGCTCGGCAAAGTAAAGCCGCTCTTTTTCGGCGAGCGCTGTCTTCAAGTCAGTCGCGCGGCCCAGCAGACCTGCCTTTCCCTTCTTGCCGATGCCGCCCTTGAACACTGGCTTGATGAAGATGAGGCCGTGCTTGTCGATCAGCGCCTTGATCTCCTCCTCGCTCGACGCCGGCCCCAGCACCTCCGTCGCCGGGAAGCCGACGAAGCGCAGCAGTCTGGCGCCATGGAGCATTCCGGAAATTTGCATGGCGGTTCCTCGCAGTGAAGTTCAGGCCTCGGTCGCCGCTGGGGCGCGCAGGTGCCTCGCGAAGTGCGGCAGCGGCGGCAACAACAGCATAGGCGCGGCGCCGATCCAAAGTCCAACCAAGACCGGGCTTTCGACCCGCGTTCCAGCGCCCCGCCAGCTATCGGGCGCGCATCTTCGCCATCACCTGCTGCGCGCCCGCCGCCATCAGCCGTGCGTCGGAGCTGATCGTGACGAGCTGGAATCCCTGCCGGATACGCCGCAGAGCGGACTCTGGCGTGCCGTTGTGGATGGCGGCGACAACGCCGTGGTGTCGCGAACGCGCGAGGATATGCGCGACTGCCTGCTCGGCCTTCGCCTCCAGCTCGTCGAACGACGGCTTGCATCCCAGCGAGATCGACAGGTCCGACGGCCCGATGTAGACGGCGTCGAGTCCTTCGACCGACAGGATCGCGTCGAGGTTGTCCAGCGCCTGTGCGGTTTCGATCATCGCGAAAGTCACGATCGTGCGGTTGGCGTGCTGGAAGTAGTCGGCCCCGCCATAGAGCGTGGCCCGTATCGGGCCGAAGCTGCGGGTGCCCTGCGGCGCGTAGTGTGTGTAAGCCACTAGCCGTTGCGCGTCCTCGCGTGTGTTGACCATCGGGCAGATGACCGCGTAGGCGCCTGCATCCAGAACCTTCATCAGGATTCCGGGCTCGAGCCACGGCACGCGCACGATCGGCACAGTCTCTGTAGTGCTGATCGCCTGCAGCATCGGGATCATCGACTGGTAGTCGACCATGCCATGCTGCAGGTCGACGGTCAGCGAGTCCCAGCCTTGCTGCGCCATCGTTTCGGCCGAGAAGCTGTTGGCGATCGCCAGCCAGCCGTTGACGGCGGCGGCGCCGCCTTGCCAGATCGAACGCAGCTTGTTCTCGCGCATGGTGGCTCCCTAACGGACAAGGCAGGGCCGCTTCGGATCGAATTTCCAGCCCCGGATCAGGTACTGCATTGCGACCGCGTCATCGCGCGCGCCGAGGCCGTGCTGCTTGTACAACTCGTGTGCCTTTTCGACCTCGATCGGATCCAAGTCGACGCCCAGTCCCGGCCGGCGCGGAACCTCCACGATACCGCCGCGGATCTGCAGCGGCTCCTTCGTCAGCCGCTGGCCGTCCTGCCAGATCCAGTGGGTGTCGATCGCGGTGACGCGTCCGGGCGCAGCAGCGGCCACGTGCGTGAACATTGCCAGCGAAACATCGAAGTGGTTGTTGGAGTGCGAACCCCACGTGAGTGCCCAGTCCCTGCAGGTCTGGGCGACACGCACCGATCCCGCCATGGTCCAGAAATGTGGATCCGCCAGCGGAATATCGACCGACTGCAACGCCAGTGCGTGCGTCAGCTGCCGCCAATCGGTCGCCACCATGTTCGTCGCAGTCGGCAGTCCGGTCGCGCGACGGAACTCCGCCATCACCTCGCGGCCGGAAAAGCCGTCTTCGGCACCGCACGGATCCTCGGCATAGGCAAGCACGCCGCGCAAATCACGCATCAGGCGGATTGCATCCTGCAATAGCCAGCCCCCGTTGGGGTCGAGCGTCACCCGCGCGTGCGGGAAGCGCTCATGCAGAGCTCGAATTGCTGCGACTTCATCTTCGCCGCGTAGCACGCCGCCCTTCAGCTTGAAATCGTTGAAACCGTATTTCGCATGCGCGGCCTCGGCCTGGCGGACGATCGATTGCGGCGTCAGCGCCGTGACATGTCGAGCCCGAAACCAATCATCGGCACCGTCGGGCTCATTTGCCGGATCGGTGTACGGAAGGTCCGTGCGGGTCCGGTCGCCAACAAAGAACAGGTAGCCGAGCATCTCGACCACGTCGCGCTGCTGGCCCTCGCCCAACAGCGCCGCCACCGGCAGGCCCGCGTGCTGGCCAAAGAGGTCGAGCAACGCGCATTCGATCGCGGTCACGACATGGATCGTCGTTCGCAGGTCGAAGGTCTGCAGGCCGCGGCCACCGCTATCGCGCCCCGCGAACTTTTCGCGCACCGTCGCGAGGACGGCGTGATGATCGGCGATCGCGCGGCCTTCGACGAACGGACGCGCGTCTTCCAGCGTTTGGCGGATCTTCTCGCCACCCGGCACTTCACCGACGCCGGTCGCGCCGCTGCTGTCCGTCAGGATCAGCAGATTGCGCGTAAAAAACGGAGCATGAGCTCCCGACAGGTTCAGCAGCATGCTGTCGCGGCCCGCGACAGGCACGACGCGCAGCGCGCGGACGATCGGCGTACTTGTCATGGCTCCGGCAGCCAAGGAAGCGATCGTGTCACGTCAGTCGAGCGTGATCTTGCCGGTCTCGATCACGGCCTTCCAGCGCGCCAGCTCCTGTGTCAAGAAAGTCGCAAACTGCTCCTGAGAGTTGCCGACGACCTCGAAGCCCTGCTCCGTCAGGTTCTTGCGTACATCGGGATCGTTCAACGCCTTGACGATTGCGCCGTGCAGTTTCTCGTTCACATCCTTTGGAAGTCCCTTCGGTGCCGCGACAGCCTGCCACGAAGAAACTTCCACGCCCTTGACTCCCGTTTCCGCGAGCGTCGGAACGTCCGGCAGCACGGCGGAGCGCTTGTCCGCCGTCACCGCGAGCGCTTTCAACTTGCCCGATCGGATGTGATTCAGCACCGAGTTGATGTTCTGGAACGAGACCTGCGCATGGCCCGCGATCAGGTCCTGGATCGCCGGTCCGCCGCCCTTGTACGGCACGTGAATCCCGGTAGTTCCGGTTCGCTGCCAGAACAGCGCCGCGGTCAGGTGATCGGAAGACCCGGCGCCGCTGGACGCGAACGAGACCTTGTCCGGGTTCTTTTTCAGGTAGTCGATCAGTTCGGCGACGGTGTTCGCCGGGACCGAGGGGTTAGCGACGAGCACATTTGGCGCGCGCACTGCGACCGTCAGCAGATCGAAGTCCTTGGCCGGGTCGTACTGCAGCCCCTTCTGCAGAAACGGATTGGTCGCATAGACCCCGATCGAGGCAACGAGGATCGTGTAGCCGTCGGCCGGCGCACGCTTGACCCGCGCGGCGCCGATGGCGCCGGTGGCCCCTGCCTGGTTCTCGACAACGAACGATTGTCCGAGCGAAGCCGACAGCTTCGGTCCCAGCGTGCGAGCCACCATGTCGCTCGAGCCTCCCGGCGGGAACGGGACGACCATCGTGACGGGCTTTTCGGGGTATGAACTTGCCGCCGCCGACGCAAGTGCGGCCGCAAAGGCCAGCGTCGCAGCTCCAGCGGCTCGGATAACTGGTTTCATCGATTGTCTCCGGGCAGGTTGAACTAGTGCAGTGTCGCGCGCCCCTCGCTATCGGACCGAGGCGCGCCGGATGCCGGACGCACGGGCTGAACTCCGCCTGTGCTCCGCGCTAGATGAGTGCCCGCATGTCGGGCCGAACGAGTTCCACGTATTCGCGGTGACGCCGGATGAAGTTCAGCGCGTAAGGACAGATCGGAAGCACGGTCTTGCCCTGCCGGCGTATGTCTTCGAGCACGCGACGTACCAGCTCGGATCCGTATCCCTTGCCTTCGAACTCGGGCCGGATCTCGGTGTGCTTGACCAGGATCGCAAGTTCACCGATCGGGTCGTAATCGACGAACCCCAGGTCCTGGCCGTCGAGCAGAAGGCGATAGCGGCGTACCTCGGGATCGTTGACCAGACTCAGTGCATTCGATTCTGATGTCACGCACGTCCTTCTTTGGAGAGCCGATATTCGATGCCTGGTGAACTCAGAGCGATCTGAACTCGGAGAACGGACGCGAGGCCTCCGCAAGCGACCCCACCGGAACATAGTCGCACACCAGCGAAAACTCCGCCCAAAGCGCCTGGACTTTTGAGCTTGAGTGCGCCCGGTCGATGGCGTCCTGCGACAGCCACTCGAAAACTTCCACGATTGTGCCGTCGGCCGCACACATCGCATAGGCCGGCTTGGCGGATGCCAGACCCTCGGCGCGCAGAAGTTCGACATGCCTAGCTACCAGCGACGCGAGCTGCTCCTGCATGCCTGGCTTCGGCCGATAGGCGACGATGACTGCACGTCCCATTGAGCTCTCCGCAGCTACGGCACCATGGCCAGGAACACGAACACTGCGAACACCACGAGGTGAACCGCGCCCTGCAACACCGTGGCCCGGCCAGCCGCCAGCGTCATCGACGAAAGCAGCAGGCTCAGTGCCAGAAGTGCCACTTCCTTCGGCGGCAGGCCCAGTTCCAGCGGCAAGCCGAGTGCGATCGACGTGACCGCGACCGTGGGGATTGTCAGGCCGATCGTCGCGATCGCCGACCCCAGTGCGAGGTTGAAGCTGATTTGCATGCGGTTTCGATTCGCCGCGCGCACAGCGGCCACGGTTTCTGGCAACAACACCATCAGCGCAATGGCGACGCCGACTACGGCGTGCGGCAATGCAGCCGCGTGGACCGCGGCTTCAATGCTCGGTGACAGCACCTTTGCAAGACCTACAACAGCAACGAGCGACAGTAGGAGCAGCGCGAGGCTTGCCAGTGCGACCGGCGTCGTGGGCGGCGTGGCGTGCGCGTCCTCGCTGTCGAAGTTTTCGGGCAGAAAATAGTCGCGATGCCGCACGGTCTGCACGAACACGAAGACTGCGTAGAGCACGAGCGAGACCACTCCTGCGAACACGAGCTGCGCCGGAGACAGTGTCGGACCGGGCGTGGTAGTCGTGTATGCAGGCAGGACCAGCGTCAGCGTTGTAAGGGTGGCCATTACCGCAAGCGGCGGTATGGTGCCTTCTGGCCGGAACGACAGTTCGCGGTGGCGCAAGCTCCCAGTCACCAGGCTGAGTCCCACTACGCCAGTGCAGATGATCATCACTGCCGCATATACAGTGTCGCGAGCCAGGGCGGCCGCCGCGGTGCCACCGGAAAGCATCATCGCAACGATCAATGACGCCTCGATCACCGTGACGGCGAGCGCCAGGATCAATGTCCCGAAGGGCTCACCGACTCGCAGCGCGATGACTTCGGCGTGGTGTACGGCAACCAGCACGGCGGCGATGAGCGCGACGCCGGCGCATGACAGCAACAACCAGCCGGGGGAGCCGCCCCAGGTCACCGCCAGCATCGCGCAAGCTGCGAGCGGGACGACGACGGACCACGCCGGCAGGCCGCCGAACATCTCGCGCTTCATCGCCGCTCCGCACCCGTTGTCATATCAAGTCCGAGATCGCCTGGCCCATTGCCGACCGAAAGCGTACCCGACGCGTATTCCTGCACGCGCTGGCCGATGCTTCGAATCTTGTCGACGTATTGAGCATCAGTGCGCTGGGCGAACCTCGACTCTGTTCCACTACCCGGGCGTTCGTTCGGACTCGGTGGCGATGGACTGGCACCGACAAGAACGTGCGGCTGCGAGAATCGACCGGCGATGAGGTGCTGCAATTTGTAACGCCCGCACACCTGCAGCCCGCGGCGAGGCGGTTGTAGTCGACGTCCAGCGGGCGACACAGCCTGCGAGTTGCTCACGAGCCGCGGTAACCGTCCGCGGTTTGATTATTGCGATGCCGCATCTCGAATCCACATTTAATTAATGCCGTAGCAGACTGTTTTTTATACATATGCGGTTGCCACACGACACGAGGAGATAGCCCATTCCTGCGGTGCGTCATCGCAGCCTTGTTGAAGTGGCGCTACGCTTTCGGTCGAGATCCAGCTTTCCCTAAATCGAGGACACAACGTGAATGCGATCAAGGAAGTCCGGAAGTACCTTGAGAAAAACGCTGGGAGCCCTTCGGCTGAAGTGTTGTCGCGACTCACTGCCGCCATCGCGGAGGAGTCGCAGTTTCCGCTTGGGGAACTCTACGAGCTCGACAGAGAGGCTTTCGAACTGGGTATCGAGCTCATGAAGGACTGGCGTCTCGACCGCTACTACGCAGCCCGGATCAGGCTGTTCGATGTCGTTTTGAACGACGGGCGCGCGCGCTCGATGGACTCAGCCAGATAGTCGTCAGCGGCGCTCAACTTACTTCTCCTCGTTGCTTCGGCAGGCAGATCACCCTCCCGTGAGAAGCACGAGTCGGAGGAGTCCGACAGCGATCAACGCGGTGCCGAGCCAATGCGACAAGCGATCTCCACGCGGAGCCAGCTTTTCTATCGCCACGGCGATCGAGAGCGCCGCTATCCAGGCAAGGTTCATCGCGCCGCCAACGAACAGCAGGGCCATCAGGATCCGGCAGCAGCCGACGCAGAACAGCCCGTGGCGCACGCCCATCGCAAAGCCGCCGGCGACGCCGGGGCGCCATTCGCCGAGCAGGAATCCCACGGGTGTGCGGCACTTCGCCAGACAGACGTGCTTGAGCGGAGTGAACTGGTAGACGCCGGCAATAATGAGAAGCGCGACGTTAAGCATCACGGACGTGCTCGCGATCATCGGGTTGATCCAGCCTGCTGCCTGCAGTGCCCAGTGCGCGCCGGTCGCGGCAGCACTGAAACCCACCCAGACGAGCACGTAGGCGGCCGCGAATGCCTGCGCCCGCGACCGCTCACCCTGCTGCACGCTCCACCCGAATTGCTGCGCGCGGCGCAGCACAATCAGATGACGCGTGTCGGAAACAGCGTCTTCAACTCCGCGCGGAAGCGTTCCGCAAACCTATCGAAGCCCTTGCGCGACGGATGCAGTTCGTTGTGCCACGAACTCTTCTGCGGAACCAGCGTGCCCTGAGTGTTGATGAAAGTCACGCCGTTGTGCGTGGCCAGCGTCGCGAGAAGTGCGGCGAACTGCTGCAGCATGACCGACACCACCTTGAACGCGCTAGCCTGCGACACAAAGCCACGCAGATCGAACGTCGGCTTGAGCCACGGCCCGTAAAAGCACACGCCGCGCCCGTCTGGAATCGCGAAGTCATAGGAATGGAACACGAGTTGCGTCGTGGGACTGAGCTGGTCGCGTAGCGTGATCAGGTCCTCATAGCCGGCTCGCACGAGAGCCAGCGCGGCGGCGAAGCGCGGCTGGTTGATCTGCTGGGCCGGGCCGGCCGAGGAATCGAAGTCTTTGATCCACAGCGCCATCGGGTTGTCGACGATATCGTTTCCGCCTCCGGAAAACAGCAGCGCGTCCCAGGGTCCGCCGGCGGGACAGCCGTCCGAGAAGTGCTTGGCCAGCAGCTTGCGCTCCTCGACCCCGAGCATGTAGCGCACTTCGTCGCCAGCCTTGGCGAGGTTCAGTATCGGAACGCCAAGCAGGCCCTCGAGTCGAGGAACAATGCCGCCGTTGAAAAATGGAACCGGATAGTCGAACCACGAATCGCCCTCCGCGAAGATCTGCAGCGGAGCGAAGCCGGCTTCAGCCGCAGCACCCTCGATGGGCTCGGTCTTCGCGCGCGGTCGGCGCGCGCCGCGCTTCTTCATGACGGCCATCGTCGCCTTGTAGTCGCGGACGCGACGCGCCAATTCCTCCTGCCGCTCCTTCTCCAGCTTTTTGCGTTCTTCGCCGACCGAGGCCGCCGTCGCTGCCGGAGGCTTCGCCCTGAGCGCCGTCGTCATCGGGGTCCGCGCAACCTGCCTGGCTCGCGCAATGGCACGCGCCTCCTCGAGGGTGACCGGGCCTTTTGCGGGCGCAACCGCGCGCGCGGTGCGCGCCTTTGCCGCACGCGTCCTGCTGCCGCGGCTGGGTGATGCGCTCCGCTTGCTGGCTCGCGCAGCGGTCGCACCGCGGCGAGAAGGCTTCGTAGTCGATTGCTTGGCCATTCGGTTCCTCCACCCAGGGACCTGGCATCGCGTCGCAACCCGCTCGCATCGCGTTGCAGATGCGCGGCGATGCACAGGCGCCGTACACGCGCGCCCGAAACGACACGGCTGGAGTCGGGCTTCGCCCCCATCCCGGTTTTTACGGCGGCATGGTGCCGCGGTCCGAACCGAACCCGGCATCCCGCGAACAGGACGGGTCGTGACTTCAACCAGAGCTGCGGCCGCACGTTTGGCGCGCTCATGCCGATTCGATCTGGCGACGGCGCGCGAGGCCGTCCTATGATCGCCCCCGTCTTCACCGACGGGTGCGCGCCAGCGGCGCGCGGCTTCGTTGCCGCAGTCACGGGCGGACAGCAAGGGAGCACGACATGGCGATTCAACGCGAGCGGCCCTACACGCAATTAAATTTTCTGGTGGATCTGGGCGACGGCGTCACCGATGGCGCGCAGGCGGGCTTCGAGGAAGTGAGCGGCATCGACACCTCGGTCGATGTGATCGAGTACCGCAACGGCAACGCCAAAGAGAACTCGCCGATCAAGATTACCGGCCTGAACAAGGTCGGCGATGTGACGCTGCGCCGCGGAGTCATCGGTGTGCTGAATCTTTACCAGTGGCTCAATCAGATCCGCAACGGCGACCAGGCGGCGTTTCGGACGGTCACGATCACGTTGCAGACGGAAGACCACACGGCGGCCGTGATGACCTGGAAACTGCTGCGCGCGCGCATCATCAAGCACACCAGCGGACCGCTCAATGCCAAGGGCTCAGACGTCGCCATCGAAGAAATCGTGCTCGCCTACGAGCGCCTCGAGATCGAGTGAATCGTGGCTGTTCGCAGTGACCGGCCGTATCCCAGCGTCGACTTTCGAGTCTGGATCGGCGCGGGCGACGACGGTTCGCTCGGTTTCTGCCGTGTCGAGTTTCCGGATTTCCCCGCGGCCTACGGCTCGGGCGTCGACACCGCCCTGGCCCCTTACCGTTCCACGCTACTGCTACAGCGCGGCTTCGACGGGCAGTTGACTGTTTACGCCTGGTGGCACCGCGCTCGTGGTACGAAGCGCCTGCGCGGTAAAACGGTCCGGATCGAACTGCTGGGTCCGAGGCGTCGTGCGGTCGCTGCGTGGATTTTTTCCGGCTGCCGGCCCGTCCGGCTGGCCTATTCGCCACTGGATGCATTGGCATCCACCGTGTTGATGGAATCGCTCGAGTTATCTTTCGAACAGATGGCGATGGAGTAGGTCCGGGCTGCGGCAAGACACGCGACGAAGATGCCCCACGCGCCGTCGCGGACCGCAAGTCTTGGTGGGCTGGGACAGGCTGCGCGCGATTCAGGCGAGCGCCGCTGCAAGCACGCGCGCCGCGTGCAGCGCATCGCGCCACTGCGTGCCGCGCGTGCCGTCGGCGATCTGGTGGCGGCAGCTCGTGCCGTCGGCGACGATCAGCGTGTCTTCGCCGGCGGCACGCACGGCGGGAAGCAACGAAAGTTCGGCCATACGCATCGAGATCTCGTAGTGCGCCGCCTCGTAGCCGAAGCTGCCGGCCATGCCGCAGCAACTCGACTCAATCGCCTCGACCTTCAGATCGGGGATCAGCCCGAGGATCGTCAGCACCGGATCTTGGGCCGCGAACGCCTTCTGGTGACAGTGCCCGTGCACCAGCGCTCGCTTCTGCGGCAACGCCTTCAGCTTGAGGTCGAGCCGACCTCCAATGTGTTCGCGCGCGAGAAACTCTTCGATCAGCAATGCCCGCTTAGACAGGATGCCAGCGTCCTCGCCGAGCCCCATTACGAGAAATTCGTCACGCAGCGAGAGCAGGCACGAGGGCTCGAGTCCGACGATCGTGGCGCCTTCGGCTACGTGCGGCGCCAGTGCATCAACGATGCGTAGCGCTTCGCGCCGTGCGTCGTCGACCAATCCCGCGGTCAGGTAGGTCCGGCCGCAGCACAGCGGTCGTGAGGGTTCGTGGTCGGTCGCTTTCGGGCGCGCTACTGCGACCCGGTAGCCCGCCGCGCGCAGTACGCGCAGCGCCGCGTGGGCATTCTCGGGCTCGTGATAATTGTTGAAGGTGTCGACCAGCAGCACGACGTCGGGTGTTTCCACCGCTGCTTCGCGCGCCGCCCGACTCGACAGGAACGTGTCGCGCCGCCATTGCGGCAGCACGCGCTGCGCTGTAAAACCGGCGACGCGTTCGCTCAAGCGCGCCGCTCCCGGCAGCGTGTCGCGCAAGTTGGCGACGAACGGAAAGCGTGCCGCCCATGGCGCCCACTTCGGCATCGTTGCGATGAGCATGTCCTTTGGCGACAGCCCGTGTTTCTTCTGCCAGTGCCAGGCGAATTCGATCTTCATCTTCGCCATGTCGACACCGGTCGGACACTCGCGCCGGCAACCCTTGCAGCTGACGCACAAGTCGAGCGCCGCGCGTACCGCGTCGTTCGCGAAGTCGGGGCCAAGTTGACCGGACAGAGCGAGCCGCAGCGTGTTTGCACGGCCGCGTGTCAGGTGCTCCTCGTCGCGCGTGACGCGAAAGCTCGGGCACATCGTGCCGGCGTCGAACTTGCGGCAGTGGCCGTTGTTGTTGCACATATCGACGGCCTTGGCGAAGCCCCGCGCCGGATCGCCGCCGGTTCCGGGCGCGGTCACCTGCTCGGTCAACGGATCAGCCTGCACGTTCCACGCCGACCAGTCGAGCGCGGTATCCAGCTGCAAGGGTGCGTACCCCGGCGGATAGCGGAATAGCTGCGCGTCGTCCATCTTGGTCCCGCGCACGATCTTGCCGGGATTCATCAGTCCGTCGGGGTCGAAGAGCCGCTTCACCTCCTCGAACGCACGCGTCAGTCGCGGGCCGAACTGCCACGCGACCCACTCTGTGCGCACCAATCCATCACCGTGCTCGCCGGAGAACGCACCTTTGTATTCGCGCACGATCGCCGCTGCCTCTTCGGCGATAGCTCGCATCTTGGCCGCGCCACCGTTCGGCCCGCCCCGTCGCATGTCGAGGATCGGGCGCACATGGAGCGTGCCGACGGACGCATGGGCATACCAGGTGCCGCGAGTGCCATGGCGCGTGAAAACATCGGTCAGCCGCGCGACATATTCGGCGAGGTGCTCGAGAGGGACCGCGCAGTCCTCGATGAAGGACACCGGTTTGCCGTCGCCCTTCATGCTCATCATGATGTTGAGCCCCGCCTTGCGCACGTCCCACAGTGCCTTCTGCGCGCCGGCATCCGGCATCCGCACGACCTGGCCGGGCAGGCCGAGGTCGCCCATCAGCTGCACGAGTTCCTCGAGTCGGCGGCGTGGCGCCTCGGCGTCTTCGCCCATGAATTCCACCAGCAGGATCGCATCGGGCTCGCCGACCAGCGCGCTGTCGATGA
>DATEZE010000119.1:0-2135 GCA_035255845.1 Burkholderiaceae bacterium | reverse complement strand
GTGGAAGGCATCCGGATCGAAGAAACGCCGATGCTCGGGCGAGCAACCTCCGCCCGGCCCGCCATGCAGAAACAGCACCGGCACCCCGTTCGGATTGCCGATCGCCTCCCAGTACATCGTGTGCACGTCGTCGAGCGCGAGCATGCCGCTGTCGTGCGGCTCGATCGGCGGATAAAGCTGAATCCGGGCATCCATGGAAGCTCTTGAAGTGTAGCGGCCGCCGATTGAGCGATCGGTCGATTCCAGGGCCGCGTCGTGGTCGGCCGCGCTGGCATCATCGGACTTTGCTGCACGTAAGGGTTTGCCATGACCGTGCGTTATCCGGGCTTCGACACCCTCGCACTTCATGCCGGCCAGTCCCCGGACCCGGCGACCGGTGCAAGGGCGGTGCCGATTTACGCCAGCACTTCGTTCGTCTTCGAGGACTCGGATCATGCGGCGGCGCTGTTCAACATGGAGCGCGCCGGACATGTCTACTCGCGCATCTCGAATCCGACGGTCGCCGTATTCGAGGAACGCATGGCCGCGCTGGAACAGGGGGTCGGCGCGATCGCGACTGCAAGCGGCCAGGCTGCGTTGCATCTCGCGATCGCCACGTTGATGGGCGCCGGCGGCCATATCGTGGCGAGCCGTTCGCTGTATGGCGGCTCGCACAACCTGCTCGCCTACACCTTGCCACGCTTCGGCGTCGAGACGACCTTCGTCAGTCCGCGTGACCTGGCCGCATGGCGCGCAGCGATCCGGCCGAGCACTCGACTGTTGTTCGGCGAGACACTCGGCAATCCGGGACTCGACGTGCTCGACCTTCCGGCAGTAAGCGCCCTGGCACATGAACATGGCCTTCCGCTGCTGGTCGACTCGACCTTCACGACGCCATGGCTGATGACGCCGTTCGACCATG
This sequence comes from Burkholderiaceae bacterium, assembly GCA_035255845.1. Lineage (GTDB taxonomy): Bacteria > Pseudomonadota > Gammaproteobacteria > Burkholderiales > Burkholderiaceae_F > JALORV01. Next base: position 1,234 of record DATEZE010000119.1, on the reverse strand, counting down.
GCGCCGACCTCGTCTATCACTCGGCCACCAAGTTCCTCGGCGGTCACGGCGTCGCGATCGGCGGCGTGCTGATCGATGGCGGTACTTTCGACTGGCTGGCGAGCGGTCGCTATCCGACGCTGACCGAGCCCTACGCCGGCTTCCACGGCATGAACTTCGCCGAAGAAAGCACGGTCGCCCCGTTCCTGCTGCGTGCGCGGCGTGAGGGCCTGCGCGATTTCGGCGCATGCATGAGTGCGCACACCGCCTTTCTGCTGCTGCAGGGAATCGAAACACTACCGCTGCGGATGCAGCGTCACGTCGAAAACACGCGCGAAGTGGTGCGCTTCCTGGCCGGGCACACGGCCGTCGAGTCGGTCGCCTACCCGGAGCTGGATTCGCATCCCGACCACGCGCTCGCGCGGCGACTCCTGCCGCGCGGCGCTGGCGCGGTGTTCAGCTTCAATCTAAGGGGCTCGCGCGCGGCCGGCCGCGCTTTCGTCGAGGCACTGCGGGTCTTCTCGCATCTGGCCAACGTCGGCGATGCAAAGTCGCTGGTCATCCATCCGGCCTCAACCACGCACTTCCGCGTTCCGGACGATGAACTCGCTGCAGCCGGTATCACGCAGGGCACGATCAGGCTTTCGGTCGGTCTCGAGGATCGTGCCGACTTGCTCGACGATCTCGCCCAGGCGCTGAAGCGCGCGCAGAAGGTGGCCTGAGATGAACCTGCCGGCGTCGCAGGGGCTCTACGCCTACACCGGCGGCCGGTCCTTCGACCCCGCCCGGCCCACCGTTGTCTTCATCCACGGTGCCGAGCACGATCACAGCGTCTGGGGCCTGCAGAGCAGGTACCTCGCGCACCACGGCTACAGCGTGCTCGCCTTCGATCTGCCGGGCCATATGCGCAGCGCCGGCCCGGCACTCGCCTCGGTCGAGGCGATGGCAGACCGGCTGCACGACAGCATCGAGGCCAGCGGCGCGCAGCGCGTGCTCGTCGTTGGCCACAGCATGGGATCGCTGATAACGCTTGAACTGGCACGCCGCATCGGCGAACGCATGCTTGGCGCGGCGCTCGTTTCGGCGGCGTTCCCGATGAGTGTCTCGGACGCGCTGCTTGCGGCGACACGCGACGATGCATCGGCAGCGATGGACATGATCAATGTCTGGTCGCACAGTTCATCGATCGAAGCCTTCCAGCGCAAGCCTTCCAACCCGGGCCCGGGGTTTTCGAATGTGTGGCAGAACCTGCGGC
>DATEZE010000118.1:0-3921 GCA_035255845.1 Burkholderiaceae bacterium | reverse complement strand
ACGGCTCGAGCTTCTCGATGGGCGCGAAACTGTCGCCGCATCTGGCGATCGAGCCGATCAACGCCTGCACCTGTTTCTCGCACACGCACGCGTGCGACAAGCGCATCGACCTGCCGATGGCCGAGGCGCGGCTGCGGCGCTTCATCGCAATGTGGCTGCCATGCTGACGCTGCCGACGGTTTCCAAAGAGTCGATCAACGCCGCCATGATCGACTGGGCCGGGCTGTCGAAAAGATATATCAACCCGGGCGAGCTGGAGTGCGTGATCGGCCTGCTGCAGGAAGTCAAGCCGAAGGCCATGATCGAGTTCGGCGTCAACGAAGGCAGGACGGCATTCGCGGTGCTGCGTTCGGTGCCGTCGATCACGCACTATCTGGGCATCGACGTGCCGCGCGGCTTCACGCCGCCGCTGCGCGTGCAACGCAACGAAGTGCCGGTGCAGCCGGGGCATCTGGTCGAGAACGATCCGCGCTTTACGCTGTTGCTGCCGACAATGGGCTCGCGTTATCTGACGCCGGGCGATCTGTTCGAGGTCGACGCGGTCTTCGTGGACGGCGATCACAGTTACGACGGTGTGATGCACGACACGATGCTGGCATGGTCGGTGATCCGGCCGGGCGGAGTGATCATCTGGCACGACTATCACGACGCCGGCACGGTCGAGGTGCGGGAAGCGCTGCACGATCTGGCCGAGCACGGCGAAGAGATCATGCATATCGAGGGGACGTGGCTCGCGTTCCAGCGCATCAATGGGTCGCTGGCATGAGCCCGCGACTGAACCGGCAGATCACCATCGAGGCGAAAACAGTCGCCATCGACGGCGATACCGGCGTCGAGACCGTGACCTGGGCGCCGATCGAATACGAGGACAGCTCGACGCCGGCGCGGCTGTGGGCTGAGGTGCAGGACATCCCGCCAAGTCGCGGCGAGTTCCTGGCCGGCGGGCTGCCGGTGGGGAGAGTGCTGACGCGGATACGGATGCGGTGGCGTTCGGACTTATCGAGCGCGATGCGCGTCGTGGTTCACGGTGACGACGACCAGATTTTCAGCATCGTCGGCGGCCCGTCCGAGGTCGGAGGTCGCAAGCGTTTCATCGAGATCACTGCGGAACGCTATTCGATATGAACCGGCTGTGGAAGAAACGAACGCGGCTGCTGGTGTCGCCGGCAACCTATGACGAGCTGGCCGGCATGGTCGCGCCGGATGCCGAGGGCGAGCTCGACATGACGCTCGTATCACTGGTGCGCGGCGAGGAGCCGATGGCCGAGCACGATCCGCTGGCGTCGCACCGGGCGCGCGTCATTGCGCCGAAGGTGGAACCATGATCGACGTGAAGATCAACGGGCTGGCCGAGTTGCAGCAGGCGCTCGATCAGGTGCCGGCGAAGATCGAGAAGAACGTCCTTCGTGGGGGCTTGCTCAGGGGCATGCGCGTGATCCTTCCCGAAGCCCGGCGCAACATCAATTCGATATCCGGGCTGCTGGCGAATGGACTGAAGATCAGCACCGGCAGCCGTGGCGGTCGCGTGTTCTCGTACATGCGCGCACGCGGGAAGCACGGCTACGTCGCCAAGTGGGTCGAGTTCGGCACCAAAGCGCACCGCATCACGGCGAAGGATCAAGGCTGGTTGTCGCTGGGCGGCATTTTCCGCAAGACGGTGCAGCATCCTGGCGCAAAGCCGAAGCCATTCATGAGGCCGGCGCTTGAGTCGAAAGCAGGCGCTGCGGTCATCGCGGCAGCCGAGTACATGCGGAACCGCTTGGAATCGAAGCACGGGCTCGATACGTCCGACCTCACTTTCGATCGCGAAGAATGAGCGCCACGCTGCCCATCTGGTATCTGATATCGCACGACGCCGCAGTGCTGGCGATCGTGCCGATCGAGCGGATCAAGGAAGGCGACGTGTCGTCGCCGGATATGCAGATGCCGGCCATCGTCATCACGCGGGTGTCGAGCCTGCCCGCCAACACGATCGCCATGCTGGAACCGTATGCGCTGAATCGTGAGCATGTCCAGGTGACGGTTTTGAATAAAGCCACGGTCGCCGCACCGGCAGGCCCAGGCAAGAAGGGCTGCGACGCGCTGATCGCACTCGTCCGCAAAGCCTGCGCCAACCAGCGCGGGAATATTGCCGGCGTCGCGGTGTCGTCGATCCTGCCGGATGTCATCGGGCCTGATCTGGCCGACGCGGCGACTGGGCTGTACACCGGGTCCGTGGACTTCATTGTGTATTGGCATAATGCTTAACATGCGGACCTGTACTAAATGCCGTCTGTCACTGCCATTAACTGCTTTTGGTAAGCAACGTGACGGGCGTGATGGGTTGCGTTCTGCCTGCAAGAGTTGCCGACGCGTAGAAAACGAGAATTGGCGGCAAGCTAATTCTGATTATCGGGCTGATTATTACGCTCAGAATGCTAGTAAAGAACGCGAACAAAGACGGGCGCGGTACTACGGCACTACTGTTGCGCAAGAATCGAAAGAATGGGTGCGTGTTGCGAAACCGTTAAGCGATGCGCAACGTGCGCAGCGCCGAATAACGTCGACGAAATGGCAGATCGAAAATGCGGGACGTTCCAATGAGATTGCAATGCGTCGTCACGCTGCAAAACTTAAGGCTGTTCCATCGTGGGCCGACAAGAATGCAATTTGCGCAGTCTATGATGGGGCGCAACGTTTATCGCGGACGCTCGGGCTGATGTTTCACGTCGATCATGTCGTACCCTTGCAAGGCAAATCAGTATGCGGCTTGCATTGCGAAGCGAATCTGCAAGTGCTATTGATGAATGAGAATATGTCGAAGTCCAATCGCGCATGGCCCGATAAGCCTTAACGGATAGGAAAATATTCAGACGAAGCCGCCGAAGTTTGGCGGCTTTATGTTTGTGCAGTGCAGTCAAGCGACCCGCAGAGATGCGGGTTTTTTATTCCCAGCATCCGCTGAAGGAGCAACCAATGAGCAACACGAAAGTAAGGCCGCTATTCTCGGCGGTGCAGGACAACCCTCTCAACCTGCCGCACAGCTATACCGACACGCCGGCCGGCATGCAGCCGACGCCGTTCCAGCAGCAGCAAGCGGTGATGACCGCAGCCGGAACGATCATGAGCATTTGCGCGACGGCTCCCGCGACGTATGACGAAGCGGGCTATACGGCGAGCGGAATGGTGTTCACGCCGATCGGCGAGATCACCGATATGGGCAGCCACGGCAAGACATCAGCCGAGATCACGCACAAGCCGATCGCGACGCGCTGGGTCCAGGTTTTCAAGGGCAGTCACGATGTGGGAACGATGACCGTACAACTGGCGATCAACACCGCCGATCCCGGACAGATCATCGCGCAACAAGTATCGGATACCGATGAGAACTGTTCGATCAAGATCGAATATCCGAATGGCGATGCCGATTACATGCAGGCAATGATCTTCGGATTCCCGCGCACCATCAGCGGCGTCGACACGATCGTGAATGCGTCGATCAACGTCAGGGGCACGGGTGCCGGTGGCGTCGGCGTCGTCTACGTCGTCAATTCGTAATGCATTCGGTCGTCAGGCCGAGATTCGAGTAGCACCGAGCGGCGCGGCTGTCTATTCCTTCGCGGGAATAGCGGTCGCGTCGCCACGGGCTTCATAACTTCCCGCGAAAAGGAATAGAGATGAACGATTCAATAAACGGCGTAAAGGTTTTCGATCTATCGAAGTTCGAACTCGACGACACGGCAGTGATGACCGTCACCACGCCGAGCGGCGAGGAGATGATCGGCGAGGACGGCGTGAACCCGATCACCATCGAAGCATGGGGACCGGGCACGAAACAGGCGATCAAGGCGCAGCACAAGGCCGGGCAAGCGGCGCAGCGGCGGATACAGGATGCATGGAGACAGAAGGTTGATCCGAAGGCGGCCGAGAAGGCCGATCAGG
>DATEZE010000117.1:0-9456 GCA_035255845.1 Burkholderiaceae bacterium | reverse complement strand
GCGACGCGGTGGACTTGCTTTACCCGCCGCAGAGTGCGGATGACGCGGGCAAGGTGCGTGCGATCGCGCACCTGGACCTTAAAATGGATCAGCGCAGTGCGCGCATCCTCGTCGTCGACATGAACGTTGAGAATGTTCGATTCGGCCTCGGCGATTGCCACCGCGATGCGGCCGAGCACGCCGCGCTCGTTTTCCGCACTGACGTCGAGCCCGACGGTGAAATGCGTCGCTGGATCGCGGGCCCAAGTAAGTTCGATCCAGCGATCTGGATCGGCCTTGCGGGCGCGCTGCGAATGGCTGCAATCGGCCCGGTGCACGGCCAGGCCTTGGCCCTTGCGGATGTGGCCGACAATCGCATCGCCGGGGATCGGGTGACAGCAGTTGGCCATCTGCACCGCCATGCCTTCGGTGCCGCGCACGACCACCGGCGCGTGGGCGGGCGGGGCGGCGTCAGCCTCACCTGATGTCTCGGCATCGGCGGCCAGCGCGACCTGGCGCGCGACGACTGCCGCAAGGCGGCGGCCCAGGCCGATATCGGCGAACAGCGCCGCGCGCGATTCGATCTCGGCCTGGCGCACCACCGCGTCCCACTGCTCCTCGGTCACGCTGGCGAGCGCCAGGTTGAACTGCCGCGCGGCCTGCGCCAGCAACCGCTCGCCGAGCTCGACCGATTCGTCGAACTTCATCGTGCGCAGAAAGTGGCGGATTTCGGAGCGAGACTTGCCGGTTCGCACGAACGAAAGCCAGGACGGATTGGGTCGAGCGACCGGTCCGGTGATGATCTCGATCATGTCCCCGTTGCGCAATTGCGTGCGCAGCGGCTGGATCTCGCCGTTGATGCGCGCGGCGACGCACCGGTTGCCCACGTCGGTGTGGATGCCGTAGGCGAAGTCGACCGGTGTCGCGGCGCGCGGCAGCGAGACGATCTTGCCCTTCGGCGTGAACACGTAGACCTTGTCAGGGAAAAGATCGACCTTGATGTGCTCGAGAAACTCGCTCGAGTCGCCGGTGTGGCGCTGGATTTCCAGCAGCGACTGCAGCCACTGGTGCGTGCGCGACTGCAGCTCCGATAGGTCGGAATCGTCGTCCTTGTAGAGCCAGTGGGCAGCGACGCCGGACTCGGCGACGTGATGCATCTCGCGTGTGCGGATCTGGAATTCGACCGGCGTGCCGTACGGACCGATCAAGGTCGTGTGCAGCGACTGGTAACCGTTGACCTTCGGGATCGCGATGTAGTCCTTGAATTTGCCCGGAACCGGCTTGTACAGGGCGTGTAGTGAGCCCAGCGCGATGTAGCACTCGTTGCGGCTTTCGACGACGACGCGGAAACCGTAGATGTCGAGCACCTCGGAAAATGACAGGTTCTTTTCGAGCATCTTGCGGTAGATGCCGTAAAGCGTCTTCTCGCGGCCGTGGACCTCGGCACGCAACTTGGTCTCCTGAAGCGCTTTGCGCACCGACAGCAGGATCTTGCCGAGCAGCTCACGGCGGTTGCCGCGCGCGGCGAGAACCGCTTTTTGCAGCACGCGATAGCGCAGTGGATGCAGGTGCTGGAAACTGAGCTCTTCGAGCTCGCGGAACAGGTTGTTGAGACCGAGGCGATGCGCGATCGGCGCGTAGATCTCGAGGGTCTCCCGGGCGATGCGGCGGCGCTTTTCCGGCTCGACCGCGTCGAGCGTGCGCATGTTGTGCAGCCGGTCCGCGAGCTTGATCAGCATGACCCGCACATCGCGCGCCATCGCCAGCAGCATCTTGCGAAAGTTCTCTGCCTGCGCCTGCTCGGTCGAAGAGAACTGCAGCTTGTCGAGCTTCGAGACGCCGTCAACCAGCTCGGCCACGGTGCCGCCGAAGCGCTCGGTCAGCTGGTGCTTCGGGATCCCGGAATCCTCGAGCACGTCGTGCAGCAACGCTGCCTGGATTGCGGCACCATCGAGGTGCCAGTCGGTGAGGATCTCGGCGACCGCCAGCGGGTGCGTAATGTACGGCGCGCCGCTGAGCCGGAACTGGCCGAGATGCGCCTCGTCGGAGAAGCGGAACGCCTCCTTGACTTTCTGGACGTCGGCCGACGGGAGGTACTTCTTGACGCGCTCGGTCAGCGTGGCGACGGTGGCCACGCCATCGCCTGTCGCTTCAGCCGCGTCGCTGCGCCATACGGCCTTTTTCAGCGCTTCGGCCGCGCGCCGGGCAAAGCCGGGCTGCGAAGGCTGATTGGAGGGGAGTGCAGGATCCTGTGGCCGCATCGTGCTTGCCGGGCGTCGGGGCTGGCGTCACACGTTGCAGGCCACGACAAGCCTTACATCGGAACTTTGCGCAGCATTTCAATGCCGACCTTCATCTGCGCGATCTCGCGCAGCGCCGCAACCGCGGGCTTGTCCTTGGTATCGATCTTCGGCGTATGGCCCTGTGCCAGCTGGCGAGCGCGGTAGGCTGCCGCCAGCGCGAGCTGGAAGCGGTTGGGAATCTGTTTCAGGCAGTCTTCAACGGTGATACGAGCCATCGGGTTCTCTGAGGGAAAAGTCGTTGTCCCTGATTCTAGCCGACGCGCCGAGATCGCCCCGGCCGCGATGCGTCGAAATAAGGCCGTCCAGGCGAGAGACGCGGCGCTCGCATTGCTCGATGCTTACGTGTAGTTGCGCCTCGGCCGCCCGCCGGGCCGTCCCAAGGGCGGCCGACAAACTGTAACGGGCCGAGTGCACGTGCGGTCGCCGGCGTAGCTGGCGACCGCGTACACGAGGTCCGCCTATGCGATTCCGAGTTGCGCGAACAACCTGTGGTGCCGCGCTGCCTGGCTGCCATAACGCAGCCGGGTCGCGGTCACGATGGCGTTGAGCTGCGCCAGCGCGGTGTCGAAGTCTTCGTTGATGATCACGAAGTCGAATTCCGGCGCATGCGCGATCTCGCTGCCGGCGGAGAGCAGACGCCGTGCAATGACCTGCGGAGTGTCCTGCCCGCGCTTGTGCAGGCGAGCCTCCAGCGCATCGATCGACGGCGGCAGGATGAAGATGCCTACGGCATGGCCGAAGCTCAGCTTGACCTGGCGCGCACCCTGCCAGTCGATCTCGAGCAGGACATCGGTGCCGCTGCGGATCCGCTCGTCGATCCAGACTCGCGACGTCGCGTAGTAGTTGCCGTGGACCTCGGCGCTTTCGAGGAACTCGCCGCCGGCCCGCAGCTTCATGAACTCCGGCACCGAGACGAAGTGGTACTCGCGACCACTCTGCTCGCCGGGCCGCGGCGGCCGCGTCGTATGCGATACCGACAGCGCGATTCCCGGATCGCGCTCGAGCAAGGCATTGACCAGCGTCGACTTGCCGGCACCTGACGGCGCGACAACCAGGAAGATGTTGCCGGCCATGGCGGCGTCAAGCGTTGGGGCGGTCTTGGAGGCAGCAGTCATTCGAGGTTCTGGATCTGCTCGCGCATTTGCTCGATCAGCAGTTTCAGTTCGACCGAAGCGTTGGTCATCTCGACGGCGGCCGCCTTCGATCCGAGGGTATTGGCCTCGCGGTTCAGTTCCTGCATCAGGAAGTCGAGCCGGCGGCCAACGGGTCCTCCGGCATCGAGCACGCGCCTGACTTCGCTGACGTGAGTCGAAAGCCGCTTGATTTCCTCGTCGACGTCCATCTTCATGCCGTAGAGCGTCACTTCCTGGCGGATGCGGTCGTTGACCTCTTCGCGCGTCAGCGTTGAAGCATCGGACAGCGCCCGGCCGAGCGCCTGCTCGAGCCGCTCCATCAGCTTGCGTTCGACTGCCGCCAGCAGTTCCGGCGCGCGCGCCTGCACCTGGGCCGCGATGGCCTCGACCGCGTCGCAATGGCCCCGGAGCACCTCGCGCAAGGCGGCACCTTCGCGCTGGCGCGATGCAGCCAGAGCGTCCAACGCTTCGGACAACGTCTCCATCACGGTGGAACGCAACGCTTCCGGATCGGTGACAGGAGCTTCGACAACGCCCGGCCAACCGAGCACGTCTGCCGTCATGAGCGGCGCTGCGGTGGGCAGGGCGGTGGCGACTTGCGCGGCAAGTTGCTTCAGACGGTCCAGCGCGAGCGGATTCAGCCCGGACGGCGCATCACCGTTGACTCGGTTCAGCGCCAGCCGGCATTCCATCTTGCCGCGATTGACGCGCGCGGCAATCGCTTCGCGCAGCGCCGCCTCGACGGTGCGCAGTTCATCCGGAAAGCGCACCGAAAGGTCGAGGAATCGCGAGTTGACCGACTTCAATTCCAGAGTCAGCGCGCCGACGGGCGTCGTGCGCGCGGCCACGGCGAAGCCGGTCATGCTGGACACGGGTTTCATCGGATCGCTTGGAAAGATGCCAGAGCCAGAGTCCTCGAAGCCCCGGTATGCCAGTCTTTTGTAGCCTTATGCAACCTTCGGGGCACGGAACCCTTTTCGTTAGAATCGTCCCGATATTCCCACGCAGCAGTGCTCATGCCGGCGCAGACCAACGCATCTCTACCCGAAGGCCTTGAAGTCGGCGGCTACCGCATTGTAAAGAAGATATCCAGCGGCGGCTTCTCCATCGTCTATCTCGCCACCGACGAGAACGGTAATTCGGTCGCGATCAAGGAGTACATGCCTGCGGCTCTCGCGCAACGCAAGCCTGGCGAGCTGTCGCCGTACATCGCCCCGGAGAACCTCAACACCTATCGCATCGGTCTGAAGTGCTTCTTCGAGGAAGGCCGAGCGCTCGCATCGATCTATCACCCCAACATCGTGCGCGTCGTCAATTTTTTTCGCGCCAACGAGACGGTGTACATGGTGATGAACTACGAGTCGGGGCGCTCGCTGCAGGAACACATACTGCGGAACCGCAACAAGGAGCAGAAGGACGTGCTGTCGGAGCGCTTCGTGCGCCGCGTCTTCGCCCAGGTTATGAACGGCCTGCGCGAAGTCCATTCGAACCGGTTGCTGCACCTCGATGTCAAGCCGGCCAACATCTATCTGCGCATGGATGGCACGCCGATCCTGCTCGACTTCGGCGCGGCGCGGCAGACGCTGCAGCGGGACATCAGCAAGACCTATCCGATGTACACGCCGGGCTTTGCCGCGCCTGAACTGTACAAGCGCGACGCCGAGCTCGGTCCGTGGACCGACGTGTACTCGATCGGTTCCTGCATCTACGCTTGCATGTCCGGCATGCCGCCGCAGGAGTCGGACCAGCGGCTGAAGGAAGACAAGATGCCGACGGCGCTGCGCTCGTTCCGTGGGCTGTATTCGAACCAGCTGATCTCGATGATCGAGCGCTGCCTGCGCCTGAACTCGCTGGAGCGTCCGCAGACGGTCTATGCGGTGCAGAAAGAGCTCCTGCAGAACGTGCCGGAACGGCCGGAGTTCTCGGTGATGGAGCGCACCGGTGCACGCTGGCGCAGCCTTCAGGATCGCGTCGTGCGGTTCATGAAGGACCACAACATCACGTGGTTCTAGGCGGGCGAAAGTGCATCCCTACTTTCGCCCGGTTGAATTGAAAAAATCGCTGGCGGAGCCAGTCGATTTTTTTCATTACAACCGTACGCTGGCGTGCCACGCTCAGGGTGAGATGACTCCGAGCTCGCCTTTGCACTGCGGGCCGGCGCCCGGCCGCTCCGAAGCCGGCCCGCCACTTCGAGCCGGTCCGAGTGCACGTGCGATGCGCGCAGCGCATCGCGTACACGAGGACCGCTAGCGAATATGCGTTTTTCGGTCTATCAGGAGAGCAAGAAGGGCGGGCGGCGCGTCAATCAGGACCGCATGGGGTACCTGTACACGCGCGACTCGATGCTGATCCTGGTGGCCGACGGCATGGGCGGCCACGCGCGCGGTGAGGTGGCTTCGCAGCTGACGCTGCAGACGGTCGCCTCGATCTATCAGCGCGACGCCAAGCCGCTGATCACCGACCCGGCCCGATTCCTCGAGGAATCGGTGTTGGCGGCACACCGCGAACTGCACCGCTATCGCGCCGAGCACAGTCTGCCCGAGGCGCCGCGGACGACACTGGTGGCTTGCATCGTGCAGCAGGGCGTTGCGATCTGGGCGCATGTCGGCGACTCGCGCCTCTACGTGGTCCGCGGCGGCCGCATCCTTGAACGCACGATCGACCACTCGCGCGTGCATCACCTGATTCAGTCCGGGTTGATCCGGCCTGAGGACGCGAAGGACCATCCTGAGCGCAACCGGATTTTTAACTGCATCGGTGCCTACGTCGCGCCGACGGTCGAAGTCAGCCGACCGTTTGCGATGCGCAACGGTGACACGGTGCTGCTGTGCTCGGATGGGCTGTGGGGCGCGCTGAACGACCGGCAGATCGCCGAGGCGTTTACCGGCAAGACGGTGATGCGCGCGGTGCCGGAACTGATGGAGCTCGCGCTCGAACTGAGTGGACCCGAGGCCGACAACTGCACTGCGATCGCGATGACGTGGGCCGGCACCGAGTCGGTGGAAATGGTGCCACCGACCGAAGATCCGGTGTCAACCCTGTTGATTACTGAAGGCACGGTGGCCTCGACGATCCAGATGCCGCGCCATGGCGAGCCGTCTGCGGACGAGGAACTGTCGGAAGACCAGATCGACGACGCGGTCGCCGAGATCCAGAAGGCGATCCAGCGGTCGTCCAAGCTCTTCAGCAAATAGCACGTCGTACCGCATCGCCCGCGCGGGCGCGCGCGGCTGCTAGCCTTGCGGTTTCCGCTTGCTTTGGCGCGAAACCATGCCCGATCCAAATGTCTCCGCCGCACGACCCAGCGGTCGTCGCGCCGACGAACTGCGTCCGGTTCGGCTGACCCGTGGCTTCACCAAGCACGCCGAAGGTTCGGTGCTGGTCGAATTCGGCGACACCCGCGTCATCTGCACAGCGAGCGTCGAGGAGCGGGTGCCAGCGTTCCTCAGGGGCAAGGGCGAGGGGTGGCTGACCGCGGAATACGGCATGCTGCCGCGTGCAACGCACACACGCGGCGAGCGCGAGGCCGCGCGCGGCCGCCAGAGCGGCCGCACGCACGAAATCCAGCGTCTTATCGGCCGCAGCCTGCGGGCGGTGTTCGATCTGTACTTGCTCGGCGAGCGCACGTTGCACATCGACTGCGACGTCCTCCAGGCCGACGGCGGTACGCGCACGGCCGCGATCACCGGGGGCTACGTCGCGGCGGTGGATGCGGTGCGCTGGCTGCGCGAGCGTGGCCTGATTGAAAACCTGCCGGTGCGGGATCAGGTCGCAGCGGTCTCGGTCGGTGTCGTCGGGCACGTCGCGGTCCTCGACCTCGACTACGTCGAAGATTCACAGTGCGAGACCGACATGAACGTTGTGATGACCGGTCGCGGCCGCTTCGTCGAGCTGCAGGGCACTGCAGAAGGCGAACCTTTCAGCGACGATGAGTTGGCACAGATGGTTGCGCTGGCACGCAAGGGCATTGCGGGGTTGGTCGCCGCGCAGAAGCACGCGCTCGAGCTGGGATGACACGGATCGTTCTAGCCTCGGCTAATGCCGGCAAGCTGCGCGAGTTCCACACCCTGCTGGCGGATACAGGCCTCGAGGTCATCGGACAGGGCGAACTCGGTATCGAGGCCGCAGACGAGCCTCATCCGACGTTCATCGAGAACGCGCTGGCGAAGGCGCGCCACGCATCGGCACGCAGCGGGCTGCCTGCACTTGCCGACGACTCCGGCCTGTGCGTCGCCGCGCTTGGTGGCGAGCCGGGCGTGCGCTCAGCGCGTTTCGCCGGTCCAGGTGCCACGGACGCCGCGAACAACGCCGAGCTGCTGCGGCGCCTCGAGTCGGTCCGCGATCGGCAAGCGCACTACGTCTGCGTACTCGTGGCCGTGCGCGCGCCGCAGGACCCGGAACCGCTGGTGGCCGACGCGCGTTGGCACGGCGAGATCCTGAGCGAGGGGCGAGGTTCCTCCGGCTTCGGTTACGACCCGCTGTTCCTGCTGCCGACCCATGGCCGCACCGCCGCCGAGCTCACGCGCGAAGAGAAGAACCGCATCAGCCATCGCGGCATGGCATTGCGGATCCTGGTGCAGCAGCTGCGTACATGGCGCTGATGCAGCAGAGCAGCCGAACATGATTCCGATCGTTCCCGTCACGGAGGGTTCGGGCGCGCGGCATTCGGGCGCACCGGGCTCGCTCAACCTGCGGACGCTGCCGCCATTGGCGCTGTATGTGCACTTCCCCTGGTGCGTGCGCAAGTGCCCGTACTGCGATTTCAATTCGCACGAGCCGGAGCGCGGTGCGGCGGCCATCCCGGAGCGGGAGTACCTGCATGCCTTGCGCGCGGACCTCGAGAGCGCGCTGCCGCTGATCTGGGGGCGGCCTGTCATCAGCGTGTTCATCGGCGGCGGCACGCCAAGTCTGCTGAGCGCCGCCGGTCTCGACACGCTGCTGTCCGACCTGCGCGCGCTGCTGCCGCTGGAGGCCGAGTGCGAGATCACGCTCGAGGCCAATCCCGGTACCGTCGAATCCGGCCGCTTCGCCGCCTACCGCAACTCAGGGGTCAATCGCCTCTCGCTCGGCGTGCAGTCGTTTGACGAGCAGAAGCTCCAGGCTCTCGGGCGCATACACGATCGGCGACAGGCCTTGGCCGCGATCGAAGCGGCGCAGCAGACCTTCGACAACTTCAATATCGACCTGATGTACGGCCTTCCCGGCCAGTCGCTCGAGCAGTCCAGTGAGGACCTTGAGGCGGCTTTAGCACTGGCGCCGCCGCACCTGTCGATTTACCAGTTGACGATCGAGGCGAACACCGTGTTCGCCAAACACCCGCCTGCGCTGCCCGACGACGACCGGGTGGCATCGATGCAGGAATCGATCGACACACGCACCGCCGCCGCGGGATACCACCACTACGAAGTGTCCGCCTACGCGAAGCCGGGCCGCGAGTGCCGCCACAACCTCAACTACTGGGGTTTCGGCGACTACCTCGGGATCGGTGCCGGCGCGCACTCGAAGATTTCGTTGCGCGATCGCATCGTGCGACAGGTGCGTTATCGCAGCCCGGCAAGCTATCTCAGCCGTTCCCGACAACTCGAGTTCGTGGCGGAGAACGTCGAAGTGCCACGCGACGAACTGCCGTTCGAGTTCATGCTGAATGCGATGCGACTGCTGGAAGGCGTGCCGGCCCGTTGGTTTGGCGAGCGCACGGGTCTCTCCCCGTCAGTCATCGATACGCCTCTGCGCGCGGCGCAGCGGCGCTGCTTGATGACCGCTGATCATGAGGTGTGGAAGCCGACGCCCTTGGGCGCTCGATTCCTCAACGACCTCCAGACACTGTTTCTTCCAGGCTAAGCCACGCAACGGTGCGTGTGTGCACCGACATCGTGCATAATGCATCGAGGTGGTGCATCTCAGCGTCAGTCGTAAGCCCCGAGTAGAGGGTCCAACTGCTGTTTGCACAAGGCGAGTGCGCGTCAAACGCTCGTCAGCGCAATTTGGCATAGTTCCTGCGTTGCGCTGCACCAGTTCCTGCCGGTTCAGGACCCGATGCG
>DATEZE010000116.1:0-2776 GCA_035255845.1 Burkholderiaceae bacterium | reverse complement strand
AACGGCCGCGACTGGCACACGCTGATTGAGTTCTGTGGACTTGTCGGGACCATCATCGTAGACGAAGACGGAATCTATGATCCGCGGCATCCCAATGATCGCCTATTGCTCGGCATGAACGGGATGGTGACATGATGCAGTACCTCGTGATCTTATTGAAAGGACAGACTTTCTTGCCGCGGATCGGGTGATACTGCGCGACCAGTGGCGAGCGCACGCCGTACTGCCGGCCGATCGAGATCATCTTCGCCGATCACATAGGGCGCGCCGACGCAGACCTGTCTCGCGGGCAGCAGTCCGTCCCGGATCAAGCGGACAACGGTCATCTTGCTGACGCCTAGGCGGCTCGCGGCTTCGTGCAGGATGAGCTCATGCCGGGCCGCGCGTTCGCCCTCACGATAGACCGCAATCTGATGCACGGAGCGGAAGTTGCGGACGCGCAGCTGGGCCCAGCTCTGTCCTTTGGCCGAGCGTATTCCGAGCCGGTTGAGAAGTGGGGCGATGCTGTGGTCCGGCAATATGCGAGCGAGTTCACGGACTAGTTGCACGGTCTCGACATCGGTCTTCCAGCGATTTTGACCAGTACGGTTTTTCGCCACTTCAAGCCGCGTATGATCGCCGCCCTGCCAATGCAGCACGAGGCACAGTCGATCGGCCGCGACCGTGACGATGATCTCGTGGAGGACGGCCCGTAAAATCCGCTTGCGAGTTTCGGTGGACGCGGCGGGATGGTTCCATAACTGCGGCAAGTCATCAGCGAGCGCCAGCAGCGTCGCGCGCTCGTCGTCGCGCAGCGCGCGCGGCTGCTCGTTCTGCAAGCTCTGGATGTGCTCCTCGAGCCGCGCAACCACCGCGAGGCGTTCATTCCATCGGCGTTCGAGCTCGCCAGCGACCAGCCGGTTATCGGGATCAACCGCATCATATTGCCGGCGCGCATGGGTCACTTCGTAGCGCGCTTGTTCCAGTGCGAGTTCACTTTGCCGCAGCCGTTCCGCACCGGCCCGCTCGCGATCGGCAATCAACTGCAACGCCGCCTCAATGGCCAGCGGTGAGATCGCACGCAGCACTTCCGCCGACACCGTCGCATCGACGCGCATATTGCTGAACGTGATGCACTTCTTGTCGCTGGCATAGTCCATTTCGGCATTGCAGATATAACGAGTATCGCGCCGCGCATGGTGCAGTACCTTGAGCTTGCGTCCGCAGTGCCCGCAACGGAGCAGTCCAACGAGAAGCCCTCCGCCCTTGCGCACCGAGCCTGCCACCATCGTCCCCTTCATGTTGGCGTTGCCTGCGATAACCTTCTGGTTGCGATCATACTCCTCCCATGAGATGTAGCCATCATGGTGGTCGCGGATCAGCACCTCCCACTCTTCGCGCCGGCGCGCTACACCGTGAGTGATGACTTTGCGTCTGCCGTCGAACCGGGCGCGCGAGCCGGTGCGCCCAAAGACATAGGCCCCCGCATAGACCGGATTGGTCAGCAGCCGATGAACCGTATTGTAGCGCGGCGGGCGCCACTGCACGGTCCGCCCCTGGCGACCATAGACGGCAATCGGCAAGTCAATCCCCTCCTGCCGCAGCCACAGGGCGAGCTGGCGCACGCTGCCAATCTCGCTGAACTTGCGGAACACCAGAGACAGCGCTTCACAGATCCGCCGGTCGGGGTCCTGTTCCAGACGATCATCGGCGCTGCGCCGGTAGCCGATGGCGACCGTGGTGTACAGCTCGCCGCGTGCCGCCTTCAGGCGCAACGCCTCTTGTGAACGCTGCCGGAAAATCGACAATTCGAGTTCGCTGAAGGTTCCTTTCAAACCAAGCAACAGCCGGTCGTTGACCAGTCGCGGATCGTAGATGCCGTCCTCGTCGATGATCAGGCTGTTCACGAAAGCGCAGAATTCCAGGAGCGTGTGCCAATCGCGGCCGTTGCGGGCCAGCCGCGACGCCTCGATCGCCAACACCGCGCCGGCCGTGCCGGCGGAGATCGCCGCGAGCAGACGCTCGAAGCCGGGGCGGACTTGACCATCACCTGACCGGCCAAGATCATCGTCGATAACAATAGCGTTCTCCCAGCCGAGAGCACGCGCCCGCGCCACCAAGGCGTACTGCCGACGTCGGCTCTCGGGGTTATTGAGCAGCTGATCCGCCGTCGATTGCCGTACGTATACGTAAGCCTCGCGCGCCAGATGCTCAGGCGTAATCTTATTCATTGCTGGCCTCGACCGGCAGCGCCGTCTCGGCAGCGATGTGCTCCGCCATCAGCAGCGTTAGCAGAAACGTCACTTCCGTCCGAATCGGTAGCGGTATTCGGTTTTGCTCGAGCGCGTTGGCCGCGCGCACGAGCAGATCGAGCTGCCGGCGGCCGGCTGGTCGCTCCATCATCGCACTCCCCCCTCATCATGCTCGAAGACGACAAGGATAGGAGCGCGCCATTAATCGCGCTGCGCAGCGCGTGCAGCGCCTCGAGCGTAAGGCGTGGCGTCTCGATTATCGTAAACTGCGCTGCCCAGGGCTCGGTCATCCAGGCCGGCAACAGCGCGCGCGTGCCGTCGGGCTGCTCGATGACAAAATGGACGCTGCCGCCATGCTGCAACCGGCGCGCCACCACAACGCGTTCCCCCGCACGCGGATGCTGAGGGTATTGGATCAGAACGTCAAAGGGCTGTTCTTGGGCGG
The DNA here is from genome assembly GCA_035255845.1 of Burkholderiaceae bacterium. Taxonomy (GTDB): domain Bacteria; phylum Pseudomonadota; class Gammaproteobacteria; order Burkholderiales; family Burkholderiaceae_F; genus JALORV01. Next base: position 100 of record DATEZE010000116.1, on the reverse strand, counting down.
TATGTCGCCGTCTCGAAAGGTACGATGAGTGAGGCCGAGCTGCACATTCTCAAAGCGCGCATGCGTGGGGGGGGCTCAACAAGGCCCGGCGCGGCGAGCT
>DATEZE010000115.1:0-2840 GCA_035255845.1 Burkholderiaceae bacterium | reverse complement strand
ATGAAGGAGCTCCTGCTTGTTGAATCAGATAAAGTGCGCATTCCGGAGAAGGCGACCACGCTGTCCGGCGCATGGCGACCACGTGATCCGGTCGATGACGACCAGGGCGGCGCACGAGCTTGATGGCGCCGTTGGATGCGTCTTCTGATCTCAGTATTCGAGGTTCGGGTCAAGCAATAGGTGGAGCCCGTGCGCGGCGCGAAGTGACCGCCACGAGTCAAACGCAGCGCGGCGCATGGACGGGCCAGAGAGCGCGTTGTTCATTTCTTCGCTCCTGTCGCCGGTTTCGTGACCGTCGTATCCGCCGCGCTCGGCCCCGGCGCTGTGGTATCCGACTTGGCCGTCTTGGGATCGCGCATTGATGGCCCATCGAGCGCAAGACGATGGGCGTTATGCACGAGGCGGTCGAGGATAGCGTCGGCGAAGGTCGGATCGCCGATGACCTCGTGCCAGGCATCGACCGGCAACTGGCTGGTGATCAGCGTCGAGCCGGCGCCATAACGGTCCTCGACGATCTCCATGAGGTCGCGCCGCTGGTTGGCCGAGAGCCGGTCTGGGCCCCAGTCATCAAGGATCAGCAGATCGGCCTTGGTAAGCGTGCGGAACAGACGCGCGAAGCGGCCGTCTCCGTGGGCCAGTTCGAGATCGGCAAAGAGGCGCGGCACGCGAGCGTAATGCACCGTATAGCCATCACGGCAGGCTTTTTGCGCCAGCGCGCAACTGAGCCACGACTTGCCGACGCCGCACGGCCCCGTGATCAGCAGATTGCGATGCTCGGCAATCCAGCGGCCGGCGGCCAGTTGCTGGAATAGCGCCTTGTCGAGCCGTCGGGCAGCACGATAGTCGACGTCCTCGATCGACGCTTGGCCGTGGCGCAGCTTCGCATTGCGCAGCCGGCTCTTGAACCGCTGAGTGCCGCGATGCGCCACCTCGCGATCGAGCAGCAGCGCCAGCCATTCGGTAGGCGCGAGATCCCGGGCAGCGTCCTGCGACTGCAGTTCGACGAAGGCTTCGACCATGCCGTCGAGCCTCAGGGCTCGCAGCTGGTCGATGGTGGGATGAGTCAGCATGCGTGTTTTCTCCTCAGTGGAAGTAGCGGGGGCCACGGATGTTCGCGTGCACGATCGCCGGCCCGTCCGTGGCGGAGGCAGGCCGTCGACGATCGAGGTTGGTCCTCAGGATCGAGGTAACCGAGGTGTAGGAGCGCGCGCCGATCTCGAGCGCGCGGCCGCAGGCGGCTTCCAGTCGCTCATACCCGAAGCTGTTGGCGTGCCTGAGGATGCCGATCGTGGCGCGGAAGCCCTGCTCCGGATGCGTCTTCTCGCGCAGGATGATCTCGATCAGCGCCGATGTCTTCGGCCCGATCTCATTTGCTCGACCCTGGATGCGTTGCGGTGTCCAGTCGGCATAGCGCCGGTGGCTCGATGGCATGTGCTCGCGCACGGTCGTATGCTTGCGGTTCGATGACGAACGCACGTGGACAGCGACGCGATTGCCGCGATGGAACAGCTCCACCGTGCGTGCCGTGATCCGCGCCCATAGCTCCTCGCGCAGCAACGCGTGTGGCACCGAGTAGTAATGCTTCGCGACCTCGACGTGATAATCGAGGCCGGCCTTGCACTGCTTCCACTCGGCGTAGACGTAGGGCGCAGTCGGTAATGGCTTCAACGCTGGCTGGTCCAGCGCCTCAAACAGCGCGCGACGGCTCGCGCCGAGATGCCGGGAGACGCGGTCGTTCAGCGCTGTGACACAATCACGGATCGCTGCGTTCAACTCGACGAGCGAGAAGAACCTGATGTTGCGCAGCTTGGCGATAATCCAGCGCGTCGCGACCTGCACGGCGACCTCGACCTTCGCCTTGTCGCGCGGTTTCCTCGGCCGTGCTGGCACGATGGCCGTGTCGTAGTGCACCGCCATTTCGGCATAGGCTCGATTGACGCCCGGCTCGTAGAAGCAGGCCTTGGTGATGCCGGACTTCAGATTGTCGGAAACGACCATCGCCGGCGCACCGCCGTAAAAGCCAAAGGCGCGTGTGTGCGAGCCGATCCAGTCGGGCAGGGTCTGCGTGAAGGTTGCTTCGGCGTACGTCAAGCTCGATGCGCCGAGTGCGGCGACAAACAGCTGGCAGGCATGCACCTCTCCGGTCGTGGCATCGACGATGTCGATCGTCGTGCCGGCGTAATCGACGAACAGCTTCTCGCCGGCCACATGCGCCTGCCGCATCGTCGGCGACAACCGGCCTTCCCAGGCCCGATAGAGTTCGCAGAACCAGCTGCGGCCGTAACCGGCGGGATGCGCGGCGCGATATTCCTCCCAGACCAGTTGCAGCGTCACGCCCTTGCGGCGCAACTCGCGGTGGATCGCCGGCCAATCCGGCAGCGACCGCCAATCCTTGGCCGTGGTCGTCGGGACCGGATAGAGGCGGCTCTCCAGTGCGACATCGTCAAGATCGTCCGGCAGCGGCCAACCGACGCCGGCTTCGCGCGCCCGGCGCAGGCACGCTCCGGCGGCGGTCGGGCCAATCCCGAGACTGGCGGCAATCTGGCGCTTGGACAGGCCGGCGGCCGACAGCCGCAGCACGTCGCGGATCTTGCGCATGGGTAATCTCTGTTGGGCCATCCCCACTCCTCTCGAAAAAGGAGCGAAGTCCGGCTGATTCGCGGATCACCCAACGGCGTTCATCACGCCCGTCCACAGCCCTGTTGCCCCGGTCGCCATCGACCGGAACAGGTGGTCGTCATCCACCGGAAACGGTGGTCTCCTCTAACCGGAAACCCAGGTCGCCATGGACCGGTGCGCGCACCTCGGCCGCGTCTGTACAATTAGGACGGCGCGGTTTC
>DATEZE010000114.1:0-7753 GCA_035255845.1 Burkholderiaceae bacterium | reverse complement strand
AAGGGAACGTTCAATGCTGTCGAGGTCTTTTACATTCAGCGCGGGTGCGATTGGGCGTCATGCGACAACTCATTGATAACATTTTGATTGTTTCAGCCGGCATGGATGCTGCTTCGTAGTGCAACAATCGCGTTGCCAACCGGCTCGGGGGCCAGATAACCATGCGTAAAACGCTAGCAGCAGCCATTGTCGGCTGCACAATTGCGCTGGGCGGCAGCCCGGCCGCTGCAGCTGTCCTCTGCTCGGACATCACCACGATTGCCGGCTGGAGCGCCGCGGGCTCGTGCCAGCAGGGCGACAAGATCTGGAGCTTCGGTTCCACGAGCGCGAATCTGAGTCCCCTCACCCAGGTGATATTCGGCGGCATCCTGCTCACGCACAACATGCAGATCGTCGGCTTCGACACCTCGGACGCCGCGAATACCTGGAACATCAAGTACGACATCGCGGTTCTGAACCCGGTCAACCTCTTCATTTCGGACATGTTCGCGGGTGCCGACAATCCGGGCGGCGGGTCGCTGCTCACGAAGAACGTGACCGGCGATCCGAGCGGAATGTTCACTCTGATCGACGTTGGCGGCGCCGAAGGTCCCGCTTCGGAAAAGCACGGTCTTAACGCGCTCCTGCTTCATATAGACGAGACGTTCCATGTGGACGCCAACAAGAACCTGCTGAGCGTTTCCAACACGTATCTCGAATCGCGACGCAATGTGGTACCGACACCTGGAACATTGTCACTGCTTGGCTTGGGCCTGGTCGCGATGGGCGCGATGGTCCGGCGTACGCGTCGCGAGAGCTGAGCGCGCAGCCGTCTCTTCCCGCTTCACGGACAACACCCCGTCACGCCGACGGGGTGTTGTCGTTTTGGGGGCCGGGGATTTGTACCGCGCCGGTCGGCGCAGCCGCGATCAGCCCTTGCGGGTCGATATAGCGGTCAGGATCCCGCGCAGGATCTCGAGCGGCGGCGGCGGGCAGCCCGGGATCGCGACATCGACCGGGATCACGTTGGCGACGCGACCGCAGCTGGCGTAGCTCTCACCGAATATTCCGCCGGTGCAGCCGCAATCGCCGACTGCGACGACGAGCTTCGGCTCTGGCGTGGCCTCGTAAGCCCGCCTCACCGCAATCTGCATATTGCGCGCCACCGGACCCGTCACCAGCAGCATGTCGGCATGGCGCGGGCTGGCCACGAAGCGGATGCCGAGACCCTCGATGTTGTAGTACGGGTTGTTGAGCGCGTGGATCTCGAGTTCGCAGCCGTTGCACGATCCGGCGTCGACCTGACGAATCGTCAGTGCCCGGCCCAGTAGTGCGAGGACGTCGGCCTGGATTCGTTCGGCCTCCAAGCGCCAGTCATCGTTCGGCCCCGGTGTGGGCTCGGTGCAGATGCCGGCTCTGAAAGTTTGTCGGATCAGGAAGAGCATCAGAGGTCCTGTCCCGAGTAGCTCAGGTTGAACGACTTGTTGATCAGCGGAAAGTCGGGAACGATGTTGCCGATCACAGCGTGCTCGAGCAGCGGCCAGTTCTGCCACGACGGGTCATGGCAGTGGCAGCGCCGGATCGTCGCGGCGCGGTCAGTTTCCAGCGCGACGAGCACGTCGCCGCGCCAGCCTTCAACCCAACCGATGCCGAAGCGCTCCGTGTCGATGCCACCGAGCTCGACGCGGCACGGCCCTGTGGGCATGCGTTCAACGATCGTGCGAATCAGCCGCAGCGATTCGGCGATTTCGTCAAATCGGACGCCGACGCGAGCGGCGACGTCGCCGCGAGTGTCCGTCGCCATCGCGACCTGCAAGGTATCGTAGGGAGTGCACGGCAGGTCTACGCGCAGGTCGTGTGCGATGCCGCTGGCCCGACCCGCGAGCCCGGTCAGACCGAGCTGCGCCGCCAGCTCGGGCGCGACGATTCCAGTAGTCTGAAATCGGTCCTGCAGGCCGGCGTGCTCGTCGTAGATCGTTCGCAGCCGCCGGACTTCAGTCTCGAACTCGAGCGTCTGCGCGCGCAGGTCATCCAGCGCCGCGCGGTCGGGATCGATGGTGAGGCCGCCCGGCACGATGCAGTCCATCATCAGCCTGTGGTCGAACACGCGGGCGTTGGCGCGCAGCCACAACTCGCGCAGGCGCGAGAACTGCGCCAGCCCGAACGTGAGCGCCGCGTCGTTGCCGAGCGCGCCAAGGTCGCCGAGGTGATTCGCGACGCGCTCACGTTCCAGCAGCAGAGCGCGCAGCCAGGACGCGCGCGGCGGGATCGCGGTGCCACTCGCGGATTCGGCCGCGAGCGCGTAGGCCCAGGCGTAGGCCACAGTCGAGTCACCCGAAACGCGCCCGGCGAGCCGGTGGCCCGCCTCGAGCTGCATGCCTTCAAAGCGCTTCTCGATGCCCTTGTGCACGTAGCCAAGCCGCTCTTCGAGCCGCAGCACCTTCTCGCCGACGACCGAGAAGCGGAAGTGTCCGGGCTCGATAATGCCGGCGTGGATCGGGCCGACCGGGATCTCGTGCACGCCATCGCCGCTGACGGTGACGAACGGATAGCGCTCCTGCTCGACCTCGAATGCGCTCGCGCCGTCGCTTTCGCGCCGTAATGGAAAGTAGTCTGCCGGCCATCCGCCATGGCGCAGCCACGGGCGTTTGTCAGCGGCGCTGTCGGCGCGCACACCGAGCAGGTCGAAGGCGGCGCGCTGCATGCGGCTCGCCGCGGGGAAGTGCGCCGACAGATCGGGATACGACGTCTTAATCGCGCCGAGCGGCAGTCGCACGCAGGCGAGTCCGTCGGCCAATGCGTACGCCGCCTGGACGACGAAACCTTCATCAAGGTCGCGCCGATCCGATGCCCACAGTGCGACAAGCCGATCGCCGGCTCGCGCGAACGCCTGTGCCGCTGCCGACCATTGAGCCGCGTCCGAGTTCGCGACGGCGACCGGCACCGCGCCCGGAAGCCGGCTGAAGACGAGCGGGGCTTCGTCGATGCGCATGGCTCAGCCGCCGGAGACCAGACGGGCCGCGTGCTGGTACCAGCCCTCGAGATAAGGCGGGATGTACAGCCCGAGCATCAGTGCAAGACCGAGGTGGACGAACACCGGCAGTAGTGCCGGTGGATGACGGAGCGGCTTGACCGTCGTCTCGCCAAAGACCATCGGTTGCACGCGTGAGAGCATGGCCGCGAAGGCCACGCTCAGCGCGAGCAGCAGGAACGGCGTGGTCCACGGGAACTCGCGCATCGCAGTGGTCAGGATCAGGAACTCGCTTGCGAACACGCCGAACGGCGGCATGCCAAGAATCGCGAGCGAGCCGATCATCAGTCCCCAGCCGACGGTCGGATTCACGCGGATCAGGCCGCGGATCTGATCCATCACCTGCGTGCCGGCTTTCTGCGAGGCATGGCCGACGGTGAAGAAAATGGCCGACTTCACCAGCGAGTGGACCGTCATGTGCAGCAGACCAGCGAAGCTCGCAATCGGGCCGCCCATGCCGAAGGCAAACGTGATGAGCCCCATGTGCTCGATCGACGAATAGGCGAACATCCGTTTGATATCGCGCTGGCGCGAGAGGAAGAACGCCGCGAGCACGACCGACAGCAGGCCGAAGCCCATCATCAAGTCGCCCGCGAAGCGGGTTCCGAGCGCGCCGTCGGCGAGCACCTTGCAACGCAGGACCGCGTAGAGCGCGACATTCAGCAGCAGGCCGGAAAGTACTGCCGAGATCGGCGTTGGCCCTTCGGCATGGGCGTCGGGCAGCCAGTTGTGCAACGGGGCGAGCCCTACTTTGGTGCCGTAGCCGACGAGCAGGAAGACGAAGGCAAGCGAAATCACCGTGGGCTCGAGCTGCCCCTTGGCCGCATCGAGGTAGGTCCACAACAGGCCGCTGCCTTCGGCGCCGATTACTCGCTCCGCAGCGAGGTAGAGCAGGATCGTGCCGAACAGCGCCTGCGCAATGCCGACACCGCACAGGATGAAGTACTTCCAGGCCGCCTCGAGGCTGGCCGGTGTCCGGTAGACGGCGACCAGCAGCACCGTGGCGAGCGTCGCCGCCTCGAGCGCGACCCACAGCAGCCCCATGTTGTTGGTCGTCAGTGCCAGCAGCATCGTGAAGCTGAACAGCTGGTACATGCTGTGGAAGAGACGCATGCGCGGTGGCGTCATCTTTCCGTGGTCGCGTTCGATGCGCATGTAGGGTCGCGCGAAAAGCGCCGTCGTGAAGGCCACCAGCGCGGTCAGCGCAACCAGAAAGACGTTGAGCGAGTCGACGAAGAACTGCTCCTTCAGCACGAGAATCGGGCCTTCCGCGATGATCTGGACCGTCAGCACGACCGAGGCTAGAAAGGTCGAAAGGCTGAAGGCGACGTTGACCTCCGGCGCGCTGTCGCGCTGCCCCATGATGCCGAGCACCACAGCTCCGGCAAGCGGAAAGGCGAGAATCGCGAGCAGCGCTTCCATCACTCCTCTTTCAGCTTTTCGAGGTGGCGGATGTCGAGGCTGTCGAACTGCTCGCGGATCTGGAACATGAACACGCCAAGAATGATCAGCGCCACCAGCACGTCGAGCGCGATGCCGAGTTCGACGACCATCGGCATGCCGTAGGTCGCGCTGGTCGCGGCGAAGAAAAGCGCGTTTTCCATCGCCAGGAAGCCGATCACCTGTGGGATCGCCTTGGTCCGGGTGATCATCATCAGGAACGACAGCAGCACGCAAGCGAGTGCGATGCCGAGCGTGCCGCGTGCGACAGACTGCGACAGTCCGGAGATCGGCAGCGCCAGGTTGAAGGCGAAGATGACCAGCACGATGCCCAGCAGCATCGTCGTCGGGATGTTGATCAGCGTCTCCACGTCCCAGCGCACGTTGAGCCGCTCGATCATCCGGTGCAGCAGCCACGGCATCAGCAGCACCTTCAGCGCGAAGGTGATCGCCGCCGACCAGTAGAGGTGCGGTTGCTCCGTGAAGTGCGCCATCACGGTGGTCGATGCCGCGAGGACCAGGCCCTGCAGCGTGAACAAGTGGATTAGCGTCAGAACGCGGCGCTGGGCCAGAAGTCCGAACGAGAGCAGCAGCAGGACCGCGGCGAAGAGGTTGATGAGTTGCGTGACCAGACTGGGCATCGCCTAGGCTCCCAGAAGGAAGTGAACGAGGATGCCGATAACGCCGAGTAGAAACGCGCCGGCGAGGAATTCCGGCACGCGGAAGATCCGCATCTTGGCCGAAACGCTCTCGATCACCGCGAGCGCGGCACCTCCGATCGCCAGCTTGCCGATCAGCGCGGGGGCGGCGAGCAGCATGCCGACGGGATCGTTGACGTGGGCGATACCCCAAGGGAAGAAGATCGCCAGTCCGATGCAGGAGTAAGCAAAGAGTTTGAGGCTCGCTGCCCATTCGAGCAGTGCGAGGTGCCGACCCGAGTACTCGAGGATCATCGCCTCGTGGATCATCGTCAGCTCGAGGTGCGTTGCCGGGTTGTCGACCGGCACGCGTGCGTTTTCCGCGAGCGACACCATCGTGAAGGCCACCCCGGCGAACGCAAGGCTCGGGTAGATCGCAGTTTCCTGCGAGCCTATGGTCTCGACGATGTTCGCCAGCGAAGTCGACTGCGTCAGGAAAGCCGCGGTGAACAGCACCATCAGCAGTGCCGGCTCGGCGAGGAATCCGATCAGCATTTCGCGGCGTGCACCCAGCGTTCCGAAGGCCGTGCCGATGTCCATCGCCGCCAGCGCGATGAAAGCCCGGGCAAGCGCAAAAACGCCGACCAGCGCGATCGCGTCAGCCGCGGAGGCGAGCGGAAGATTGGTCGACAGCGTCGGCACGATGCTGCACGCCAGAACCATTGCGGCAAAGACCACGTAGGGAGCGACGCGGAACAGTGGACTGGCGTTCTCGGCGACGATCGACTCCTTCCAGAACAGCTTGTGCAGCGTGCGGTAGGGCAGCAGCAGCGGTGGCGCGCTCTTGTTCTGCAGCCATGCGCGGCACTGGTTGACCCATCCGGTCAGCAGCGGCGCGCCGAGCACCGCGACCAGGATCACCAGCAGTTGGGCGGCGACGCTGTAGAAGCTCATCGGAACACCAGCACAAGCATCACCAGCAAGGTGACGAAGCTGTACATGAGGTAGGTGGAGATGCGGCCCTGCTGCAACCGGCCGACGATGCGCGACGTCGCCTCCGTCAGGCGCGCGATCGGCAGGTAGATCGAGTGCCAGAGATGGTCGCTGGCCACGAGCCGGTACGACGGCTGCGTGTCGAACGGGGTCGGCAGATGCCGTTCGATGCGGAAGAACGGTTCAAAGACCTGGCGGATCGGCTGGCCGAAGCCTTCCGCTGTGTCCTGCATGCGCGCGTTGAGCAGCGGGAAACCGCAGTCCCACGGTGCCGCGCGACGCACTCGACCGTGGTAGAGCATGCGCACGAGCAAGAATGCCAACGCGTAGCACGCCGCAAGCAGTAGCAGGAACAGCAATGGGCTGTAGCTTGCGCGTTCCGCGGCGACGGGTGCGAGAAACAGCCAGCTGTGGGCGACGACCTGCGGACCGATGCCATCGCCGACCAGCACTCGCGTCACCGGATCCAGTAAGGCGATGACCTGCACCGGACACAACCCGAGCAGGATGCAGCCCGCTGCAAGCCAGATAAGGCCGGCGCGCTCCCAACGGACCGCGTCGTGCGAGCCTGCGAGCCTCGGTTCACGCGGCTGGCCGAGGAAGACCACGCCAAAAAACTTGACCATCACGTAGCCGCCGAGCGCGGCGACCAGCGCGACGCCTGCCGCGACAACGGGAACGAGGTTGTTGACGAACGTGCTCTTGAGTCCGAGCGTGAACAGGAAGCTCTGCAGCAGCAGCCATTCGGAAACGAAACCGTTCAGCGGCGGCAAACCGGCCGCTGCCAGCGCGCCGATCAGTGCCAGCCAACCGACCCAGGGCATGAAGCGCAGCAGGCCGCCGAGCTTGCCGAGGTTGCGCTGTCCGGTCGCGTGCAGCACCGCCCCGGTGCCGACGAAGAGCAGGCTCTTAAAGAACGCGTGATTGAGCGCGTGGTACAGGACTGCGGTCAGTGCGAGGGCGGCCATCGGCGCCATGCCATAGCCGAAGAACAGCAGCGCCAGACCGATGCCGACGATCAGCAGGCCGATGTTCTCGATCGAGGAGTAGGCCAGCAGGCGCTTCATATCGGTCTGAATTGCTGCGAACACGACGCCGAATAACGCAGTGACGAGCCCGACCACCAGCGCGAGCACGCCCCACCACCAGAGCTGCATCGGCAGGATGTCGAAGCTGACGCGCAGCAGGCCGTAAATGGCGGTTTTGAGCATCACGCCGCTCATCAACGCCGACACCGGCGACGGCGCCGCCGGGTGCGCTTCAGGCAGCCAGATGTGCAGGGGCACGATCCCTGCCTTGGCACCGAAGCCGAGAAACGCAAGCAGGAAGGCGATCGAAGCCCAGAAGGGCGACAGATGCTGCGCGCGCATGTTGGCGAAGGTGTAGTCGCCGGTATTCGCCTGCAGCACTCCGAAGCAGAGCAGGATCGCGAGCGCGCCGATATGGGCGATCAGGAGGTACAGATAGCCGGCACGACGGATCTCGGGAATCAGGTGGTTAGCCGTCACCAGAAAGAAGGATGACAGTGCCATCAGCTCCCACATCACCATGAATGCGTACGCATCATCGGCCAGGATCACCATAGCCATGCTGGCCATGAACAAGTGATAGAGGAGGCACAGCAACCCCGGTGGCGTTCCTTCGCCCTGGCGGAAGTAGCCCGCCGCGAAGG
>DATEZE010000113.1:0-5822 GCA_035255845.1 Burkholderiaceae bacterium | reverse complement strand
AGTGGTCTTCAACACGGCGATGACCGGCTATCAGGAGATCCTGACTGATCCCTCGTACGCCGGGCAGTTGGTCACGTTGACCTATCCCCACATCGGCAACACGGGCGTCAACGATGACGACGAGGAAGCGGCGCGTGTCTTCGCGGCCGGCCTGATCGCCCGCGACGTGCCACAGCGCGCGTCGAACTTCCGCATGCAGCGCGACCTGACGACCTATCTGCGCGATGGCGGCATCGTCGGCATCGCCGACATCGACACGCGCAAGCTGACACGCATCCTGCGGGAACAAGGCGCCCAGGCGGGGTGCATCGTCGCCGCCGCGGAAGGCGAGTCGCTGAGTGCCAGCCGTCTCGATGCTGCCCGAGCGCGTGCCGTCGCGTACCCGGGCATGGCGGGACAGGACCTGGCGAAGGTCGTGTCGACGACGACGCCATATCCATGGACCGAAGGCAGCTGGCAGCTGGTCCGGGCGGACGGCACCCCCGGTCACGTGGTCCCCGAGCCTCCGCGCTTTCACGTTGTCGCCTACGACTACGGCGTGAAGCGCAACATCCTGCGGCTGATGGCCGATCGCGGTTGCCGGATCACGGTCGTCCCGGCGCAGACGCCGCCGGCGGAGGTGCTGAAGCTCGCGCCTGATGGCGTGTTCCTGTCCAATGGCCCGGGCGATCCGGAGCCCTGCACCTACGCGATCGATGCCACGCGCGAGTTCATCGCGCGGCGGGTGCCGACCTTCGGCATCTGCCTGGGCCACCAGATCATGGGTCTGGCGGTTGGCGGCCGGACGCTGAAGATGAAGTTCGGTCACCACGGCGCCAATCATCCGGTGCTCGAAGTCGAGACCAAGAAGGTCTACATCACAAGCCAGAACCACGGCTTTGCGGTGGACGAGTGGACGCTGCCGGCGAACGTCAAGGTCACCCACGTCTCGCTTTTCGACGGTTCGCTGCAGGGCTTCAGGCTGACCGATGCACCGGCGTTCTGTTTCCAGGGGCATCCGGAGGCGAGCCCGGGCCCGCACGACATCCGCGATCTCTTTGATCGCTTCATCGCGGCGATGGAGGAGCGGACCACACGGGAGGAATCGGCGTGAGCGATGTCGCCGCTGTGCGCTCGGCGTTGCAGGAGGCGAGTGCCAGTCTTGCGCGCCTGCTTGCCGATGATTCGATGCTGGAGCAGATCGCGCAAGCCGGCCGGCTGCTGGCTGAAACCTTCGCCGTCGGCGGCCGCGCGTATTCGTGCGGCAACGGCGGCTCGATGTGCGATGCGATGCACTTCGCCGAGGAACTCACCGGCCGCTTCCGCGACGACCGGCCGGGCTATGCGGCGATCGCGATCAGCGATGCCAGTCACCTGTCCTGCGTCGGCAACGACTACGGCTATGAGCAGGTGTTCGCGCGCTTTCTCGAAGCGCACGGTCGTGCCGGCGATGTGCTTCTCGCAATTTCCACCAGCGGCACCAGCGGCAACGTGGTGGCAGCGGCGGCCGCCGCGAAGCGCCTTGGCGTGCGCGTCATCGCGCTCACCGGCCGTACGGGAACGGCGCTGACCGAACTCGCAGACATCGCGATCGTCACTGCGGCCGGTCGATACGCCGATCGCGTGCAGGAGTTGCACATCAAGGTGGTCCACATCCTGATCGAACTGGTCGAACGCCGGCTTGCTCCCGGGAACTACGGAGCGTCGGCGTGATCTTGGTGCCTTTGAACTCAGGTTGGGCGGTCCGCCCCAAGGCCGGCCTGCGAAAGATCTACCTACGCGAGGTGGGTGTGTGCCGCGAAGCGGAGTGCAGGCCGAGCGCGCCTCGAGAAAACGATGCCGCGCCGTAACGACCTCAAGAGCATTCTGATCATCGGCGCCGGCCCGATCGTGATCGGGCAGGCGTGCGAGTTCGACTACTCCGGCGCACAGGCGTGCAAGGCGCTGAAGCAGGAGGGCTACAAGGTCGTGCTCGTCAACAGCAACCCGGCGACGATCATGACGGACCCGGAGACGGCCGATGTCACCTACATCGAGCCGATCACCTGGCAGGTGGTCGAACGCATCATCGCGAAAGAAAAGCCCGACGCGATCCTGCCGACGATGGGCGGGCAGACTGCGCTCAATTGCGCGATGGACCTGTACAAGAACGGCGTGCTGCACAAGCACAGCGTCGAATTGATCGGCGCTTCGCCGGTCGCCATCGAGAAGGCCGAAGACCGATTGAAGTTCAAGGAGGCGATGACCCGCATCGGGCTGGCGTCAGCGCGCTCGGGCATTGCCCACACGTTGGACGAAGCGTCTGCGGTGCAGAAATCGATGGGCTTCCCGGTCGTCGTGCGGCCCAGCTTCACGCTGGGCGGCAGCGGTGGCGGCATTGCCTGGAATCTGGAAGAGTTCGTTGCGATCTGCACGCGCGGCCTCGATCTGTCGCCGACGCGCGAACTGCTGATCGAGGAGTCGCTGATCGGCTGGAAGGAATTTGAGATGGAAGTCGTCCGCGACCGCGCGGACAACTGCATCATCGTGTGCTCGATCGAGAATCTCGATCCGATGGGCATCCACACCGGCGACTCGATCACGGTGGCGCCGGCGCAGACGCTGACCGACAAGGAATACCAGCTGATGCGCGACGCGAGCATCGCCATTTTGCGCGAGATCGGCGTCGATACCGGCGGCAGCAACGTGCAGTTCGCGATAAATCCCAAAGACGGTCGGATGATCGTCATCGAGATGAACCCGCGCGTGTCGCGCTCGTCGGCGCTGGCGTCGAAGGCGACCGGCTTTCCGATCGCGAAGGTCGCCGCCAAACTAGCGATCGGCTACACGCTCGACGAACTGCGCAACGAGATCACCGGCGGGGCGACGCCGGTGTCGTTCGAGCCGACGATCGACTACGTCGTCACCAAAGTGCCGCGCTTCGCCTTCGAGAAGTTCCCCGCGGCCGACGACCACCTAACGACGCAGATGAAATCTGTCGGCGAAGTGATGGCGATCGGCCGCACGTTCCAGGAGTCGTTCCAGAAGGCGCTGCGCGGCCTCGAGGTGGGCTCCGACGGGCTCGACGAGCACTCGACGGACCGCGACGAGATCGTCGAGGAACTGGGCGAGCCGGGCCCGGACCGCATCTGGTTTGTCGGCGACGCATTCCGGATCGGCATGACTCTGTCGGAAGTGTTCGAGGAGACCGCCATTGATCCGTGGTTCCTCGCCCAGATCGAGGAACTGGTTCAGGTCGAAGGGCGTGTGAAGGAGCGCCAGCTGGCCGATGTTGGCGCCGAGGAACTGCGCTATCTCAAGCGCAAGGGATTCTCCGACGGTCGCCTGGCCAAGCTTCTCGGTGCAACGCCGGCCGAGGTGCGCTCAGCGCGCCTTGCGCTCGGGGTGCGCCCGGTGTTCAAGCGCGTTGACACCTGCGCGGCCGAGTTCGCGACCACGACCGCCTACATGTATTCGACCTACGAGGACGAATGCGAGGCAGTGCCGAGTGATCGCGAGAAGGTCATCGTGCTCGGGGGCGGCCCGAACCGCATCGGCCAGGGCATTGAATTCGACTATTGCTGCGTGCATGCGGCCTTTGCGCTGCGTGACCATGGGTTCGAGACCATCATGGTCAACTGCAACCCCGAGACGGTGTCGACCGATTACGACACGTCCGACCGCCTGTACTTCGAACCGCTGACGCTGGAAGACGTGCTCGAGATCGTCGACAAAGAGAAGCCGCGCGGTGTGATCGTGCAATACGGGGGGCAAACGCCGCTGAAGCTTGCGCGCGACCTCGAAGCCCACGGCGTTCCGATCATCGGCACGTCGCCGGATTCGATCGACATCGCCGAAGACCGGGAGCGTTTCCAGCAACTGCTGCACCGCCTGCAGCTGAAGCAGCCGCCGAACCGCACCGCGCGCACCGAGGAAGACGCGCTCAGGCTGGCTGAGGAAATCGGCTACCCGCTCGTCGTGCGGCCGAGCTACGTGCTCGGGGGGCGCGCGATGGACATCGTGCACGAGCCGCGTGATCTCGAGCGTTACATGCGCGAGGCCGTTAAGGTGAGCAACGATTCGCCCGTACTGCTTGACCGCTTTCTCGACGATGCGATCGAGGTCGACGTCGACTGCCTCGCTGACGGCAAGCGCGTGCTGATCGGTGGCGTCATGGAGCACATCGAGCAGGCCGGCGTGCACTCGGGCGACTCGGCCTGCTCGCTGCCGCCGTATTCGCTGTCGGAGTCGACGATCGCGGAACTCAAGCAGCAAACCGAGCAAATGGCGCGCGCGCTTCAGGTCGTCGGGCTGATGAACGTGCAATTCGCGATCCAGACGGGCACGGACGGACAGAGCTCGATTTATGTGCTCGAGGTCAATCCGCGCGCCTCGCGCACCGTGCCGTTCGTCTCCAAGGCGACCGGCATGCCGCTTGCGAAGATTGCGGCGCTGGCGATGGTTGGCATCGACTTCGAGCGGCAGGGCATCGGCGGCGAGATCGTGCCGCCGTACTTCTCGATCAAGGAGGCGGTCTTCCCGTTCGCGAAGTTCGTGGGCGTCGATCCGCTGCTCGGACCCGAGATGCGCTCAACCGGCGAAGTGATGGGCGTCGGGGAGACCTTTGGCGAGGCGCTGTTCAAATCGCAGCTCGGCGCCGGTGCGACGCTGCCCGACAACGGCACGGTGTTTCTCAGCGTCAAGGATCAGGACAAGGCCAAGGTCATCGCGGTGGCGCAGCTGCTGCACGACATGGGCTACGCGCTCGTCGCCACCCGCGGCACCGCGCAGGCGATCGAGCAGGCGGGGATCCCGGTCAAACCGGTCAACAAAGTGAAGGACGGGCGCCCGCACGTCGTCGATCTGCTGAAAAACGGTGACATCCAGCTCGTCATCACGACGGTCAGTGAGGTGCGCAGCCAGATCGCCGACTCGCGCTCGATCCGTACGACGGCGCTGGCGCAGCGGGTCACGTATTACACGACGATTGCCGGCGGAAGGGCCGCGATCGAGGGTATGAAGCACCTCGACCACCTCGAAGTCTACGACCTGCAGTCACTGCACCGGTCGCTGCCGCGCTGAGCACAGACCGGAGCGGCTAGGTCGCGTGCCAGGTGTAGGTTGACGTGACCGCGTAGTTCCACACGGCGCCGATCAGGATGCCGGCGATCGCCGACGTTGCCCACCACTGATTGCGTTCGAACAAAAATTCGGCGATGCCAACGTTGGCGGCGGCGCCGATGCTGCACGCGAGCACGAAGGTCAGCCAACCGCCGAACCAGGCCAGTCCTCGCAACTTCCGGTCACGGTAGGTGACAGCGTTGTTCAGCGCGAAGTTGAACGTCATCGCGACCAGCGTGGCCCAACCCTGGGACCAGCCAAAGCTCACCGAGTCGGTCTTGAAGAGCAGCGCCAGAACCGCCATGTGAACGGCGACGCCGAGCGCGCCGACCGCCGAAAACACGATAAAGCGCGTCGGGATGTAGCGCCCGAGTGTCTTGTCGAGCAACAGCAGCGCGTAGTCCCACGCCGCGCGGGCGTCGAGCTTGCTGGCGCCTGCATACCGTTCGCCAAAGCGGTACGGCAGCTCCTGCACGCGGACTTCGGCGGGCGCCGATGCGAGCAGGTCCAGCAGAATTTTGAAGCCGGTGGCCGTCAGATCGCGCATGCATGCCCGGAAGAGCGGCGCGGTGAGCATGAAGTACCCACTCATTGGATCGGCGACGCGCACCCGCGTGGCGGCAAGCGCGAGGCGGGTTGCGAGCCGGCTCATCGCGACGCGATCGTCCGCAAAGCTGCCGGCGCTGCCGCCTTCGATGTAGCGGCTGCCGATAGCGAGATCGGCCTGGTCGGCGCGCAGCATC
>DATEZE010000112.1:0-19554 GCA_035255845.1 Burkholderiaceae bacterium | reverse complement strand
GTGCCGGCCTGGACCCGGTCGCTCGGCGCGCCGGTGGCGGCGCGCCCCTATGGCACGCCAGCGGAGTTCGAATCGAATGTGATCCGCCGGCAGAGTCCGGGGCTGACGCCGCAACCGCAGGCGTCGGTCAGTTTCACGCCGCTGCAGAACCTGTTCGGCATCATCACGCCAAGCGGACTGCACTTCGAGCGCCATCACTCGGGTTTTCCGATGATCGACCCGGAGCAGCACCGACTGATGATCCATGGCATGGTCAAGCGGCCGCTGATCCTGACGATGGACGACATCCTGCGTTTTCCTTCGGTGTCGCGTATCCACTTCATCGAGTGCGGTGCCAATTCCGGCATGGAGTGGGCCAACGTCGCCGTGCCAACCGTGCAGTACACGCACGGCATGCTCGCGTGCAGTGAGTTCACCGGTGTGCTGCTGTCGACGCTGCTCGACGAGGTCGGCTTCGACAACAAGATCGCGAAGTTCGTGTTGGCCGAAGGCGCAGACGGCTCGGCGCTGACGCGCACGATCCCGATGGAGTTCGCGCTCGACGACGTGATGGTCGTCTACGGACAGAACGGCGAGATGCTGCGCCCCGAGAACGGCTATCCGCTGCGGCTGGTGGTACCGGGCGTGCAGGGTGTATCGAGCATCAAATGGCTGCGGCGGCTCAAGGTCGGCGACAAGGCGTGGAACACGCGCGAAGAAGCACTCCACTACATCGACCTGATGCCGGATGGCATGCATCGCCAGTACTCGATCGTGCAGGAGGTGAAGTCCGTCATCACGACGCCTTCAGGCGGCCAGCAGCTGCAGGGCAAGGGCTACTACGAAGTGGGCGGATTGGCGTGGAGCGGCCGCGGGCGGATCCGTCGCGTCGATGTCTCGACCGACGGCGGCCGCAACTGGGCTTCGGCCCGGCTGCAGGAGCCGGTACTGACGAAGGCGCTGACGCGGTTCCGCTATGACTGGACCTGGGACGGCAGCCCGGTGCTGCTGCAGAGCCGGGCGGTCGACGAGTCAGGACACATCCAGCCGTCGTTGCCGCAGCTGCGCGCGGTGCGGGGCACGCGTTCGATTTATCACAACAACGCGATCAAGACCTGGCAGATCAATCCGGACGGGGAGGTCTGGAATGTCCAGGTCGCCTAGCCTGCTTGCAGCGCTGCTGGCGGCTCTGATGGCATCGGCTGCCGACGCGCAGACAGCGACCGGCGACGCGCCACACTACGGCCTTGGTCGACCCGCCAGCGCGCAGGAGATCGCCGCGTGGGACATCGATGTGCGTCCCGACGGGCACGGTGTCAGGAAGGGCAACGGTACGGTCGCGCAGGGGCAAAAGATCTTCGATGCCCAGTGTGCGAATTGCCACGGCACATTCGGCGAGAGCAATCGCTACATGGCGATTGCCGGCGGGGTCAAACCGGAGGATCTGAAGTCAGGCCGCGCCAGCGAGCTGACGAAGCCCGACGGACTGCGCACGCTCGGCACCAAACTCAACTCGGCCGCGACCTTGTGGGACTACATCAACCGCGCGATGCCGTGGACCAACCCGCAGTCGCTGACGGTGGACGAGGTCTATGCGGTGACGGCCTACGTGTTGCACCTCAACGGGATCGTGCCGGCCGCGTTCGAACTGAGCGACGGCAACCTAACCCGCGTGGCGATGCCTAACCGCAACGGCATGACAACCCAGCACGGCATGGCAAGCATCAACGGCACGCCGGATGTGCAGGGCTCGGACTGCATGAAAGACTGCGCACAGAGCGTTGCGATCACCTCGTCGCTGCCGGAGTTTGCCCGCAATCAGCATGGCAACCTTGCGGAGCAAAAGAGGGCGCTCGGTCCGTACCGCGGCATCGACACGATGAAGTACGATCCGGCCGGGAAAGCGGCCCCGACGTTGGCTGTCGTCACCGCTCCGGGCGGGGTGGCCGACGCCAAGAGTCTCATCGCGGCGAACGCCTGCACTGCGTGCCATGCGGTCGACAGCACGATCGTGGGCCCGGCCTTCCGCGAGGTTGGCGCCAGGTACCAGGGCCGCCACGATGCCGAGATCTACCTCGTGCGCAAGATTCGCGAGGGCGGGCAGGGGACGTGGGGCGCGGTGCCGATGCCGCCGCAGGCCGCGCTCAAGGACGCGGACGCCCGGGCGATCGTTCAGTGGATCCTCGCCGGTGCGCGGTAACCTCAGATGGGATAATTGAAATGTCGATTCGCAGGAGAACTTGACGATGCATCGCAGTCGCAGGGAGTTTGTCAAAGCAGGCAGTGTCCTCGGCCTGATGGTCGCGGCCGGCCTGATCACGGCCGAGGAAGCGCGGGCGCAGCAGCAGGCGTGGAACAAGGCGGCGTTCGAGTCCAAGTCGCTCGATGAAACCGTCAAGGCGCTTGGCGGCAGCGGCCCTGCGCAGAGCGCGGACGTCGGGATCACCGCGCCGGACATCGCGGAAAACGGGGCCGTGGTGCCAGTCGCTGTGGCCAGCAAGATCCCCAACACGCAGGCGATCTATATCCTGGTCGAAAAGAATCCCAACGCGCTCGCGGCAGGCTTCGGCATTCCTGCCGGAACCGAACCCAACGTGTCGACCCGCATCAAGATGGGGCAGACCTCGAACGTCTACGCGGTGGTCAAGGCCGACAACAAGTTTTACGTCGCGACCAAGGAAATCAAGGTCACGCTCGGCGGTTGCGGCGGCTGATGCCGCGCACGGCCACATCACGAACGAATTCAGGAGATAGCAATGCCAGATCCGATGCGCATCCGCGCAACCGAGCAATCCGACGGTGTTGATGTCCGCGTGTTGATGAGCCATGAGATGGAAACCGGTCAGCGCCGCGACTCGGCCGGCGCCATCGTGCCCGCGCATTTCATCCAGACCGTAGTCGTGAGCTACAACGGCAAGCCGGTGCTGAACGCCGAATGGGGACCCGCGGTCGCCAAGAACCCTTACCTGCAATTCAAGTTCAAGGGCGGAAAGAAGGGCGAAAAAGTGAGCGTCACCTGGGTCGACAACAAGGGCGAGACCCGCACCGACGAAGCGACGATCGGCTGATGGCCCGACCAGGGCCCCACACGAGGCTTCCGCAGAGGAGCCCGTTAAAAGAAACCCCCAAGTCAGGAGATCCAGCAAGATGAACGTGAAAATGTGGCCCCTCGCCGTGGTGGCGCTCGGCCTTGGCATCGCGAGCGCCGGCGCGATCGCCCAGGGCAGCGCCGCCGACGAGATCGCCCGCTACCGTGCGATGCTCGCCGACGGCAATCCGGCCGAACTGGTGGTTGCGCGCGGGGAGGAACTCTGGAAGACGAAGCGTGGGCCGAAGAACGTGTCTCTCGAGCAATGCGACCTCGGGCTCGGCGCCGGTGTGCTGAAGGGCGCATACGCGCAAATGCCGCGCTATTTCGCGGACGCCGATCAGGTCATGGACTTCGAGTCGCGGCTCGTCTGGTGCATGGTGACGCAGCAGGGCATGGACCGCGCGACTGTCACGAAGAGCCCGTTTTCGGGCGCGGGCCAGCGGCAGACTGACCTTGAGGCGCTGACTGCCTATGGCGTCGAGCTGTCGCGCGGCATCCCGGTGAACGTGCCGCAGGGGCATCCGAAGGAAAAGGCGTCGTACGACCGCGGCCGCTACGCGTTCTATATGCGCGGAGGACCGTACGATTTCTCCTGCGCCACCTGCCACGGCGTGACCGGGCAACGCATCCGGCTGCAGGACCTGCCCAACATCGCCGGCAACAAGGCCGATGCCGATCGCGCCTATACCACTTGGCCCGCATACCGCGTCTCCCAGGGCGCGCTGCGCACGATGCAATGGCGCCTGAACGACTGCTTCCGGCAGCAGCGCTTCCCTGACCTGGTCTTCCTGTCGCCGACTTCGGTTGACCTGATCACCTTCCTTGGCGTCAACGCCAACGGCGCAAAGATGGATGCGCCGGCCATCAAGCGCTGAGGAGAAGCGGAATGAAATGGCAAGCTTTGTCGATCGTTGGCATCGCGGTCGCCGCCGGCTGCGCGAGCTACGTCGCCCCGACCAAGGAAGAATCGACGGAGGCGATCAAGAGCTCGTTCAACGCTCGCGGCATCGCGAAGCTCGACCGGCTCGATCAGAGCGAGATCCAGGCGGTTTGCTCGGATGCGCAGCGTGCTGGCAAGGAGGTCTCGAAGGCGCAACGAGAGGCGCTCGAGAAGAAGGTCCTCGCCACCGTCAAGTATCCGGCCGATGGCAAATATCTCGGCGACTTCAAGACCGGCGAGCGAATCGCGCAGTCGGGCGTTGGCATGCAGTGGAGCGACACGGAGAAGACGGTCAACGGCGGCAACTGCTACGCATGCCACCAGATCGCGCCGCAGGAAATCTCGCACGGCAACATCGGTCCCAGCTTGCAGGGCTACGGCAAGGTGCGCGGCTACGGTGAGGCGGTCGTCAGGTACACATGGGGCAAGATCTGGAACACACACGCCTACAACCTGTGTTCGCAGATGCCGCGCTACGGCGATGCCGGCATCCTGACCGAGGCGCAGATCAAGGACGTGATGGCGCTGCTTCTGGATCCCAATTCGCCCGTCAACAAGTAGATCACTTGCGTGGCCGCGCTGGTGGCCACTGTTATTCGATGCAACGACGTTCCATTTTCTCTGCATTGGCCGCCGCGCTGCTGAGCGGAACGACCCACGCGCGTCCGGAATCGCGCGCTCCAGTCCGGTGGAGCGATATCACGCTTGTCGACGACACGTTGCTGAAGGCGGCGGAACTCGAGGGCCGGACGGTCGTCGTCGAGTTCTGGGCCAGCTGGTGCCCGTTCTGTGCGAAGCAGAACCCATATATCGAGCAGTTGCATCGGTCGCGCAGTGACTCGCTGCGCGTGTTGACATTCTCGATCGACACCTCACCGGAGCTCGCGCTGGCTTACCTCGTGCGACATGGCTACACCTTTCCCGCGGCGATGGCGGGAAAGCAATCGGACCGGTGGTTCGGACCACGACGCGGTCTGCCGGTCGTGCACGTCGTCGACGCTCGCGGACGCATCGTATTCAGCGAGGCCGGCGAGATGTTCGAAGAGGACATTGCCGGCCTGGCGCGACTCGCAACACCGTAGGCCGTTCAGGCCGCGAGAGGAGCGCGATGTCGATGCAACGCCGGGAATTCCTGCAGGTGCTGGCGGCTGCCGCCGCGGCCGGCATGCCGATCGCGGCGCGCGACGTGCTCGCGGCCACGCCGACGTCGGAGCGCATGTACGACCTGCCGCGCTTCGGCAACGTGCACTTCCTGCATTTCACCGACTGCCACGCTCAGCTGCTGCCGATTTATTTCCGCGAGCCGAGCGTTAACCTCGGCGTCGGCAGCGCCCGCGGGCAACCCCCGCATCTGGTCGGCGAATATCTGCTGAAGCACTTCGGCATTGCGCCCGGGACGGCCGATGCACACGCCTTCACCTACCTGGACTTCGTCGATGCGGGCCGCGTCTACGGCAAGCTTGGCGGCTTCGCTCACATGGCGACCCTGGTCAAGCGGCTGAAGTCAACGCGGCCCGGCGCTCTGCTGCTCGACGGCGGCGATACCTGGCAGGGATCGGCCACCGCACTCTGGACCAACGCGCAGGACATGGTGGATGCCGGAAAGCTGCTCGGTGTCGACGTGATGACGGCGCACTGGGAGATGACCTACGGCCAGAAGCGCGTCCAGGAGATCGTCGACAAGGACTTCAAAGGCAAGATCGACTTCATCGCACAGAATGTGAAGACAACCGACTTCGGCGATCCGGTCTTCGCACCGTACACGCTGAAGGAGATGAACGGCGTGAAGGTCGCGATCATTGGGCAGGCTTTTCCGTACACGCCGATCGCCAACCCGCGCTACCTGGTCCCGGACTGGAGCTTCGGGATCCAGGATGAGAACATGCAGAAGGTCGTCGACGACGTGCGAAGCAAGGGCGCGCAGGCCGTGGTCGTGCTGTCGCACAACGGGATGGACGTCGATTTGAAGATGGCGTCGCGCGTGCGCGGCATCGATGCCATCCTCGGCGGCCACACGCACGACGGCGTGCCGCAGCCGTCGAAAATCGGTAACGCCGGCGGCACGACGCTGGTGACCAACGCCGGCAGCAACGGCAAATTCCTCGGCGTGCTCGACTTCGACGTCAAGGGTAGCAAGGTCGCCGACTTCCGCTACCGGCTGCTGCCGGTGTTCTCGAACCTGTTGCCGGCCGATCCGGAGATGGCCGCGTACATCCGTAAAGTGCGCGCGCCGTACGAGACCCGGTTGGCGGAACCGCTCGCGACGACCGAGGGGCTGCTGTACCGCCGCGGCAACTTCAACGGCACGTTCGACCAATTGATTCTCGATGCGATGATAGCGGTCAAGGGCGTGGAGATCGCCTTTTCGCCCGGATTCCGCTGGGGGACGAGCCTGTTGCCCGGCCAGCCGATCCTGATGGAACATCTGATGGACCAGACCGCGATCACGTACCCGTACACCACCGTCACCGAGATGAACGGTGAAACCATCAAGACGATTCTCGAGGACGTGGCCGACAACCTGTTCAATCCAGATCCTTACTTGCAGCAGGGCGGCGACATGGTGCGTGTCGGCGGCCTGCAGTATTCGATCGATCCCGCGGCGACGATGGGTGCGCGCATCAGCGAGATGCGCCTGAATGGCACGCCGATCGATCGCGCGAAGACCTACAAGGTCGCTGGCTGGGCGCCTGTGGCCGAAGGTGCGAAGGGCGAGCCGGTCTGGCAGGTTGTCTCCACCTATCTGCGCGATCGCAAGCTTGTGACGCCGGTACGACTCAACCAGCCGACGATCAAGGGCGTGGCCGGCAATCCCGGCATCGCCTGAGCGATGCAGACGCGGCGCGCGGTGCTGATCGCCGCGGCGCTGGCGCCGTGGACGCTGGCCTGCGCCGAGAGCTTACTGCCGGCAGCGGCAGACCTGCAGCAACTGGCTGCGGAAAGCGCCCGTCTCAACGCGCCGATCGTGCTGCTCTTCAGCACGCCGGGCTGTCCCTATTGCCGTGAAGTACGACGCAACTACCTCGCTGCGCGCAGCGCGGACAGCGACCCGGCAACCCGTGTTCTGCTGCGCGAAATCGACATCACGAGCAGCGAGCGGCTGGTCGACTTCGAAGGACGCGCGACTACTCAGGCGCGCTTCGCCAGCGGCCTCGGTGTCCGGGTCGTACCGGTCGTCATGGCCTTCGACCGGCGCGGTCAGCCGGTCGGCGAACCGCTGGTCGGCCTCGACCGTTCCGGTTTCTACGAGGCTTACCTGCAGAAACTGATCGACGGCGCGCGCCAGCGGGTCAGCCGGTAGTCGGAAAGGACGCGGCCGGCACGCCATTCGCCTCCCCGGAGGCATCTGACTGCGTTACCGTTACGCCGACACGCAAGGAGGTGCCGATGAACTCCAGAGGCTGGATGCTGTGGGCTGCATTGTCGGTTGCATTGCCGGCATCGGCACAGACTTCTACGGAACGGACGGCGCCCGCTCCGGCGACACCTGCTCCCGCCACGCCCGCCGCGAAAGCGGAAGCTCCGTCAGCCGCGGTGTCGCGCTTCGTGATGGGAACCCGGCTGGGTTACATCACCTGCAGCGAAAAGTACAAGTCGTACCTCGAGAAGTGGGAACTGTTCGCGCTGGTGACCGAGGGCCAGCGTGAGCCGCAGGGCACGCCGCCATCGGACGCCGAGGTTGCCGATTGCGTCCACCAGACCGCTCTGCGCGGCAACGCGCTCTACAAGGATGCGGTCAAAGGGGCGGCGACGCCAAAGATCCGCTCTGCCTATGGCGACTACATGACCGCCTGGGACTCGGCGCTCAAAGGCATTCGCAGGTCCGAGCGCGAATCGGTGGAGCAGTACCGCAAGCGGCAGAAGAAGGTCGAGGACCAGCTGAACGAGCTGCAGTCGCGGCTGGAAGCGGCTTCACCCGGCTGATCCGTCGCGCGCCGGATTGCAATCGATCTAGGTCATGTTTCGGTAAGCGTCAGCAAGATGTCCGCATACCACGCGCAATTCAAACCGAGCGCTTCATCAAGAATCAGATCGCGCGTGCCGACATCGATGCGGGCGGAATGGACCCCGAGCACGGTCCAGGCGAGATCGGAACCTCCTGGTGGTGCGGCTCTCGACATCAGGACGGGTGCCCCGCTGGTTCCACGATGCGTGCGCGCGTCGGTCAGGAAGTAGCCCTTGCCCTGGAAGCGCAGCCCGTAGGATGAGGCGATCACGGCGTGGCGCACAACGGGAAGGTGATGCAACGTGTCGTGAAAGCCGAGCGGAAAACAGACGATCAAGAGCGGCGTGCCCACCGGAGGGGAAGCAGCGACCTCGAGGTGTTCCCGTGTAAAGGCGCGATACGCCATAGTGGCGGGTAGGGCGGCGCGTTCGAGCTGGATCAATGCGACATCGATTTCGCCCGCGCTGTCGCTGCCCTGTCGCCACAGGCTCTTGCCGTTGCGATACAGAGGCACCGAGAAACCGGTCGACGCCGCAAGATTGTTAGCGTCGGTATGAAGCTCGATCTCGATCCGATCGGGATGGTGCCCGCTCGGTTCATCGATCATCACGTGGCGGCTGGTAACGAGAAACAGGCGTCCGTCGCGCTCGAAGAAGAAGCCGCTCGCATTGGTCAGCAGCAACTGGCCGTCGAAGGTTGAAACCCGCGCTGCCGTCAGCAGCAGCCCTTCAGGGGCCGACATCGGGCTGTTCACCCTTCAACTCCGATGGCGTACTCCCGATACGGGTCCTCGCGATCCGGCTACTGGATCGATCTCTGCACATTTGCCCTGTCGCGGCCGAGCGCCGGCGGGTAGGGTCAGCTGAAGAAGTTTCGCAGTTCGGCGTACGTTTCATCGGGAACCTGTTCGGCCGGGTAGTGCCCGCAAGCTAGCATCTTGCCCCGAACGTCGAGCGCGCGCTCGCGCCAGGCCTCGAGGGGGCGATAGCTGCGGTTCACGTGGCTCTTCTCGCCCCAGAGGACGAGCATCGGGATCGCAAGCTTCGTGCCGAGGTCGGCTTCGTCGTGCACGAGATCGATGCCGACCGCCGCGCGGTAGTCCTCGCACACCGCATGAATGTTCTCCGGCGTGCAGCAGCGGATGTACTCGGCGAGCGCTTCGGGCGTGAAGCCAGCCGTCCCCACGCCTTTCTTGTCGAGTTTCTTGCGGATGTATTTCTCGAAGCCGTATGCCTCGATCATCTTCTCCGGGTAGTCGTAGGGCTGCGCCATGAAGAACCAGTGATACGAATCGACCGCCCACTGCCGCTTGATGTTGTTGAGCATGTGGTGGGTAGGGACGATGTCCAGGAAAGCCACCTTCTCAACAGCGTTCGGGTGGTCGAGCGCCATGCGGTGCGCGACGCGACCGCCGCGGTCATGCCCGCAGACCTTGAACCGGGTGAACCCGAGGCTGCGCATCACCGCAATCTGGTCTTCGGCCATTGCGCGGAACGAATAACCGGCGTGATCGTCGCCACCGGGCGGCTTCGAGCTGTCGCCATAGCCGCGAAGGTCCGTTGCGACCACAGTGAAATCCTCGGCGAGTCGCGGCGCGATCTTGTGCCACGACACGTGCGTGAGCGGATTGCCGTGCAGGAGGAGCAGCGGCGGGCCCGAACCCGCGTGTCGCAGGTGGATCCGCACCCCGGCGACGTCGATCGATGTCTGCGTGAAGCCTTCAAACACGGCGCAGCAACTTCGTCAGCTCGTTCACGTCAGGCAGATCCTCGATACGCCAGACGAGATCGATTACCGCCTTTGCCGTCTTGTCGTTGAGGCCGCCCCAGGCTGCGCACTGGCTGAATTTTTCTGTCAGCTCGGCGTCGGTCATCGGATTGGCGGGGCTGCCCTTGCCGAAGTCGGCCTGTCCGCGCACGACCTTTCCGCCGTCGAGCTCGACCTCGATGATCGTGGTCATCTTGTCAAAGCCTGCTGCCTCCGCTTCGGGATGCACGCTGAAGTTCACCTTCTGGATCATCGCTTGCACGTCGGGTCGATTGACCACTTTGTCGGTGAATTGTTCCAGTCCGCCTTGGCGTTCGAGCAGAAGAATCGCCATGCAGAATTCCATGCTGAACTTCGCCTGCAACTCGTTCTTCGGGTGATGGTGGATGAGCGCGTTGGGCATGTTGTGGTTGGTGCCCACGGCCACGCGCTTCACATTCGCGGGCTTGATGTCGTGTTCGCGAATCAAACCCAGCATCACCGCCATGCCAGGATGCGTGAGCGAGCCGCTTGGATGCGGCTTGATCGACACGCCGGGCGATGAAAAGGTCCAGGGGCTGCCTAGCTTGCCGTCGATCATCTCGGGGCTGTAGCCGCCGCCTGCGGCGCGAAAAAACCCGCGATCGGCCTCGAGCCCGTTCGGCGAAGCCGTGAGTCCCAGTGCGGCGATCTCGGCGGCGACGACGCCGTTTTCTGCTGCGCGGCCCGCGTGGAAGGGCTTCGTCATCGTGCCGAAGTTTTCGCGCAAGCCGCCCGCCTGGGTCGCCCCGAGCGAAAGCGCGCGCCGCGTCGCCTCGCGGTCGAGACCGAGGAGTTTCGCAGCGGCGGCTGCCGCGCCGATCGAGCCGCAGGTCGCGGTGCTGTGGAAGCCGTGCTGGTAGTGACGCGGCATGATCGCCTCGGCCACCTTGCACTCGACCTCGACACCGATTTGATAGGCGAGCATGAGGTCGGCGCCAGTGCGCCGATCGCGTTCGGCGAGTGCGAGCGCGGGTGGGAGTGCCGGTGCCGTCGGGTGGGTGAGCAATCCGTAGACGCGATCCTTGGCCACCGCGAGCTGGGTGTCGTCATAATCGTCGGCGTGGATCGCAAGCCCGTTGGCAAACGCGGCGAAGCGCGCAGGCACGCGCAGGCCGGAGCCGATCACGGTGCTGCCTCGGTGAGAGACGATGCCGAGGCTCTCGACGTATTTGCGCGCGATGTGGCCGCATTCCGATGCCGCGCCGGCGAGCGCGAGGCCGATGCCGTCGAGCACCGAACGCTTGCCCAGGTGGGCGACTTCCGTGGGGATGTCGCGCGATCGCGTATCGACGATGAAGCCGGCAACGTAGTCGGTCGTGCTTGTCATCGCGTGTTTTTCCTTCGGCTGTTTGCAAGTCGTGCGCACAGGCGGACGGCCTGTTCGAGTGCGCCGGTGGTGGCGACGCCCTTGCCGACGATGTCGAAGGCAGTGCCGTGCGCAGGTGTCGTGAATACGGTCGCGAGGCCGCCGGTCACGGTGACGCCGCGGTTGAACCCTTTGAGCTTGGTCGCGATCTGGCCCTGGTCGTGATACATCGTTAGCACGCCGTCGAAGTCCTGCCCAAATCCTTTGATGAACACGGTGTCCGCCGGGAACGGTCCCTGGCAGGCAATGCCGCGCTCCGCGGCCCTCGCCACCGCCGGCGCGATGAGCTCGATTTCTTCGCGGCCGAAAAGCCCGCCCTCGCCGCCATGGGGATTGAGCGCCGCCACCGCGATGCGTGGCCTATCGAATCCCGCACCACGCATCGTGGCGTCCGCGAGCGTCAGTGCATCGTCGATACGTTGCGGCGTGATCTGGTCGAGCGCGGTCCGCAACGACACATGCGAGGTCACGCGCGACATCCACTTGCCGTCGAGCACATTCATTTCGCCGAAGAAGCCGCGGTGCCCGGTCAGATGCGCAAACATCTGGTGCTCGTCATTGAACTTCCAGCCGCCGGCGTGCAGCGCAGCCTTGTTGAGCGGCGCGAAACAGATGCCGTCCAGATGCCCTTCGAGCGCCAGGTCGATCATGACCTTGAGCGTCTCGCCAGTGATCCGTCCGGAATCGGCCGAAACTTTCCCGCGGCCGATCGTGTCCGGATCGAGATTGCGCAAGTCGACGATCGGCACCTCGGGTCTGGCCCAATCGACGTCGCCAGGTGAGCCGCACGAGCGCCATGCAATATCAACGCCGGCGTCGCGCGCGCCCAGCTCAAGCACGCGGGCGTCGCCGAAAAGCACCAGGCGGGCGGCGTCGGCCAGGCGCCGGTCGGCGAGCACGCGCGCACATTGCTCGGGGCCGATGCCCGTGGCATCGCCGAGCATCAGGCCGAGCAACGGGAGAGCACTCAAGCCAGCCTCCGGTCGGTGAAGTAGGTGATCGCGCCGACCATCGCGAACGTGATGACGAGCATCGTGATGGAGAGCACCGCGATCGGGCCCCAGTCGTTACTTTCGCGCAGGTCGAACATCGTGACCGAGATCGTCTTGGTCTGCGCCGTGAAGAGCAGGATCGTTGCCGAAAGCTCGCGGATCGAGCCGATAAAGATGAGAATCCAGGTCGCGATCACGCCGTTGCGGATCAACGGTGCGGTGATGTCGACGAGCGCTCGCAGGCGAGTGGCGCCGAAAATGCGGCCCGCGTCCTCGAGTTCCGGATGAACCGACTTGAGCGAGGCCGCGACCTGCTGGTAGCCGACGGGAAGCTCCTTCGTGACATAGGCGAGGAAGATGATCCATAACGTCCCGTAAAGCACGAGCGGCGGCGTCGTGTAACTCAGGAACAGGCCGACGGCGAGCACGATTCCAGGGATCGCTACTGGAGCGGTGGCGAGGAAGCCAAGCTGGTTATGACCCCAGACGAGTTTGCGCAGGCTCAGGTAGCCCACCAGCGTGACGAGGATGGTTCCGGCCGTGGCGGCGGAGACACCGAGTACGAACGTGTTGAACAAAGCCACCTTCGTCTGGCTGAACTCGAAGAAGACGAAGCGCCAATGCTCGATCGATAGGTTGCCGGCGAGCGGAGCCGACCAGTTCTTCACGAACGCCGTGCGCAGCAGCACTCCGTAGGGCAGGACGATTGAGCAGCCGAGTACGACGGCGAACAGGCCCAGCGCCGGGATCTTCCACGCGCCCAGTTTGATCGTGCGCGTGCCGCCGCTTTTCCCGCCGATCACGGAGTAGCCGCGCCGCCCCATGATCATCGTCTGAGCCCGCAGCAGCAACACGGTGATGAGAAGCAGTGGCAGCGACGCTGCGGCTGCGAGTCCGAGCTGCGGCGGAAACTGGAACAGGCTCCAGATCTTGGTCGTCATCGTATCGACGCCCGCGGGAAGTGCCAGGATCGCGGGCGTGCCAAAGAGCGTCATCGACTGCAGAAACGCGACCAGGAACCCGGCAAGCAGCGCCGGCATGACGAGCGGCAGGGTGACCAGCGAAGCCGTACGCCAGGCCGGGGCACCCAGGATCGCAGAAGCCTCCTCGAGTTCGCTCGGAATCATGTCGAGACTATTCGCGACAAAGGTGAAAACGTACGGAAACGTGTAAAGGGCCATGACGAAGACCATGCCCCAAGCGGAAAAGATGTTGATGAGCGACGTCGCCTCGAAGGGCTTGAGCCCGAACAGGGCGTAGTACCACTGGTTGATCAGCCCTGCGTTGGGGCCGCCCAGGAGCACCCAGGCGAAGGCGCCCAGGAACGGCGGCGTCACGAAGGACGCAAGTATGAACACGCGTAGCAGACGCTTGCCGGGCAGATCAGTGCGGGCGACGAGCCATGCCATCGGCGCGGACGTGGCCACGCAGATCGCGCCCACGGCGGCTGAGGTCCACAGCGTGGTCACCAGGGGCTTCACAAACGCCGGGTCGACAAGAAGGTGGCGGTAATGCTCGAGCGTGAAAGCTTTCGCGCTGTCGCGAAAGCTCGTCACGAGCAGCCAGAACAGCGGAAGGAGGACGAGCACCGCCAACAGCACGACCATGGCAATGGAAAACGGGGCGGTCCAGTCGACGGACCGCCTCGGCTGCACGCTCGCGCGCGCGAGCGCTGCTTCCATGATCTGTGTTAGTTGCCGAAGATCGCGGTGTAGCGTTTCTTTATGTCGGCGATCTGGGGCAACAACGCGTTCGGGTCATCAGGAAGCAGCTTGATATCTTTGAGCGGCGTGCGGTCTGCGGGCTCAGTCACGTCCGGATGCATGGAACGCTGGCCGCCCTCGTCCACGATCAGCTGCTGGATCTTCGCGCTGAAGAGGAAATTCTGCAGCACCCGAGCCGCGTTCGGGTGCGGCGCGTCGGCGAAGATCGCAGTGGGCGAATTGATGAAGGGCGTGCCTTCCTTCGCATAAATGATCTTGACCGGGCTCTTCGCGTTGATCTCGATGAACATGTTGTACTCGTTGCCGTCGACCATCACAGCGCGCTCGCCACTTGCGATGCTCTTGGGCGTTGCGGTCGTTGACTGCAACTGCTGCACACCTTGCTTGGCGAGCTTCTCGAGGTACTCCCAGCCCAGCACCTTCGTGATCGCGTAAGTGCCCGTCAGGCTGGTGCCGCTATAGCTCGGATGCGATTTGGTCAGTTTTCCTTTCCACTTCGGGTCGAGCAGATCGACGTAGCCCGCTGGAATCTCTGCGGCACTCACCAGGTTTGTGTTGTAGCCCATGACGCTAAGCGATGCGCGCCAGGTCGCGTAGTAGCCCTCAGGATCCTTGTACGACGCTGCGTAGCGCTTGACGTCGGGCGGCGTGTGCGCGGCAAGCCACTTCTGCTGCTTCCAGAAAATGAAGTGCGACGCGTCCGACGAATTGACGACGTCGACGTTCTTGATGTTCGACTGGTACTCCTGGTTGATCCTCTGGAAGACGCGCTCCGAGCCCGAACGCTCGACCTCGATGGCGATCTTCGGGTACGTCGCACGGAAGATCTTCGCAACGCCCTCCGCGACCTTCACATCGACCGACGCGTACCAGACAACCTTGCCTTCCTTCTCCGCGGCGGCAATCATCGAAGGGGTCGTCTCCTGGCCAGCGGCCGGGATCGCGAGCGCTCCGGCGACCAGCAGTGCCGCCGTGACGCTCGTGCGGGTGATTTTCATGGCGAGTCTCCTCCTTGGTGTGTCGTTTACCGGGCAAGGCCGCGGCAGCTCTCCGGCCGAAATCGCACCTGTACCTTCGACCCCGGCGCAAGGTCGAGGGCGGCTGGCGCAGTGATCAAAAGGTCCTGACCGATATCGACGACGTAGTCGCGATGACTGCCGAGGTAGGCGTGGCTGCGCACGACCCCGGGAATGCGGTTATTTCCACCGGCGGACTCTGCCTCCAGCAGTTCCAGATCGTGCATCTTCACGCAGATGCCCATCGTCTTGCCGGGCCCGGCAAACTCGCCTTGCGCAACGTCCAGTGTGTGACCAGCGACCTGCACCTGGTTGTCTGATAGGTGCGTGGCTTCAATCACGTTGCTGCCACCGATAAAGCGCGCGACGAACTTCGAGTTTGGGCGATCGTAGACATCCTGCGGCGTGCCGATTTGCTCAATGCGCCCCGCGTTCATGACCACGATCCGGTCGGCCATGGTCATTGCTTCCACCTGGTCGTGGGTGACGTAGATCGACGTGTTGCGAAACTCCTCATGCAGACGGCGGATCTCCAGGCGCATGTCGCCGCGCAAATTCGCATCCAGGTTCGACAGCGGCTCATCGAGCAGGAGGATGCCTGGATTGGGCGCCAGCGCCCGGGCAAGAGCCACACGCTGCTGCTGGCCCCCTGAGAGCTCGGCCGAATAGCGTTTGGAGAACTCGAGGAGCTTGGTTGCCCGCAGGATTGCCTCGGTGCGCTCGCGTCGCTCAGCCGAAGGCATGCGCTGCATCTTGAGGCCGTAGGCGACGTTCTCCCCCACTGTCATGTGGGGCCACACGGCGTAGCTCTGGAAGATCATCCCCATGTTGCGCCGCTCTGGCGCAACCACCGCGCCCGGCGCAGAGAACGTCTTTCCGTCCACCCGGATCTCACCCGCGTCGGGCTGCAAAAAGCCCGCGATCATCCTGAGCGTGGTGGTCTTGCCGCATCCCGAGGGGCCAAGCAGACAGATGAACTCGCCGTGCTCGACTGCGAGATTGATCGCGTCGACGGAAGTGACGCCCGAATAGTGTTTGGTCAGGCCGATGAGTTCAAGGTGGGGCATGGCCGAGACTCTACTGTGTATTTGCGAGATCCTCGCGCGCCTCGCAGAAAGTCATAGTCGTTGTGCCTCAAACGTTGTGAAATGGGATTTAGGGGTTACCCCAATTTCAATCAACTTTCCGCCCAACGCCGTAAGTCCTCGGAGGGTCACTGGAACACTGTGGAACGCAATGCCGAAGGAGACAGTGAACGGCAAATTCACAGCGACTCATTTCGTGGTCGTCAGCCACGGCTGGTTCGTGCAGTGAGGTCATCGCTACTCGTCAAACGCTACCAGCGACTGATCGCTGTCGTTCTCTTCCTCGGCGTGCTGCTGGCGGTCTTCGAGTTCTCCGGCTTGCGGGGTCACTTCAATCTGGCGTTCATGCGCCAGGTCATCGAACAGCACCAGATCGGCGGCCTCCTGATTTTCGTTCTGCTCTTTTCGCTCGGGAACCTGATCCAGATCCCGGGCTGGGTTTTCCTTGCCGCGGCAGTGCTCACGCTCGGACAGCTGTGGGGCGGCGTTGTGACCTACGTTGCGGCAGTCGTCTCGTGTGTGCTGACGTTCCTGACCATCCGCGCGCTCGGCGGAGACGCGTTGCGGCAACTGAAGAATCGACTTGCGGTCCGGATCCTGAGTGAACTCGACGCGCATCCGATCGGTAGCGTGGCGCTGCTGCGCCTGCTTTTTCAAACGGCACCCGCCCTGAATTACGCGCTGTCGATGTCGGGAATCAGGTTCCGCGGCTACCTGATCGGAACTCTGATCGGCCTTCCGATTCCGATCGCCCTGTACTGCATCTTCTTCGAAGATCTGGCGGTGCTGCTGCACATCCGCTAGGCCCTCACCGTCCATCGGCGATCTGTACAAGGACCTCCGACGAGTTGATAACCTAGCGGCCCAACCTAGGAGGGACCGATCATGCTGAAGCAACTCGCCGCAGTCTGCTGCGCCGCCCTGCTGGTGGCGTGCGCCACGTCGTCCGCACCGCCGGTCAAGGTCACCGCTGGCGTGCTCGTTACGGGCTCAGGAATGACGCTCTACACGTTTGACAAAGACGTCCCGGGTAGCGGGAAGAGCAACTGCAACGGTCAGTGCGCCGTGACCTGGCCGCCCTTGATGGCTGGATCGGGCGCCAAGCCGGCCGGCGACTACACGTTGGTTCCGCGAGAGGGCGGCGGACAGCAGTGGGCCTATAAGGGGAAGCCGCTTTACACATACATCGCCGACCAGAGCCCAAACGACATGCGTGGAAAAGGCATGAACGGCGTATGGCAAGTCGCAACACAGTAGCGGCGTGGTCTCGGTCCGCTCAGTAGCGGCCAAGGCGCGACTAGCGAGAATCGCCTCAAAGCGAGCCCTTCGGAGCTCCACAAAGTTGGTGTAGAGCCTGAACGCGTTGATGGGGACGTTCCGTAGTCGGCCAAGAGGCGCCGTCTACGCTATCGCCCCAGTCGTCTGAAAAGCAGTCGCGTCAACGCTGCTGTGCCGCAGCTGTCAGGAATTCCGACAGTAGCGGTGTTCGCGGCGAGATGACTTGCTCCTTCTGATCTTCCGGCACGGCGCTTGCCCTGCGGCCGGGACCGGTCTGCACGGGCTAGATCGGCTGACCCACCCGTCCTAGCGATCTTCTGCCGCGCTCAGCAGCAAGCACACCATCCGCGGCTGATTTATTCCCGCGCATGGAGCGCACGGAAGCGGGAGTGACATGCCACGCGCTAGGGTCGCAGCATCTTGCTGTCAGGGGCAGCCCCCATGCTCTTGCGTGCCGCAGGTCACCCATGAATGGCCCGCTCGATCGTTCATCGCAACAGCCTTCAGTGCTGTGCGTGATCGATGTGACTCCCGCGCACGCAGCCTCGCGGGCGTGGCGCCCACCAGCGTCATCCACACCTTGCCCAGCTCCGCTCTGGATGTCGAT
This sequence comes from Burkholderiaceae bacterium, assembly GCA_035255845.1. Taxonomy (GTDB): domain Bacteria; phylum Pseudomonadota; class Gammaproteobacteria; order Burkholderiales; family Burkholderiaceae_F; genus JALORV01. Next base: position 1,742 of record DATEZE010000112.1, on the reverse strand, counting down.
CAACGTACTTCTCAGGAGATAGAACATGACGCATCACCTTCGCTTGGCGTTGGGCGGTCTGTTTGCACTCGTCGCACTGGCGCCCGCTGCCGCCATGGCGGGCTACGTTCAAACCGACCTCGTCACCAGCGCGACAGACCCTGACCTGATCAATCCATGGGGCATCTCGTTCGGTCCGACCAGTCCGTTCTGGGTTTCGGACAACGGCACGGGCAAGGCGACCCTCTACAACTCGACGGGCGTCAAGCAAGGTCTGATCGTCTCGATGCCGAGCGGCAGCGAGGGCATCACCGGACAGGTCTTCAACGGAAACGCGACCAATTTCAATGGCGACCGTTTCCTCTTCGCCAGCGAAGGTGGGACGATCGCCGGCTGGCGTGGAGCGCTCGGGACGACCGCCGAACAACTGTTCTTACGTCCTGACGCCATTTACAAAGGGCTTGCCATCTCGGCCGCCAACGACACGCTGTTTGCAACCAACTTCCATGCCGGATCGATCGATGTCTTCAATTCCGCGGGCTTCGTCAAGTCCTTCAACGACCCGACGGCCCCGGCCGGCTATGCGCCCTTCAATATCCAGAAAATCGGTGGCAAGTTCTTCGTTACCTTCGCGAAGCAGGATGCTGACAAGGAGGATGACGTCAAGGGAACGGGTTTCGGGTTTGTCGACACCTTCGATCCGGTCACGGGGACCTTCACGCGTCTGATCACCGGCAGCGATGCCGGCGGGACGGTCACGGCACTCAACGCCCCATGGGGGCTTGCGCTGGCGCCAGGCTCGTTCGGTGCCTTCGCCGGCGCACTTCTTGTCGGCAACTTCGGCGATGGCGTTATCAACGCCTTCGATCCATCGACCGGCGCGCTCCTGGGATTACTGGCCGACCTGAGTAACAGCCCGCTCGTCAACCTGGGCCTGTGGGGTCTGACCTTCGGCAACGGCGGCAACGGCGGAGACCCTAATGCGCTTTACTTCACCGCCGGTGGCGCGGACGAGGATACCGGCGTCTTCGGCCGAATCCGCGCAGTGCCCGAGCCCATGAGCCTTGCGCTTCTCGGCCTTAGCCTGGTCGGTCTGAATGTTCTGAAGCGCCGCAAGCAAATCTAGCGCGGTCGATTCGTCTGGACTGCGGCGAGTCCCCGCGCGGTGCCGATAGGGACTTCTGCTGCGGCCTCGACGCAGGGCTGGCACCTGTGTCGAGGTCGTGGCAGGCCTCGGTCGTGATCGCACGCCGAGACGGCGAACACCGCCGCTGTTGAACGCCGACCAGCGCAAGCGCCAGAATCCGCGAACCCGACGCGATGATCTCCCGAGCTGGCACGAACTCCCATGCGAAGCAGCGATGCGAGGCTAAAACCTTTGGTCTTTCAGGAGAGGCGACCCAGTGGCAGCCCCACGCGCGAGGGGCCAAAATGCTGCAAGCGCCGAAGCCACAACCCGCTGTCGTGGACGAAAGCGAACGCTAAGGAGACCGCATGTCAGCACTTGAGCGAATTAACGCAATGCGACGCCGTCTGCTCCTGGGGCCGATCGGAATTGGCATCGCCACTGTCATCCGGCCACTCCAAACCGCCGCACAGTCACCGAGCGGTTCGAAGTTCCCGATCGGCGTCATCGGATCCGGACGCATTGGCGGCACCATCGGCGGTCTGTGGGTCAAAGCCGGCCACCCCGTGCTCTTTTCGTCGCGCCACCCGGACGAGCTGAAGGACCTCGTCGCGCGGCTCGGCCCGCTGGCGCAAGC
>DATEZE010000111.1:0-5040 GCA_035255845.1 Burkholderiaceae bacterium | reverse complement strand
GCGCGTCGCCCAGAAGATCGACGGTCAGTGGATCACTCACCAGTGGCTGAAAATGGCGGTGCTGTTGTCGTTTCGTCTGAGCGACAACCGCTCAATCCGTGCCGGCGACCTCGCGTTCTACGACAAGGTCGATCTCAAGTTCTCGCATCTCGATGCCGCCCACATGCGCGACACCGGCGTACGCGTCGTGCCACCCGCGGTGGCGCGCCGGGGCAGCTTCATTGCAAAGAACGTCGTGTTGATGCCGTCCTACGTGAACATCGGCGCCTATGTCGACGAGGGCACGATGGTGGACACCTGGGCGACGGTCGGCTCCTGCGCCCAGATCGGCAGAAACGTGCACCTATCCGGCGGGGTCGGCATCGGTGGCGTGCTCGAGCCACTGCAGGCGAACCCGACGATCATCGAGGACAACTGCTTCATCGGCGCGCGCTCCGAGGTGGTCGAAGGCGTAATCGTCGAGGAGAACGCCGTGCTCGGCATGGGTGTGTTCATCGGGCAGAGCACCAAGATCTTCAATCGCGAGACGGGCGAGATCAGCTATGGTCGCGTCCCGGCCGGCTCGGTCGTCGTGGCCGGCTCGCTGCCTTCGCGCGACTGCAATCTGTACTGCGCGGTCATCGTCAAGCAGGTCGACGCGAAGACGCGGGCGAAGACGAGTATCAACGAGTTGCTGCGCACCTGAGGTTCGCCGGCGCCGGTGGCTTTCCCGTCACTCTGCGACCACGTGCATCCGTGGGCAGGCGCGGTTCAGGCCTGGGTGAGTTGGCGGCTGTAACGGCGTGCTTGAACGCCGCAGCGGCGCCAGATGCCACCTTCTGGCCTCTTTTCATCCGATCGGACGGATTCGCAACTACCGGCCGCGCGCCGTATGCTTGTAACCCTCTGCAGCGCGAGATCGCCCCCATGTCGTCCACGCCCATGTCGCTCGAGCGCCTGTTCGGCCTGATGGCCGAGAAATCGGCATCGGACCTGTTCCTATCGGTGGGCTCGCCGATCACGATCAAGATCAACGGGGTCTGCGTACCGATCAACCAGGAGCGCCTGGCGCCGCAGTCGATCGTTTCGCTGCTCGCCGAGCGGCTCAGCGATGCGCATTTCCGCGAACTCGAGGACTCGCGCGAGCTCAACATCGGCCTGCCGGTGCAGGGCATCGGCAGCTTCCGCCTCTCGGCGTTCCTGCAGCGCGGTTCGATCTCGGCGGTGGTCCGCTTCATCCCGCACGACATCCCGAAGCTCGATGCGCTGCACCTGCCCGAAGTTCTGAAGGATCTCGTGATAGAGCGGCGCGGGATGATCCTCGTCGTCGGCTCCGCCGGATCGGGCAAGTCGACGACAATCGCTTCGATGCTCGACCACCGCAACGAGCTCGCTACCGGCCACGTGCTCACCTTCGAGGATCCGATCGAGTTCCTGTTCCGCAACAAGAAGTCGATCATCAACCAGCGTGAAATCGGCTCCGACGCGCGCACGCTGCAAGCGGCTCTGCGCAGCGCGATGCGCCAGGCGCCCGACGTGATCTTCATCGGCGAGATCCGCGATCGCGACACGATGAGCGCGGCGCTGGCCTACGCGATGTCCGGACACTTGGTCGTGGCCACGCTGCATGCGACCAACAGCTCGCACGCCCTGAACCGCGTGATCAGTTTCTATCCGCCGGAGACGCGCCAGGCATTGTTCCAGGACCTGTCGGTGGCGATAAAGGCCATCGTTTCGCAGCGGCTCGTACGCAGCAAGCGCGGCGGCCGTGTGCCTTCGGTCGAGGTCCTGATGAACACGCGGCACATCGCCGACCTTATCGAGCGCGGCGACGTGCCGGCGATCAAGGAGGCGATGGAGCAAAGCCTTGCGCCGGAAAGCATATCCTTCGAACAGAGCCTGTACACGCTGATCCAGGGCGACCAGATCACGCGCGAGGATGCGCTGGCTGCGGCCGACTCGCAGAACAACCTGCTCTGGTTCATTAACAATGCCGGCAAGGCACGCACACAACTGCACAAGGAACGCAAGGAAGAGGGGTCCGACGCGTCCTTCTCCGAATTCACGCTGAACATCTAGCGCCCGCCGAGGTCGCGCGGGCTGCCGTTACAATCGGCGCGCCTCGCACGCCGGTCCTGCATGCGACGGCGCATGCATGAGCCCCACCGAGCATCTCGTCCACCAGTTGATCGCCCGCCGTTCCGTCACTCCGGACGATGGCGGCTGTCAGGCGCTGCTCGCGCAGCGGCTTCATGCATCGGGCTTTGTTGCCGAGACGATCGCCGGCAACGGCGTCACCAACACCTGGCTGCGGCGCGGCCGGGCAGCGCCGGTATTCGTGTTTGCGGGACACACCGACGTCGTGCCGACCGGCCCGCTCGAGCAGTGGAGTTCGGATCCGTTCGTCCCGACGCCGCGCGATGGCCACCTGTACGGCCGCGGTACTTCGGACATGAAGAGCTCGATCGCCGCCTTCGTCGTCGCCGCCGAGGAGTTCATTCGCGACCACCCGCAACATGCCGGCTCGATCGCGCTGCTGCTGACATCCGATGAGGAAGGCCCGGCGATCGATGGCACGACGCGCGTGGTCGAGGCGTTGCGCGCGCGCGGCGAAACCCTCGACTACTGCATCGTCGGCGAGCCCACATCCGCGGGTCGGCTCGGCGACACGATCAAAAATGGGCGGCGCGGTTCGCTCACCGGCCGCCTGATCGTGCAGGGCCTGCAGGGCCATGTGGCCTACCCGCAGCTCGCGCGCAATCCCGTACACCATGTTGCCCCGGCGCTCGCCGAACTGGCGGGGACCGAATGGGACCGGGGCGACGAATTCTTCCCGCCGACCACTTTCCAGGTGTCGAACATCCACGCGGGCACCGGCGCAGGCAACGTGATCCCTGGCACCTGTACAGTCGACTTCAATTTCCGCTTCGCGCCAGTCTCGACCGCATTATCGCTGCAGCAGCGCGTCGAGTCGGCGCTCGCGCGCCACGGCGTCGAGTACACGCTGGCATGGACGCTGGGCGCCTCGCCGTTCCTGACGCCGCGCGGGACGCTGTCGCAGGCGATCGGCGACGCGATTGCGCAGGTGTCAGGCATCCGGCCCGAGCTTTCGACCACCGGAGGCACGTCCGATGGTCGCTTCATCTCGACCTGGTGCCCCCAGGTCATCGAATTTGGTCCCGTCAACGCCACGATTCACAAGATCGACGAACGCATCGCGGTCGCCGACCTCGAGCCGCTGAAGGACATCTACCGCGGCACGCTCGAGCGCCTGCTCGTCCCGGAACAACGCCAATGTCAACATTGATCGACGCCCAGGCCAACTTGCGCACGCTGCGTGACGTTCTGCGCTACGCGGTGACTCGCTTCAACGAAGCGCAGCTTGCCTTCGGCCACGGCCAGGCCGATGCGTTCGAGGAAGCGGCCTTCATCGTGATGCGCAGCCTGAAGCTGCCGACCGAGCGGCTCGAGTTCTTCGCCGACGCGTATCTGACGCATGCGGAGATCAACGACCTGCTGCAGGTTATCGACCGGCGCGTCAAGAAGCGCCTGCCCGCCGCCTATCTGCTGAATGAATCCTGGCTGCGCGGCTACCGGTTCTACGTCGATGAGCGCGTGATCATCCCGCGTTCCTTCATCGGTGAGCTGCTCGATGACGGCCTCGCGCCCTGGGTCCAGGAGCGTAACGCGGTCACGGAGGTGCTCGACATGTGCACCGGATCGGGCTGCCTGGCCATCATGGCGGCGGATGTCTTCCCGCATGCGAGCGTGGACGCCGTCGACATTTCGGCCGACGCACTGCAGGTCGCACGCCGCAATGTCGCCGACTATCAACTGGAGCAGCGCGTGACACTGGTTAAATCCGACCTCTTTTCCGCGCTCGGCACCAAGCGATACGACCTGATCGTCTGCAATCCGCCCTACGTGACCGACGGGGCCATGACACGGCTACCGGTTGAGTACACGCACGAGCCCAAGGTCGCACTCGCCGGCGGCGCCGACGGCATGAACTTCATCAAGACTTTGGTCCGCCAGGCGCGCGGCCACCTGAAGCGCGGCGGACTGCTGATCGTCGAGGTCGGCGACGGTCGAGTTGAGGCGGAGAAGACGTTCGGCGACCTGCCGCTCACGTGGCTCACGACAAGCGCCGGCGACGACATGATCTTTTTGGCGCGGCAGGAGGAACTGCCGTAGCCGGTCTGACACCGACTGGCGCCTGACGATGCTGAGGCTGATCGACGTTGCGCTCGCACGTGGCGCCCGCACGCTGTACCGCGGCGTCTCGCTGATAGCCCGGCCCGGCGAGCGCGTCGGCCTCGTCGGTGCAAACGGCTGTGGTAAGTCGAGCTTGTTCGCCGCGGTGTTGGGCGAACTCGGAACCGAGGCTGGAGTCCTCGAGTCCCCACCGGCCGAGCGCATCGCTCACGTCGCTCAGGACATTGAGACGGCCGACCAGCGCGCGATCGACTTCGTGCTGGCGGGCCACGCGCCGCTCGGTGCCGCACGCGAAGAACTGGTGCAGGCCGAAGCGAGCCACGATGAAATGCGCCTGGCCCATGCGCACGCAACGCTGGCCGAGCTGAACGAAGGCGCGATTCTCGCGGCGGCGCAGACGGTGATGCGGGGCCTCGGCTTCGCCTCGAGCGACGCCAACCGCGCGGTCGCGGCGTTCTCGGGCGGATGGCGCAACCGGCTCGCGCTGGCGCGTGCGCTTCTGCGCCCTGCCGATCTATTGCTGCTCGACGAGCCCACGAACCATCTTGACCTCGATTCGGTCGTCTGGCTCGAAGCCTGGCTGAGGCGCCAGCCCGCCACCGTGCTCGTCATCTCGCACGACCGGGAATTTCTCGACCGCGTCTGCGAGACTATCTGGCACGTCGACCAGGGCGGCATCCGCCGCTATTCCGGCGACTACAGCGCCTTCGAGACGGCCTGGCTCGAACAGCAGAAGCAGCAGGACGCCGCCGCCAAGACCTACGCGCGGACGGCGGCCCACCTGCAGCACTTCGTCGACCGCTTCCGCGCGAAGGCGACCAAGGCGCGGCAGGCCCAGAGCCGCCT
>DATEZE010000110.1:0-9629 GCA_035255845.1 Burkholderiaceae bacterium | reverse complement strand
GGCCGAAGCCTTGAAGGCGCCGCTGATCCGGGGCGGGGTCTAGACTGACTGCGTGTCACGTCGCAACTCGCACGCGAAGAAGGTTCTGACGTTCGCCGCGGACGCGGACAACGACGACTTGGCAAACGTCACCGGCCCGCTCGACGCCAATATCCGGCAGGTCGAAACCGAGCTCGACGTCGCGATCGCGCGGCGCGGGCACCAGTTCCGCGTCGAGGGCCCGGCGGCTGCCGCGCAGTCCGCATTGAACGTGCTCGAGCACTTCCTCGACCGCGCACGGCGCACCGGCCGACCGGTGTCGGTCGACGATATCCAGCTCTATTTTGTCGAGCAGCGCGGCGGGCGCGAAGAAACGTCGCCAGCAGACGGCGAAGGGCGGCCACAGCTGCATACACGTCGCAGCGACCTGCACGGTCGCACCGCGCGCCAGCGCGACTACATCGCGGCGATGCTGGAGCATGACATCACGATCAGCATCGGCCCGGCCGGAACCGGCAAAACCTACCTTGCGGTAGCGGCCGCCGTTGATGCGCTCGAGCGAGACATCGTCCAGCGCATCGTGCTGACGCGGCCGGCCGTGGAGGCCGGGGAGCGGCTCGGATTCCTGCCGGGCGATCTGGCGCAAAAGGTCGATCCTTACCTGCGGCCGCTGTATGACGCGCTATTCGATCTGCTCGGCTTCGACAAGACCCAGCGGCTGCTCGAGCGGCAGACCATCGAGATCGCGCCACTGGCCTACATGCGCGGGCGGACGCTGAACCAGGCGTTCGTGATCCTGGACGAGGCGCAGAACACGACGCGCGAGCAGATGAAGATGTTCCTGACGCGCATCGGCTTCGGCTCGAAGGCCGTTGTTAACGGTGACGTTACGCAGATCGACCTACCGCGCGGCACCGCCAGCGGATTGGTCGAGGCGCAGCATGTCCTCACTGAGGTGCGCGGCATGGCATTCGTCTACTTCACTGCCGCCGACGTCGTGCGCCATCCGTTGGTAGGGCGCATTGTCGAGGCCTACGAGGCCGCCGAAGCACGGAGCGAAGCCACCGCGCAGACAGAACGCGACCAACCGGCGCGCCGTCACGGCTGATGCCGGTTCTCCAGCTGACGGTGCAGGGCGGCGGCTGTTTCGAAGGACTCCCCGCGCGACCGACTCTGCGACGATGGATCCGCGCGGCGCTCGATCGCGATGCCGAATTCACACTGCGTTTCGTCGACGCACGCGAAGGCAGGCGGTTGAACCGTGTCTATCGCGGACGCAACTACCCGACCGACGTTCTGACGTTCGCCTACGCTGCGACGCCGGTCGCGCGCGCGGATCTCGTCATCTGTCCACCGGTGGTCCGCCGCGCGGCGCACTCGCTCGGGCGAGCACTGCGCTGGCACTACGCGCACCTGGTGGTGCACGCCACGCTGCACGCGACAGGCTATGACCATGCGAGTCCGGCCGCGGCGCGCCGCATGGAAGCGCGCGAAATCGCCGTACTGGCGGTGCTTGGATACGGCGATCCGTATCTGGCGTAGCGCGGGAAATCAATCTGTTGGTTGCTAGTGAACACTAACACATCGTGGCGCCCGTCGGCGTCGTCGCAATCGCGTCACGCACCGAAGCAGACCCCTCGTGTATTCTGAAAACGTCGCCACTTGAGGGCGGTGTCGGCGGCACGTGTGCCGGCGCTCCCCTGATCGATGTCAGACCCATCACCTGGCGGCTCGAGCCGCCAAAAAAGCAAGTCCCTGCTAGAACGCCTGTCCGCGTTCATCTTCCGCGAACCCGAGAACCGCGAGGAACTGCTTCAGGCGCTGCACGAAGCGCACGAGCGGAACCTGCTGGACGCCGATGCGATGTCGATGATCGAGGGCGTGCTGCAGGTTTCGGAGCTGCGCGCCCGCGATCTGATGATTCCGCGAGCGCAGATGGACGTGGTCGACATATCGGAGCCGCCGTCGCAGTGGATCCCGTTCGTCATCGAGACCGCGCATTCCCGGTTTCCGGTCATTGATGGCAGCCACGATCAGGTGATCGGCATCCTTCTCGCGAAGGACCTGCTGCGCTACTACACCGAGACCGACTTTGACGTCCGCTCGAGCTTGCGGCCGGCGGTGTTCATCCCGGAGAGCAAACCGCTTAACGTGCTGCTGCGCGACTTCCGGGCCAACCGCAACCACATTGCGATCGTGGTCGACGAATATGGAGGCGTGGCGGGCTTGATCACGATCGAGGACGTTCTCGAGCAGATCGTCGGCGATATCGAGGACGAATACGATTTTGACGAGGGCGATGACACCATCATCGCCGAAGACGGCGGGAAGTATCGCGTCAAGGCCTTGACGGAGATCGCGCAGTTCAACAGCGCATTTGGCACCGCGCACGGCGACCATGAATTCGACACGATCGGTGGACTGGTCACCCAGCATCTAGGCCATGTCCCCAAGCGCGGTGACGTCGTCGAGATCGGCGAGCTCAGGTTCGAGGTCCTTCGGGCGAATGCGCGGCAGGCGCAACTGTTCCTCGTGCACCGCGCGCCGAAGACCGTCGTTCGCGAACTGCTCGAGGCCAACGACACGCAGGGCGAACAGCGGCACGTGGCCTGAGGCCGGCCGCGCTTCCGGCCTCCCGTCGCTCCGTCAACTTGAAGCGCGTGCTTTTCGTCGCGGTTGCGTCCGGCGCAGGAGTGCTGCACGCGCTGTCATTCGCTCCGTGGAATCACCCTTGGCTGCAGATTGTCGCGCTCGCGCTGTTGTTTGCGATGGCGCTGCGCTCGGGCAGCTGGCGCGCGGCCGCGCTGCTCGGATTTGCATTCGGACTGGGCTGGTTCGGCGTCGGCGTCTCCTGGGTCTATATCAGCATGCACGTCTATGGGCTGATGCCGGCACCGCTGGCCGCCGGGGCAACGGCTGCGTTCTGCGCATTTCTCTCGCTCTATCCGGCGCTGGCACTGTCGGCGGCACAGATCGCGGTGCCCGCGCCGCTCTTGCGCGCGACGCTCGGATTACCCGCCGCATGGTGCCTGTCAGAGTGGCTGCGCGGCACGCTGCTGACAGGCTTTCCCTGGCTTGCGGCAGGGTACGCCCACACCGACGGTCCGCTGGCAGGCTTTGCGCCACTGGTGGGCGTCTATGGCGTGACGCTGATCGCAGCGCTCGTTGCCGGCGCGCTGGCGACCCTGTCACTGCCAATCGCGGTGCGCGGCTGGCGCGGCTACGCGTGGGCCGCCGCGATCGTCGGGCTGTCGCTGGCCGGTGGCGAATTGCTCGGACAACTGCGCTGGACCGTTCCGAAAGGTTCTGCGATCAGCGTCAAGCTGGTGCAGGCCAACATTCCGCAGGACCAGAAGTTCACCGCCGAAGGCCTGGTGCGCGCTTTTGATGCGCACTGGGCGCTGATGCAAGGGCCGCGAGCCGACCTGGTGGCGTTGCCCGAGTCCGTGTTTCCGGTGCCGCTTGAACTCGTGCCAAGCGAGGCGCTCGATGCCTTCACCCGCTATTCGCAGGATCGGCGCAGCGCGCTGATCTTCGGCGTATTCGTCGTTGAGCCCCGCGATGCCTATTTCAACAGCGCGGTTGGACGCGCGCCCGAAGACGCGAGATGGCAGCGCTATAGCAAGCAACAACTTGTGCCTTTCGGTGAGTTCATTCCATGGGGCTTTCGCTGGTTCGTCGATCTGATGCAGATGCCGATCGGCGACCAGGAGCGCGGCGGCGATGATCAGGTGCCGATGGATCTCGCGGGTCAGCGCATCGCCGTGAACATCTGCTACGAGGACCTCTTCGGCGACGTCATTCGTCGCGCCTGGCACGACCTGCAGCGCGAGCCGACAATGATGCTCAACCTGTCGAATCTCGCCTGGTTCGACGATTCAATCGCGCTGCCGCAGCACTTGCAGATCTCGCGCATGCGCGCGCTCGAAACCCAGCATCCGATGCTGCGGGCCACGAACACTGGCGCGACCGCGGTTGTCGACGACCGCGCCGTCGTCACCGCGCAACTGCCATTTGCGATGGCGGCTGCGCTCGATGCGCGGGTCCAGGGCATGCGTGGGGAGACGCCATTTTTGCGCTTCGGCAACGCGCCGGCGGTTGTCGTGGCGCTGCTGCTCGGACTAGCCGCGGCGATGGCGGGTCGCTCTCTGCGTAAGTCTGCTTAAGAATGATGGCTACTGACGCCTTGGGGGCGAGTGATAGTGCCGCCTAGTATTCCGCTCGCACGGATTCGCGTTAGCGCGCGTCGGGCTGCGGCTCGATAGCCAATCCGTACAATCGTCGGCGTTGCTTTTGACCCTGCACGTCCGGGCTGCCGATGCTCACCTTTCAGGAAGCCATTCTTAGACTTCAGAGCTACTGGAACCAGCAGGGCTGCGCGCTGCTGCAGCCGATCGATCTCGAGGTCGGTGCCGGCACATCGCACACGGCGACATTCCTGCGCGCGATCGGGCCGGAGCCGTGGCGCGCGGCCTACGTGCAGCCGTCGCGCCGGCCGAAGGACGCACGCTACGGCGAGAACCCCAACCGCCTGCACCAGCATCATCAGTACCAGGTCGTGCTCAAGCCTTCGCCGCCGGACATCCTCGATCTGTACATCGGGTCGCTGCATGCGCTCGGTATCGACACGAAGAAGAACGACATCCGCTTTGTCGAGGACAACTGGGAAAATCCGACGCTGGGCTGCTGGGGCCTCGGGTGGGAAGTCTGGATGAACGGCATGGAGATCACGCAGTTCACCTATTTTCAACAGGTCGGCGGTCTCGAGTGCAAGCCGATCACCGGCGAGATCACCTACGGCCTCGAGCGCCTGACGATGTACCTGCAGGATGTCGACAACGTGTTCGACCTCGTCTACACGCGCTGGAAGGATCGCGGTGTCGAGCGTGTGCTGACCTACGGCGATGTGTTTCACCAGAACGAAGTCGAGCAGAGCGTCTACAACTTCGAGGCGAGCGAGCCCGAGATCCTGTTGGGCCAGTTCAGGCTCTTCGAGTCGGAGGCGAAGCGGCTGATGGAGGCGCAGCTGGCGCTGCCCGCCTACGAGATGGTGCTGAAGTGCAGCCACACCTTCAACCTCCTCGACGCACGCGGCGCCATCAGCGTGACGGAGCGCGCCGGATACATCGGCCGCATCCGCAATCTGGCGCGCGCCGTCGCCCAGAGCTACTACGACTCGCGTGAGCGCCTCGGCTTTCCAATGGCGGGGGTGGCCGCCAATCGGGAGGCCGCATGATGGGGCGCGCGTCCCTGCTGGTTGAGCTGCAGACGGAGGAGCTGCCGCCGAAGGCGCTGAAGTCGCTGGCCACCGCGTTTGCCTCGGGCATCGAGGCCGGCCTGTACGCGCGTCACTTTCTTGCGGCCGACAGCCACGTCACGTCATTCGGCACACCCCGGCGCCTGGCGGTCCACATGACGAACGTGGCGGTACGTTCGGCGGACCAGCCGTTCAGGCAGAAGCTGATGCCGCTTGCGGTGGCGCGCGACGCCGCGAAAAATTGGACCCAGGCATTTCTCAAGAAGCTCGAGGGCACCGGTCGCGAGCACCTGGCCAGGATTCCGCTGGGCAAAAACGAAGGTCCCGACACGCTGGTGGTCGAAAACGACGGCAAGGCCGATGCGATCTTCCTGCACGGTGTGACTGCGGGACAGCCGCTCCACGTGGCGCTGCAGGCCGCGCTCGATGACACACTCGCCGGTTTGCCGATCCCGAAGATGATGAGTTACCAGCTCGCCGATGGCCAGACGACCGTCCAGTTCGTGCGGCCTGCGCACCGGCTTGTCGCGATCCACGGCCACGCTGTCGTGCCGGTCCATGCGCTCGGACTCACCTCCGGCACGCGCACGCTCGGCCATCGCTTCATGTGCAAGGGCGAGGTCGTGCTCCGCTCCGCAGATTCGTACGTCGAGCAGATGAGGTTCGAAGGCTGGGTGATTCCGTCGTTCGAGGCGCGGCGTGAACGCATCGAGCAGCTGCTGGCCGCAGAGGCTAAGCGGATCGGTGCGGTGCCTGTGGCTCCGGACGAGCTGCTGGACGAGGTGACCGCGCTGGTCGAATGGCCGGCCGTGTACGAATGCAGTTTCGAGCGCGAGTTCCTCGAAGTGCCGCAGGAGTGCCTGATCCTGACGATGCAGCAGAACCAGAAGTATTTCGCGCTGCGCGATGCGAACGGCGCGCTGCTCGAGCGCTTCCTGCTGGTCTCGAACTTGGAGGCGCACAGCCATGAGGCCATCGTCGCGGGCAATGCCCGTGTGGTGCGCGCACGGCTGGCCGATGCGAAGTTCTTCTACGATCAGGACCGCAAGCAAACGCTGGAAAGCCGTATTCCCGGCCTTGCCCACGTCGTCTATCAGAACAAACTCGGGTCACAGTTGGAGCGCGTCGAGCGCGTCACTGGCATCGCGGCCGGCATTGCTCGCGAGCTCGGTCTCGAGGTCACGCACGTCGAGCGCGCTGCGCGGCTTGCCAAGGCGGACTTGCGCACGATGATGGTCGGCGAGTTCCCGGAATTGCAGGGCGTCATGGGCGAGTACTACGCTCGCCACGACGGCGAGCACGCGGACGTCGCGCTCGCGATCCGCGAGCATTACCAACCGCGCTTCGCCGGTGATGCGCTGCCGTCGACCCGGGAAGGCACCTGCGTCGCGCTGGCCGACAAGCTGGAAACCCTGGCCGGTCTCTTCGGCATCGGCGAGAAGCCGACCGGCGAGCGCGATCCCTATGCCTTGCGCCGACATGCCCTCGGGATACTGCGCATGCTGAAGGAAGGCGCGCTACCGCTTGACCTCGGGCAACTCGTTGATCGCGCGATCGCGACCTTTTCTCCCGGCGTGCTGAAGGACGCCGGGTCAGCGCACGACGCGCTCGTAGCGTTTTTTATCGATCGGCTCGCCGGGCTGCTGCGCGAAGAGGGCTACGCAGCGCAGGAGATCGACGCCGTGCTCGCCGAAGGCTCGCTGCGCATTGATCGCGTGCCGCTGCGACTGCGTGCCGTGCGCGCCTTCATGGAGTTGCCGGAAGCTGCGAGCCTCGCGGCGGCCAACAAGCGCATCGGCAACATTTTGAAGAAGTCGCAGAACGCACCGGACGGGTTTGACCGCGAACTGTTGCTCGAACCGGCCGAACGCGCGCTCGGCACCGCATTCATCGAAGTTCAGCCGACCGCCGAGGCGCTATACGCTCGCGGCGACTTCACTGCGATGTTGCGATCACTGGCGCCGCTGAAAATGCCGGTCGATCGCTTCTTTGACGATGTGATGGTCAATGTCGACGACGAGCGCCTGCGCAACAACCGGCTCGGCCTGCTTAAAGGCCTGCATGCGACGATGAACCGGGTCGCCGACATCTCGAAGCTCACGGCCGGCTGATGCGCGTCCGAGCCGCCGTCCTACATAGCGGCCGGCTCGCCGCGCGGCGTTCCGGTATCGGCTGAGGTGTCCGTGCTGGTGCTGCGCTCTGCTCTGTATCTCGCATTCCTGATTGTCGTGGTCATTCCATGGGCATTTGTCGTGATGTCGGGGTGGCTGTTCCCGGTGCACACGCGCTATATGCTGTGCGCGCGCTATACCAAGATGGCGATCTGGGGTGCACGTGTCATCTGCGGCATCGAGTGGAAGATCGAAGGCTGGGACCGCCTGCCCGACGGCCCGGCGATTCTGCTGCCCAAGCACCAGTCATCGTGGGAGACGCTGTGGCTGCCGTCGGTGATGCCGCGCGACCTGACCTTCGTCTATAAACGCGAACTCAACTGGCTGCCATTTTTCGGCTGGGGCCTCGCCTCGGCGCAGATGATCAGCATCGACCGGCGCAAGGGACAGGATGCGTTCGAACAGGTGGTGGAGCAGGGCATCGAAAGGCTTGGGCGCGGCTGGTGGATCGTGATCTTTCCTGAAGGTACACGCACAGCGCCCGGGTCGACGCGGCGCTACAAGACCGGCGGAGCGCGCCTCGCGGTTCGCACCGGCGCAGCTGCGGTGCCGATCGCCGTAAATTCGGGTGAATTGTGGCCGCGCAAGGCATTCATCAAGCGACCCGGAGTGATCACCGTGTCCATTGGGCCGCCGATCGATTCGCACGGCAAATCCGCCGAGGAAGTCGGCGCTGCGGTCGAGGCATGGATCGAAACCGAAATGAGGCGCCTCGCGCCCCATCGCTACAGCGGACCATATGTCCCCAGCGCGGCTGCTCGCGCCCGGGCGGCGCGGAGTGCCGCATGATCCGGCGGCGTCCCGCACCCGAGCAACTCGCACTGTTGCTCGACATTCCGGTAGCTCCGCAGCAGCGGGAGGATGTCAGGCCGAGGCAGCTGCGCATCGAGCACGAAGTCTTCACCTTTCGCCTGCGGCGTGCGCGCCGACGCTCGATCGGGTTTCAGATCGACGACCGCGGGCTCACGGTAAGCGCGCCGCGCTGGGTTCCACTGCGCGAGATCGAGGCGGCGATCGTCGAGAAGCGGCGCTGGATTGTCACCAAGCAGCGCGAATGGCACGAATGGTGCTCGCGCCGCCGGCTGCCGGTATTGCGCTTCGTCGACGGCGACAGGCTGCCGTACCTCGGATCGCATCTGGTGTTGCGCACCGACACCGACGCAGTGGCGACCCATCGCCAGGAGCGGGAATTGCGGCTCGCATTGCCGCGTGGCGCCGGCGAGCCGCGGGTCCGCGACGCGGTGCAGGCGTGGTTGCAGGCCGAGGCGCGCCGCGTCTTTGCGGAACGGATCGCGCGCTTCGGCGATCGCATCAGCAGCCGCTATTCCGGCTGGAGTCTTTCATCGGCGCGTTCGCAATGGGGATCGTGCACGCACGACGGGCGTTTGCGGCTAAGTTGGCGGTTGATCCACTTCTCGCTGCCGATCGTCGACTACGTGGTCGCCCATGAACTGGCACACCTCGATGAAATGAACCACAGCGCCCGCTTCTGGCGGTCGGTCGCACAGCTGCTGCCCGGCTTCGAGGCGGCGCGGGACGAGATCAGGGGCGTCGACATGACGTCGCTGCCGCTCTAGGAGAAAGTGATGAGGATTCTTCACACCATGTTGCGCGTCGGCGACCTGCAGCGATCGATCGACTTCTACACCCGCGTTCTCGGGATGAAGCTGCTGCGGTCGACCGACCGGCCCGAGCAGAAATACACACTGGCTTTTGTCGGCTACGGTGACGAACGCGAGCAAGCGGTGCTTGAACTCACGTACAACTACGGAGTCGATCGCTACGAACTCGGCGACGCCTTCGGCCACATCGCGATCGCGGTGCCCGATGCGGCCGCGGCCTGTGAACGCATCAGGGCTACGGGAGGACAGGTGACGCGCGACGCCGGACCGGTCAAAGGCGGCAGCACGATCATCGCGTTCGTCGCCGACCCGGACGGCTACAAGATCGAGCTCATCCAATCAGCGCATTAGTCGCTTTCCTGCGCGGCCGCGACGGCCGCAGTTAGGCGCGCGAAGTCGTCTACCGAAAGCGTTTCGGCACGAGCCTGGGGATCGACCGCTGCCGCGCGGATGACGTCGATGGACGCCAGTTCGGCCAGCGCATTTCGCAGGGTCTTGCGGCGCTGGCCAAATGCCGCCGATACGACCTGTGCGAACCGCCGCGCATCTGCGGCCGGGTGGAGCGCGACCGGCAGCGGCTGCATGCGCACGATGCTCGAG
>DATEZE010000109.1:0-7174 GCA_035255845.1 Burkholderiaceae bacterium | reverse complement strand
AATCCGCAAGGAGACGATCGCGGCCGAAGACATCCTGCACGACCTCGGCGCGTTCTCGATGATCAGTTCCGATTCGCAGGCGATGGGCCGGGTCGGCGAGGTGATCACACGGACCTGGCAGACCGCGCACAAGATGAAAGTGCAGCGGGGTTCGCTGAGCGAGCGCGGCGCGACCGACCCGAAAGAGCACGACAACATGCGCATCAAGCGCTACATCGCGAAATACACGATCAATCCGGCCCGCGCCCACGGGATCGCCCACGAAGTCGGCTCGGTCGAGGTCGGGAAATGGGCCGACCTCGTGCTGTGGAAGCCGGCGTTCTTTGGCGTGAAACCGTTCCTGATCCTGAAGGGCGGGATGATCGCGGCTGCAGCGATGGGTGACCCGAACGCGTCGATTCCGACGCCACAGCCGGTGCACTACCGGCCGCAGTTCGGCGCATTCGGCGGCGCGACGGCAAAGAGCTCTCTGACGTTCGTTTCGCAGGCCGCGCAGAAAAAGCGCATCGCCGAACGCTACGGTCTGCAGAAGAACGTCGTCGCGGTCAAAGGGATCCGCCGGCTCTCCAAGCGCGACATGGTGCACAACGACCTGACACCGCAAATTGCGGTCGATCCGGAGACTTACCAGGTCCACGCCGACGGCGTCCTGCTCGATTGCGAACCCGCGCGCGAACTGCCGCTGGCGCAGCGATACTTTCTGTTCTGATGCTGCTTTTTAGCCGAATCCATGAGGGCGGACTGGCAGCGGCCGAAGCCGTCGGCGCAGTGCGGTTGCGCCTGACCTACGACGAGCGCGCGAAGAGCCGCCTGGCGACGATGGGCATCGACGGTCGTGCCGTGGCGATCCTGTTGCCGGACCACCGGCGCGGCAGCGTGCTACGCGACGGCACAGTCCTGGTTGGCGACGCTGGCGAGTTCGCGATCGTCGAGGCTGCGTCGCAGCCGGTCGCGCGCATTACGACCGATTCACCGCTGGCGCTGCTGCGCGCAACCTACCATCTCGCCAACCGCCACGTGCCGGCGCAACTCGCCGCCGACGAGGTGCTGATCGAGCGCGACCCGGTGCTCGAAGCGATGCTGCGCGGCCTCGGCGTGTACGTAGAGCACCTCGAAGCGCCGTTCGACCCGGAAGGCGGAGCCTACGAAGGTCATCACCATCACAAACCGCCGCACCATGCGGACGCTGACAAGGTCTCGGCAACGGTTGGCGAGCAGCTGTCGATCGCCGCCCACCGTGATCGCGGCGGCACCCGATGAACGACGATCGGTCACCGTCACCGCACGGACAGGCAACAGCATCGCTACCGCAGCTGCTGCGACTGTTGCACCTCGCCAGCCCCGCGCTTCCGGTCGGCGGCTTCGCCTATTCGCAGGGACTAGAGTCGGCCATCCACTGCGGCATCGTTCACGACGCCGACAGTGCGCAACACTGGATCGGAACGCTGCTCGACCACGGGCTGGCGCGCTCGGAGGCGCCACTGTGGCTGCGGCTGCACGCGGCGGCGATGCGCACTGATGACGCCGAGATCGGCCGCTGGAACAACGAGGTCCTGGCGACGCGCGAGACCGCGGAGTTGCGCGCCGAGAGCTCGCAGATGGGCGTGTCGATGTTGCGCATCTATCCCGCGCTCGGGCTCGTCGCGCCAGCACTATCCGGGCCGACTTACACCGCCGCCTTCGCGATCGCGTGCGCGCGCCTCGGAATCGAGGCGCACGACGGGCTCGCTGCGTACTTATGGGCGTGGCTCGAAAATCAGGTGCTCGTCGCCATCAAGACCGTACCGCTCGGCCAGCAGGCCGGTCAGGCAATGCTGTTCGCGCTTCATCCGCATATCGGCGATGCGATCGCAACCGCAGCAGCGCTCGGCGACGACGACATGGGCACCGCCACCGTCGGCCTTGCCCTGCTGTCGGCGCGTCACGAGACGCAGTATTCGAGACTCTTCCGCTCCTGAGGACCACAACAATGACGCCCACCGATTTCGCCGCCCGCTCGATTCAGGAGCGCGCCAACGGTCCACTCCGCGTCGGTGTCGGCGGACCGGTCGGCTCCGGCAAGACGACGTTGGTCGAAATGCTGTGCAAGCGGATGCGCGACCGCTATCGCCTCGCCGTCATCACCAACGACATCTACACGAAGGAGGACGAGCGGCTGCTGGTTACTGCGCAGGCGCTGACCGCGGACCGCATCATGGGCGTGGAAACCGGTGGCTGTCCGCACGCCGCGATCCGCGAGGACGCATCGATCAATCTCGAAGCGGTCGACCAGATGTGCCGTCGCTTTCCCGACCTGCAGATCATCTTCATCGAATCGGGCGGCGACAACCTGGCAGCGACTTTCAGCCCCGAACTATCGGATCTGACGCTGTACGTGATCGATGTCGCCGGCGGCGAGAAGATTCCACGCAAGGGCGGGCCTGGCATCACCAAGAGCGACCTGCTGGTGATCAACAAGACCGACCTTGCGCCGCATGTCGGCGCGAACCTCGACGTTATGCGCCATGACACCGAGCGCATGCGCGGTACGCGTCCCTACGCGATGACAAACCTTAAAAGCGGCGCCGGACTCGACGCTGTGATCGACCTCATCGAACGTCAAGGGCTGCTGCAGCGCGAGCCGTCCTTGCTCGCGGAAGCAGCAGCCGATCGATCGAACTAGTCGAGCGCGACGGTCGAACCGGCGCGGCCATACCGTTTACGCGCAGTTCACGGTGAACAAGTGTGTGCCGAACACGGTGCGGCGCCGGCCTACGCGCAATTCACGGTGACCAAGTGCGTATGCCCGTCGGCGGCCATGGTTGACATGGTCGTCGCTGAAGTCTTGCCCTTGATCTGGGCCAACTGCGCCACGGTCAGTGTCACGAAATGGTTGTGATCCGCCGCCCCCATGATGCTGTAAACAATGTCTATGGGCGAATTCACGTCTGCGGCAGGGATCGTGAGCGCATGGCCATGGTTACCGGTGATTGCAGTCGCACCGCAGGACAATGCTGGCGGCGGCGGGGCCGGTGTTGGCGCCGGCGGTGACGGCGTCGGTGCCGGAGCCGGCGGTGGTAGCCCACCCGGCGGTGGCGGAGTCGGAGTCGGTGTAAGCGGCACCGGCGCTGGCGCGGGCCCAGGCGCTGGATCGCTGCCGCCGCACGCGCTCAGGAACAGGGCGATCGCACCGACACCGCACAGCTCGCGCCTCACCCGATCGGGCGGCGGAGGCTCGGGCAGGTCAACGGATTTCCTGGTGTGCGTCATCGGAGTTCCTTCAAAGGTCGTTGTGATGGGATGCGTATCCGATCCGCGCCGTTCGAATGCGAGGGCGCGGGCGAACTGCGGTATATGCTTGCTGCGCATCCGAAAGTTCAGCGGACGCGGCCTGCCGCGGCATGCGATACCGCATTCCAGGCACTGACCTGCCGAGTCGCCTCGCTCATTGAACCTTTTGGCCGCCGACCGGAATTCACCTTGAGTTGCCATTGGCGTCTTCCAATGTGACGAGGTGAGCAAATCGAGCCAACTGCAGCATCCAGCCGCTGGTCGGCGCACGACGCGCGCGACGGGGACCTGCTGCGCCGGATCGGCGCCGGCGAACGGGCCGCGTTTGAAACCCTGTATCGCTGCTACTTCGTGCGGCTCGCCCGCTTCCTGCAGCGGGTCCTGCAGCGCTCGCCGGCCATCGAGGAGGTGATCAACGACACGATGTATGTGGTCTGGCACCGTGCGCAGCGCTATTCGGCAAAGTCGAAAGTCTCGACATGGATCTTCGGTATTGCCTATCGCAAGGCGCTGAAGGCGCTCGCGCGCGCGGACGAGCCGATCGACTTCGATCCCGCCGAGCATGAAGCCGATACAGAACCGTCCGATCAGGCGATCCTGCAAAGCGAGTGGCGCCTGGTATTGGAGCGCGCGCTCGCTCAACTGTCGCCCGAACAGCGCGCGGTAGTCGAGCTCACCTACTACTACGGCTGCCCGTATCGGGAGATCGCCGAGATTCTGGGGTGCCCGGTCGAGACGGTGAAGACGCGCATGTTCTATGCGCGGCGGCGCCTGCGTGATCTGCTGAATTCCTACCGAAAGGAGCTGCCGTGGGCGGACGAATCGTCGACCTTCTGAGCACGCCCCACCTCGCTACCGAGGCCTTGCTGCCGTGGCTGCTGAACGACACGCTGACGAGCGCCGAGCGCAGCCAGGTCGAGGCGCATCTGCGGTCCTGCGCGCAATGCAGTGCCGAGCTGGCGCAGCAGAGGCAACTGCAATCCCGCTACAGCGGTGCGGCAACGCCCGATCCCGCGCTCAACATCGACGCCGCATTCGCGCGCCTGCTGCCACGGCTCGACGATCAACCAGTCCGCTTGCCGCGTCGCCCGCGCCAGCCAGTCCGCTGGTGGCAATTCGGCCTTGCGGTGCAGATGGGCATCATCGTGACACTTGCCTCGGCGCTGCTGCTCCAGCTCAAGCCAACTATGCAGAACGAGAACCTGGCGGCTTATCGCGGCCTTGCCGCCACGGCCCAGCGCGCGACCGGCGACGCGCTCGTGGTCTTCGGCCCGAACACGAGCGAAGCGCAAATGCGGGCGGCGCTGCAGCACGTCGGTGCGCGCATCGTCGACGGACCCACGGCGGCAGGCGCCTTCATCGTACGGTTCGACGATGATCCGACGCCAGCAATACTCGCCGCGTTGCGCAGCGACCCTGCGATCGTGCGGGTCGAGAGCCTGTCAGCGCAGCTTCGATGACGATCGCGCGTCGCCGATTGCGCTTTGCGGTGGCCATGGTCGCCGCGCTGCTCGCATTGCCGCTGTGCGTCGACGCCGCGGTTGAAGGCGACAGCGCTGCGTCAACCGATCAAGCCTCGATTCTGCTGATGATCCGCATGGCGCCTCCGCATGCACGGCCCGACGTCGACTACGGAGATGGCTATGCCGGTCGCTCCGGAACGCAGGCGCGGCGCCGGGTGGCCGAAGACATCGCGCGCGCCCATGGCTTGCGGCTGGTGTCGCAGTGGCCAATGCCGGCAATCGGTATCGAATGCTTCGTGCTGCAAGTTCCGCCCGACAGGCAGGTCGCTGTGGTCGTCGAATCGGTCTCGCGCGATCCGCGCGCGGTCTGGGCGCAGCCACTGCAGGACTTTCGCGGGCAGTCGTATAACGACCCGCTGTTCGACCAGCAACCCGTCGCGCTTGCCTGGCAGCTCGAAGCGTTGCACGCGGCGACGACCGGGCGCGACGTGCTGATCGCTCAGATCGACAGCGGCGCCGAGGTCGATCATCCGGACCTGGTCGGTCAGATCCGGTTGACCCACAACACGGTGGCGCAGACGAGCTATCGCGCCGAGACCCATGGCACCGCAGTCGCAGGAATCCTCGTCGCGCGCCCCGGCAACGGACTCGGCATGGTCGGAGTCGCTCCCGGCGCGCGCGTGATGGCCGTGCGGGCTTGCTGGGAGCGTGTGCCCGGCGCCGCCGTCTGTGACAGCCTGAGCCTCGCGAAGGCTCTGCAGTTTGCAATCGATCGAGGCGCCCGGGTCGTGAACCTGAGCGTGGCCGGGCCGCCCGACCGACTGCTTGCCGAACTGCTGACTGCTGCGCTTGCTCGCGGAGCCATTGTCGTCACGGCCGTCGACACCAGCGCGAATGACGGCGGATTCCCCGCGTCGCTGCGCGGAGTCATTGCAGTGGTCGCGACCGACGGACCGGCGCCCGCCACGGCAACGCGGGCTCCGCTGGCAGCCCCCGGGCGCGACCTGCCGACGACGTTGCCTGGCGCGCGCTGGGGCCTTGTTTCGGGCGCATCGTTCGCGGCGGCCGAAGTCAGCGGTATGGTGGCCTTGTTGCTCGAGTTGCAGCCACAGGCGCGAGCCGATTGGCTCGATACGCTACTGCGCCGACCCGATGAATACAGAGTCGATGCTTCGTTGTCGGCAGCGATGCCCGTTCAGGCATGCCGCAGCGTGTCGGCTGCTGCAGGCCGCTGTGTGTGCGACTGCGCAGGATCGTCGCTGTCGAGCTACGAGCATCGCTAGGCGGGCGCGCTGGAGGGTCGCGCTTGCGTTAGCCATGGGTTTTGCCGTTGCGACGGCGAATGCGCAACTCTCAGGGAGCGCGTCCGTCGTCTCGGACTATCGCTTCCGCGGCATCACGTTGTCTGACGACGCCCCCGCGGCGCAGGCGGCGCTGCTCTACGACTACTCCAGTGGTCTTTACGTCGGCGGGTTCGCGTCGACGGTGCGTCTCGCGCCGGACTTCACGACGGGACTGCAGGGGCTTGGCTTGGTGGGCTACGCGCTGCGCGGGCCCGGCAATGTGTCGTGGGACGTCGGCGCGCTTTACACGGACTTCTCAAAGCCCAGCGGCCTGGGATATTCGGACTTCCACATCGGCGCGGCTGCCACCGAATGGAGCGTGCGGCTGTCCTATGCGCCGCGCTATTTCGGTCAGGCGTATTCGGCGACGTATGTCGAAATGAACCTGACTCCTTTCAGCAGTGGGGCGTGGTCCCCGCTGCTGCATGTCGGCTGGCTCGCGCAGAATCCGGCGCAGCAATACGGTTCGCGCACGCGCTGGGACGGGCGCATCGGACTCGCCTATAACTTCGAGGTCGTGACGCTGCAGCTGAGCTGGGTGGCGGCCAGCAGCGCTGCCAATGAAGCCTACGGGCAGCGCAAGTCGACCTGGGTGCTGAGGGCTACGGCGTGGCTGCCCTGATCCGGGAGCCGCGCGTACGCGCCACGCCGACCACGACGCGCACCAAATGGCCGGAGGTCGTGCACCGTCAAACGGCGGCTCGCTCCATCGCCAGTTCGGCCTGCAGGCTCGCGACGTCGCGGTAGATCGACGCCACGGCGAGATCGCGGCCGTTGCGCCGATATCGCAGCAGACAATCCCTCGCCGCAACGTCGCCTTCGATCGTCAATTCGTCCCACGACTCGGCGTGGCCGACATAGTTGATAGGGACGTTGTAGTGCTGGCTCCAAAAGAACGGCACGGTGTCGAACTTCTCACGCCCCCCGAGCATGTTGAGCGCGGCGACCTGCCCCTGGCGCTCCGCGACGACCCAGTGCTCGACGCGGATCGACTCGCCGGTGTGACGGTCGGGCCAGCGCGCAATGTCTCCGGCCGCAAATATTCCGGGCGCGCTGGTTTCGAGAGTCGCATTGACGACGACTCCGCGATCAATCGCC
>DATEZE010000108.1:0-5907 GCA_035255845.1 Burkholderiaceae bacterium | reverse complement strand
AGCGCTCGGCAACCGCAGGCGCAGCCGGCATCCGGGCGATCCGCAGGCCGTCGGCCCGCGTCATCGACCAGGGCGCGTCCGGCGCTTCGATGCCTGCCGACTGCAGCAGGCGTGTCGCGCCGGAACCGATCAGGCCGTAGGCCGCGTGCTGCGCGCTGGCATCGATCACCTTCGCCTTCGAGCGCAGCACGAACATCGAGAGGCGCTTCATGACAGGCCCGAGAATCTCCGCAGGCAGCTGCAGCATGACGCCATCGCCGTCGCGCCATTGATGAAAGGTCGCCAGCATCCGGCCCTTCGCAGTGCAGTAGCCGTTGAGCTGGAGGGCGTTGGCCGCGAGGTCCGCGACATCATTGGTCAGTTGCGTCTGCAGGAAGGACACGGCATCTGGCCCGTCCACGCGCATGCGCCCCAGGGTGTCCAGGCGCGACAGCACCGGACCGCCACCGAATGCAACGGCGGTCATGGATTGGATGTCGTCGAGCATCGGACGAGGGCTAGGCGCATCGGTCGATAGATGGGGACGTGGTGCCGATTATCATAGGACGTCGATCGCAATGTCTCCCGGAATGTCCAGATACTGGCGCGCGTGGTCACTGACCCTTGCTGCAGCAGTGGCACTCGCGCTGGCCGGCGCCTTCGCATTGCGCTGGTACGTCGAGCAGCGGCCGCTGCCGATGACGTCGGACAAGGTGGAGTTCCGTGTGAAGTCCGGAGCGTCGGCACGAGGCGCCGCGCGCGCGGCGCGTGACGCCGGCATCGATGTCGACGAGTTGGCCTTTGCGGCGTTGGCGCGCGTGACGGGGGTGTCACAGACTTTGCGCGCGGGGCGCTATGCGGTCGATCGCGGCGCCACGCTGGCGCAGCTCGTCGCCAAGCTGCGCAACGGAGAGGTTGTGCTCGAGCGTCTGACGGTCGTCGAAGGCCTGACGTTCAGGGAGATGCGCGCACTGCTCGCCGCCACGCCCGAGCTGCGGCAGGACAGTGCGACGATGACGGACGCGCAACTGATGCAGGCCATTGGCGCTGGCGAAGCACACCCCGAGGGCCTTTTTGCGCCTGACACCTATCTCTACGACCCCGGTAGCAGCGACCTGGAACTCTGGCGCCGGGCCTATCGCTCGCAGATGAGCGCGCTGCAGGACGCGTGGACTGCACGGGCTGCCGATTTGCCCTACAAGACGCCCTACGAAGCGCTGATCATGGCGTCGATCATCGAGAAGGAAACCGGGCAGTCGGCCGAGCGCGCGATGATCGGCGGCGTGTTCATCAACCGGCTGCGCCGAGGCATGCTGTTGCAGACGGACCCGACAGTGATCTACGGGCTCGGCGATCGCTTCGACGGTAACCTGCGCAAGCGCGACCTGCTCGCCGATGGCCCATACAACTCGTACACGCGGGCGGGGTTGCCGCCGACACCAATCGCGCTGCCGGGGAGGGCCGCGATCGCGGCCGCGCTGCAGCCGGCAGCCACCGATGCGTTGTACTTCGTTGCACGCGGTGATGGCAGCTCCGAGTTCTCGAACTCGCTGGACGCGCACAACCGGGCGGTCGATCGCTTCCAGCGAGGTATCAAGTGAGCACGCGCGGGCGATTCATCACCTTTGAGGGCATCGACGGCGCGGGCAAGAGCACCCAGATCGAGGTTGTCGCCGAGGCCCTGCGGGCGCGTGGCATACCGCTGGTGATGACGCGCGAGCCTGGTGGCACGCCGCTCGGCGAGAAATTGCGAGAACTGATCCTGAGCGTGGCGATGCCCGCCGATGTCGAGACGCTGCTGCTCTTCGCTGCGCGCAGCCAGCACCTGGCACAGGTCCTCCGTCCGGCCTTAGCGGCTGGCCAATGGGTACTGTGCGATCGCTTCACGGACGCCACCTACGCCTATCAGTGCGGCGGCCGTGGACTGGGTGCGGAGCGCATTGCGGCACTCGAGCAGTGGGTGCATCCCGAGCTGCAGCCAGACCTCACGCTGCTGTTCGACGTCCCGCCGCGCATCGCCGCGCAACGACGCACACTTGCGCGTGCCGCGGACCGCTTCGAGTCCGAGGAAGTGAGCTTCTTCGACGCGGTACGCCGGGAATACCTCCGCCGAGCCGAACTCGAACCGAACCGGTTTCGCGTGCTCGACGGCACGCAGCCGCCAGCAGTGCTCAGCGCCACATTGACCGAGTGGTTCACGACGTGGAACGGCTGAATCCGCTGCCATGGCAGGAGCCACTGTGGCGACGGCTTCACGCCATCAGCGAACAGCTGCCGCATGCGCTGCTGCTGCACGGCATGCGCGGTATCGGCAAGCGGCACTTTGCACGCGCTTTGGCGCAGGCGCTGCTGTGCGAGGCGCCGGCGCCGGATGGACGTGGCTGCGGCCAATGCGCCGGCTGCCTACTCTTCAGCGCCGACAATCACCCGGACCTGCGCTGGCTCGTGCCGGCGGCCGACCGTCCGTCGCGCGATGACGGCGACATCGCAGACGAAGCGGACGGCGTCGGCGACGCAAAAAAGGCAAAGAGCCGCGCGATCCTGATCGATCAGGTACGCGAGATCGCGGCGTTTCTCGCGCTCGCCTCGCATCGCGGTGGTCGGCGCATCGTCCTGCTCTATCCGACCGAAGCGCTCAACGGACCGGCCGCGAACGCGCTCTTGAAACTGCTGGAGGAGCCGCCGTCTGCGGCGGTTTTCATCGCAGTCACCGACGATCTCGACGCTGTGCTGCCGACCGTGCGTTCGCGCTGTGTGCTACTACGGGCCCCGGTTCCTGATGCGGCGGCGGCTCTGGCCTGGCTGCGCGCCAGCGGCGTCGAGGACGCGGAAGAGCGGCTGGCCGAGGCCGGCGGTTCGCCGGTCGGTCTCGACGAAGACAACGACCGGGAGCTTGCTGCAGATCTGAAGCAACGCCTGCTGGAAGCGCTGGGCAAGGGCAGCCGGCTGCAACTGGCGGAAGTTGTCTCTCTCGTCCCGGCGCGGGACGTGCCCATCGCCAGCGCGATCCGTCTGTTTCAGCGATGGGGATGGGACTTATTGGCAGAAAGGACGGCGGACCGGGTTCGCTATTATCCTCGGCGGAAAGGCACGCTTGCCGCCGTGGCGCGCGAATGCGAGGCCGGACCGCTGCTCGACTGGCTCGCGCAGCTCGGCAATCTGCAGGCCACGGCAGAGCATCCGTTGAACGCGCGGCTGGTCGTGGAAAGCGCGCTGATTGCTTACATGGACGCGGTCCGTCCAACCACAACAGGGCCCATGGGGCGCGACGCCTGATGAATGACGCAGCAGCAAAATCGGCCAACGGCCAGTCGGCGGGTGCCCGGCCCGCAGTGCTGTCTCTCTCGATCAAGGAGAAGGCGGCGCTATACGCCGCGTACATGCCGTATCTGAAAAATGGCGGCATCTTCGTACCGACCACGCGACCGTATCAGCTCGGCGACGACGTCTATCTGATCCTGACTCTGCTCGACGATTCCACGCGCATCCCGGTTGCCGGAAAGGTAGTGTGGGTCAGCCCTGCCGCCGGGGGCAACAAGACTCCGGGCATTGGCGTGCACTTTCCAGCCGACGAATCGGGTATCACCGCCCGCAAACGTATCGAGGACGCGCTCGGCGGCGCCTTGAAGTCGGCACGTCCGACCCACACGCTGTAACGAATCCCGCCAGCCTGCTGCGCCCTGTAGTCTGCGATCGGCGCCTGCCGTGGCCGCGCAAGCCATGTACGTCGATTCCCACTGCCACCTGTCGTTTCCTGAATTGGCGGCCGACCTGCCAGGAGTACTGATGCGCATGCGCGATGCCGGGGTCGAGGCGGCGCTCAGCGTCTGTACGACGCTTGAGGAGTTCCCGCAGGTGTGCGCAGTTGCCGAGCGGGACGGGCTGTACGCCTCGGTAGGCGTTCATCCCGATTCCGGCGACTCGTCCGAGCCGACGGTCGAACGGCTGCTTGAGCTGGCCCGCCACCCCAAGGTTGTTGCGATCGGAGAAACCGGACTCGACTACTACCGGCTCAAGGAGCCGCTCGATTGGCAGCGCGACCGGTTCCGTAGACATATTCGCGCAGCGCGGGCCTGCGGCAA
Organism: Burkholderiaceae bacterium; assembly: GCA_035255845.1. Classification (GTDB taxonomy): domain Bacteria; phylum Pseudomonadota; class Gammaproteobacteria; order Burkholderiales; family Burkholderiaceae_F; genus JALORV01. The sequence goes on along the minus strand of DATEZE010000108.1, from coordinate 1,846 downwards.
GCCGCTGATCATCCATACGCGAGCAGCAGCGGAAGACACCCTGCGGCTGATGGCCGAAGAAGGTGCCGACGCGGTCGGTGGCGTGATGCACTGTTTTACCGAGACAGCCGAAGTCGCGCGGAGCGCACTCGACATGGGGTTTCACATTTCGTTTTCGGGCATCGTCACATTCAAGAACGCGACCGAACTGCAGGCGACGGCAACGCAGATTCCGGTGGACCGGCTCCTGATTGAGACCGATGCGCCGTATCTCGCGCCCGTTCCGCATCGAGGACGGCAGAACGAGCCGGCTTTCGTGCCGTACGTTGCGAAGAAGCTGGCGCAGTTACGCGGGGTCGACGAACCTGTGATTGCACGTGCGACAGCAGATAATTTCTACAATCTTTTCAATATCTTACGCGCTTGACTTCAAGTAAATATCCATCGATTGCCTCGTATCAATCGGTAGATTTCAAGGTCTTGCGACACGCTGTTGCGAAATCACCTGAGATCGTCGGAGCGCGCCCGATAGAGCACATGACGGCGTAGCGGGTTGCCTTCAGCAATCTTCGGGTGATCGAAATCGTCCTCCGGCCGATGCGACATCCGCAGCCGCTGCATCACTCGTCGCGATCGCCAGTTCGCGTGGGCCGTGAAGGACACAACCTCAGGAAGTGCAAGGGTGCCGATGGCGTAGGCGAGCACCAGGCGTGCGCCTTCGGTCGCGTAGCCGTTGCCCCAGAACGTCTTGTCGAGCCGCCAGCCGATCTCGACGCAGGGTGTGAAGTGCGCATGGAATGTCGGCACACCGAGTCCGACGAAGCCGGCGCACCGGCCGCCAATATCTAGGCACCACAGACCCCAGCCGCGTTCCTCGAGGCCCGCCTGCATGCGGTCGAGCATTGCATCGCTCTCGACCCGCGCGAGTGGTGCGGGGAAGAACTCCATCGTCACCGGATCTGCATTCAGTGCGGCGAAAGCTTCGCGGTCGCTGGCCACCCAGCTCCGCAGTCTGACGCGCGCCCCGCGCAATTCGGTCGGCGGCATCAGACCAGATGAAGCGCTTTGAGCACGGCGGTCGGCGCGGTTAGGGTAGGGCGGCGAGCGGAATCACGGGTACCGGCTCGCCGTCGGGTATCTCAGGCCGCGGACCGATGCCGACCAGCGCATCGGCGCGACTCAGCGTGTGCAACATCGACGAGCCTTGCTGCGCCAGCAACTCAACCGCAGCGCGGCCGTTGCGCGCGACGAAACACCCCCGGCGCCAGTCGATGCGCCCAGCGCTTGTGCGTGCCGCGCCCGCGAGCGGAAGCTCGAGGCACACCGGTGATTCGGCGCGCGCGCCGGCACGGCGTGCGAGCAAGGGCGCGACCACGAGCTGATAGATCACGTATGCGGCGACCGCGTTGCCGGGCATTCCGATGAACCATAGGGCATGGCCTTCCAATTCAATGCGGCCGCAAGCGACACCGCGCCCGGGACGCAGGGCGAGTGGCACGTACTCGAGCGCAGGAAACCTGCGAACGATGTCGGCGTCACCTTGCGCCACGCCTCCGGTCGAGAGCACGACGTCGAGCTGAGCGCGCGCGGCGCCATGCAACGCTTCGAGCAGAGCCTCGTCGTCGTCACGGACGATGCCGAGGTCGACAGCGTCGTAACCGGAGCGTCCCAGCGCCGCGCACAGCGTTGGCCGATTGCCGTCGAACTGTCCGGCGGACGCCGCAGCGCCGGCCGGATCCTGCAGCTCGTCCCCGGTCGACAACACGCCGACCCGCAAGCGATACCGCGCCCGGGACGCAGCGCGAGCGGCACGTACTCGAGCGCAGGAAACCTGCGAACGATGTCGGCGTCACCTTGCGCCACGCCT
>DATEZE010000107.1:0-4594 GCA_035255845.1 Burkholderiaceae bacterium | reverse complement strand
GGTACGACCGCGGGCCGCCCGGCACCGCCAGCACCTGCGCTTCAGGCCAGCGCTTGAAGGCGGCGCGCGAATGAACGGTCAGTCCATGGCACAGGGTTCCCTGCTTTGCAGGTGCGTCGTCGACGAAGCCCAGCACGTCCCAGTCTGCGTCAAGCGCATCGAGCGCCTCGACGGCGTTGCCGTTGCACGGGAAGAGCAGCAGCTGCGGCATGCGATCAGGCGCTGAGTGCCGCCTCCGCCATCGACGTCGCTGCCAGATTGCGGACGGCCGCCGCCACGCGCGCGCACTGCGCCTCGCCAAGCTCGGCGAACATCGGCAGCGATAGCACCTGGTCCGCCGCGCACTCTGAATACGGAAAGTCGCCCCGGCGATGTCCGAGGCCGGCGAAGGCCGGCAGCAGGTGCACCGGCGTCGGGTAGTGGATGCCGGTCGCCATGCCCTGGTCGGCCAGCGCACGCTGCCATGCCGACCGGTCTGAGCTGCGCACAACGTACAGGTGATAGACATGGCGCGCGTCCGCCCGCACCTCGGGTGTGACCACCCCGGCGTTCGCCAGCAGCGAGTCGTACTGCCGTGCACGAGCGCGCCTTGCCTCGGTCCAAGCATCCAGGCGGCGCAACTTGACGCGCAAGACGGCACCCTGGATGCTTTCCATGCGGTAGTTGAAGCCGCGCAGCACGTGCTGGTACTTCGTCTCGGCGCCCCAGTCGCGCAGCATGCGCAACTTGCGTCGATGCGCCGTGTCATCCGTGGTGACCATGCCGCCCTCGCCGCACGCGCCCAAGTTCTTGCCGGGATAGAAGCTGAAGCAACCCATGTCGCCCAAACTGCCCACGCGCTGCCCGTTGTAGAGAGCGCCGTGCGCTTGGCAGGCATCCTCGATCACGGCCAGCCCGTGGCGTCGTGCAACGGCGAGGATCGGGTCCATGTCGGCCGCTTGGCCGTAGAGGTGCACCGGAACGATGGCCTTGGTGCGCGGCGTGATCGCGGTCTCGAGCCCGTGCGGGTTCATCGTGTACGTGCGCGGATCGATGTCGACGAACACCGGTCGAGCGCCGGTGTAGTCGATCGCCGAAACGGTGGCGACGAACGTGAAGGGCACCGTGATCACCTCGTCGCCCGGACCTACGCCGGCCGCCAGCAGCGCCAGGTGCAGTGCGCTGGTGCCGGTGTTGACGGCCACGCCGTACGCCGTGCTGCAGTAGGCAGCGAATTCCTCCTCGAAAGCCGCGACGTCGCGCCCCAGGGTGAACTCGCAGCGGTCGATCACGTCACGGATCGCGGCATCGATCTCGCCGCGGATGGCAGCGTGCTGCAACTTCAAGTCGACGAAGGGGATCACGCCAACGCCTCGGCGGGTTCGATGTGCACCATCTCGCCGCGGTGACGCATCGACTCGTTCGCCGCTTCGATGAGACGCACGACCCGCAGCCCGAGCTGCCCGTCGGTGATCGGCGTCAGGCCATGTTCGATGCAGTCGACGAAGTGTTCGCCCTCAGTGCTCAGTGCCTCGGCGACGGCAAGCTTCGGCGCGCACATGTCGCCGGTGCGGTAGCCGATGCGCATCTCCCGGATCTGCGTCGGGTCGTCGGTGAAGTGCACGCCCTTGTCGTAGACCTTGACCTTCTCGCTTGGCTCGAGATCGTCGTAAGCGATCATCTTCTTGCTGCCCCCGACCATGATCTGGCGGACCTTCACAGGTGCCAACCAGCTCACGTTCACGTGCGCCATCGTTGCCGAGTCGTAGTACAGCGTCACGTACGCCAGGTTTTCGGGAGTGCCCGGGAAATGATTGGTGCCGCTGGCGGTGACCGCAACCGGCTGCTCGTCGAGCAGAAAGTCGAGGATCGAGAAGTCGTGCACCGCCAGATCGGAGATGACGCCGACGTCGCGCTGGAACAGCCCGAGATTCACGCGTACCGAGTCGTAGTACAGGATGCACCCGAGGTCGCCGCTCCTGATCAGCTCGCCCATCTTGGCGACAGCGCCGGTGTAGATGAAGGTATGGTCGACAAGCAGCGTCAGACGGCGGCGTGCCGCTTCGTCGACCAGGCGCTTCGCTTGCGCCACAGTCTGCGTCATCGGCTTCTCCATCCACAGGTGCTTGCCGGCTCGCAGGGCGGCGAGCCCCAATTCGTAATGCGTGTGCACCGGCGTCGCCACCGCGATGGCGTCGATGTTTGGGTCGGAGAGCAACTCCGTGAAGTCGGTCGTCAGCTTGATCGCGGGATAGCGCCTGGCCAGTGAAGCGAGCTTCGAGCGATCGAGGTCGGCAACGGCAACGACGTTCGCTCCGTAGGTTTCACCGAAGTTGCGTACGAGGTTCGGCCCCCAGTATCCGTAGCCGACAACGCCGATCCGGATCATGGCGTGCACTCCTCGATGTCGCGCATGCTGCCGACCACGCGCGCGGGCACGCCGGCGACGACGGCGTACGCCGGCACGTCCCGCGTCACCACCGATCCTGCCCCGACCAGCGCGTGCTCGCCGACGACAATGCCGGGCAGCAGCGTGGCGTGGCTGCCGATCGAGGCGCCGCGCCCGACGCTCGTCGGGATCGCCTGCCAGTCGCCATCGCCTTGTAGCCGGCCATCGGGCGTTGCCGCGCGCGGATAGCGGTCGTTAGTGAAGACCACCCCGTGACCGATGAAGACTTCGTCGCCCAGCGTCACGCCTTCGCAGATGAAGCTGTGCGACGAGATCTTGCAACGCGCCCCGATGACCGCGTGCTTCTGGATCTCGACAAAGCTTCCGATGCGCGTCTGGTCGCCGATGCGGCAGCCGTAAAGGTTTACCAGTGAAGGATGATGGACGACGACGTCCTCACCCAACGCGACACTTCCCGCGATTGGCATTCGACCTCCTCCGCAAGGTGCCAATCTAGGGACGCGCTGGTGCAGCGTCTGTCGGGAGTTCTCAATGTGCGGTGTAGTGCCGTCTAGACACCGGCCGCAACAGCGCCCTACCTGTCGGCGTCGATCATTCCCATCCGGATCGCCAGGCGAACCAGCGCTGGTACGTCCCGCACGCCGAGCTTGCTCATCAGACGGCTGCGATAGGTGTCCACCGTCTTGGCAGAAAGATGAAGCAGCACGCCGATTTCCGAGCTGGAATGACCCTGGACCACCAGCAATACGATCTGGCGCTCGCGCGCTGACAGCGCATCAAGCAACTGCGCCTCCGGTACCTGGGGCAACAGCGCCTCGGCGGCGAGCTCGCTTACCGAACTACCAAGATAACGCCGCCCCTGCACGACGCTCTCGATCGCCTTGGTCACTTCGAGGATCGGCGCGGTCTTGAGGACGTAGCCCCATGCGCCGAGGCGCAGCGCTTGGGCCACGTCGCGCACATTAGACGACATCGTAAGCACGATGCAACGCGAGCGCAGCGCTCGCCGCTTCACCTCAGCAAGTATCTCCATTCCCGAACGACCGCCGAGCGCAAGATCCAGCAGCACCACGTTGGGTTGGAGTAGGACCAAATCGGCAATTGCCCGCACGGGTTCGCTCGATTCGCCCACGACCTGGTTCCGTGCGGTCTCCAGCATGGCGCGTAGGCCTTCCCGCACCATCAAATGATCATCGATGAGGTAGAGCGAGGTCACGACCGGCTAGGGAGGTGAGGAGGAGTGCGGTTGATGCTAACTTAAATGGGGTAGTCCAAATAGCTAGTAAACGGGAGGTTTCTGGCCCCGGCGAGTCGATATGCAACTCAGTGCCGTTGGCGAACGGTTTGGGAGCGCACAGGAGTCGCGGATACGGACCCAGGAACTGCGGGGGCCCAATTTGAAATTTTTACCATCAACGCGAAGGGGCTGCTGAAGCTCGGTTCCGCGTTCGACGTCGTCGGTGAGCAGCGCCAGCTCGATTTCCGCGTCGACACCTCGCGCAAGACGATGACCGAAGAAATCGAAGTGCGGCTGCGCAACCAGAAGCGCGGGGGCGCGAGGTGCTGGTCAAGGAGAACCTCTATCGTTGGGTCAACTGGACCATAAGCTCGAAGTCGCACGACTTCCGCAAGGAGGACGCACGAACGATCGTCTTTCCGGTCAGCATCGCCGCCGACGCGGAAGCCGTGGTGCGCTACACGCTGCAGTACAGCTGGTAGGCGCGCTTTCGCCTTTGGCCGTGCGCGCGTGGCGAGCGCCGGTGTCGGAAGCGCTTACAGCCGACGTCCTCCTCCGCCCCGAGGGTCGAGCAAGCCATTGATTCTGCGCGACTTCGCGGATCGGTCTAATCCTTGCTCTGGCGACAGCTTCGGCTTTGTGACTGCGAGTCTCGACGTGAACCCGTCCACAGTGCCGACCCCGGGCGGATTGCTGCTGCTCGGTACCGCGCTGCTTGCGCTCGCGGCGAGCCGACGCGATCGGCGTCGCTGACGCGGGGCCGCGCTGCAGTCCGGCTTGCTCTTCGCCGCGGCGTCCGGGCTGCAGGGGAGTCGACTTGCAACTCAGTGCCGTTGGCGAACAGTTGGGGAGCGCACAGGAGGCGCCGATACGGCCCAGGACTTGCTTTCACCCAATGCGAAACTTTTACCGTCAGAGCATGAGCTGGATGAGACGGCGGCCGAATTGAAGGCGGCAGAGCTCGACAT
>DATEZE010000106.1:0-3383 GCA_035255845.1 Burkholderiaceae bacterium | reverse complement strand
GTCCGACGGATTGGCGCGCGTTGAAGCAGGGCGCGACCACTTTCCAAGCAGCGGATTTTGGTCGGGTGCCAACGCCGGCCGCTTCTCCCACATCGCGCGCGCGGCCGACGCGGCCTGTGCGCCCGAAGAATCGCCGCCGCGCACCGGCGCCGCGCCTGGAGAAGTCCCGCCAGGGGCCTGTCCGGCCGGGGCATTGATCCGGCTCGACTCGTCCTGCTGCCGGCGCGCGTTGTCCTGCATGATCTGTTGCTGGCGCTGCTGCTCCTGCCGCTGCTGCTCCTGCTGCCGCCAGTACTCGCGCTGCTGGCGCTCGTACTCCAACTGCGCCGGTGTCTGAGCCAATCCCGACGCGGCCACCGTGCAGAGCACGGTCGCGACAAGACTCGGCATGGAAGATCGAGCGAGGCTCTTCATCGGTATCCCCTGACGATCGTTCGCAAGGCGCAGTTCGGACATACGGGGCCAGCAGCCGCCGGCGCCGTCCCGACCTCGGTCCTACGCCTGACCGATCGGAGCAAGAGGTTGCGCCGCGCGAATGCGGGCGTCAATACGCGCGGTGCGACGCGGTTGCTTCAGTCGGCGAAATCAAGCACCACGCGGCGCGTGCGCGCGCTCTTTTTCTCGATCTTCGCGACGCGGACTGCACCGATTTCCGACGTTTCCGCGACATGCGTGCCCCCGCACGGCTGCAGATCAACATCGAGCACCCGCAGCAGCCGCACGCGACCGAAGCCAATCGGCGGACTGACGCTCATCGACTTCACCAATTGCGGATTGGCGAGCATTTCCTCGTCGCTGATCCACTCGGTGCTGACCGGATGAGCCGCGGCGATCAGCCGGTCCAGCCCGGCCTGCACTTCAGCCTTGTCGAGCAGGTCGGTCATCGCGAAGTCGAGCCGGGCGTAATCGCGGGTGATGCTGCAACCGTCGACCAGTTGCCGCACTACCGCGCACAACAGGTGCGTCGCGGTGTGAAAGCGCATGTGGCGATAGCGGCGCCCCCAGTCGATCTCCGCCCGCAGCGGAGTGCCGGGTGCCAGTTGGCGCTGCCATCCGCTCGCCGGATCGAGCAGATGCACGGTGTCGTCGGGCGTTGCGCCTTCACGGCGGCTCTTGCGCGCATCGAGCACGCGCCAGCGCGTGCCGTCAGCCATGACCAGCGTGCCGCTGTCGCCCGCCTGGCCACCGCCGAGCGGATAGAACACCGTGCGATCGAGTTCGATGCCGTCGTCGCTGACATGCGTGACGACGGCGTCGCAGGACTGGAGATACGCGTCGCGGCGGAACAGAGCGTCGGTCGACATGCGGTGGATCCGGGCCTGCGCAGCACTATTCGGCGCCGTCGCGTGCCGCTGCGAATGCCGACTTGCGCCGACGCAGGCCGGCGGGGCGTCCGGGCGTCGGTATGGCCTTCGCATCGGGCCCGGCTTCCGGCGCTGCGGTGGCGGACTTGGTCTTCTGCGGTGCGGCCGCAGAGTGCCGCTGCGCGCGCTTGCCGTTTGCGCGCGGACGCGGACTCACGCGGCGCGCCGAACGCGGTACGTCGACGCGCGGGAAGATCCGGCTCTCGACCTCGTTCGCGTCGACGCTGCCGATCCACGGCACCATGCACAGCGCGAGCACCAGCTTTTCGAACTCGGGCTCGAAGCGATCGATGATCCGCTGCGGCTCCTCGCACAGCCGCTTGTCAGTGATCAGCCCGAATTGCACGCCGCCGGCATAGGACAAAATCGACACGCCCATGCCGATGTTGCCGGACTGCGGCACCCAGAACAGCATGCGTCGGATCTCAGCGCCCCCGAGGTACAGCGGCTGCTGCGGGCCGGGCACATTCGTCATCACCGCAGTCGCCTTCTTCGCGAGAAAGTCGAGCGCCTGCTTCTGCACCACGCGCGGCGTCCAACCCACGGCCCCGAGGATGCCCATGCTGAGCACGGCGGTGTAGCCCTGCTTCAATTCGTCCATGCGCCGGCGCACTTCGTAGACCCGTTCGATCGGATTCGCGATGCCAACCGGCAGCAGCAGCGGCACCAGTCCGAACTTGTTGCCGAGATCGCGCCATTTGCGCGGATCGCGCAGGTTGACCGGCACCATCGCGCGCAGTTCGATGCCGTCGACATCCTCGCCCTGCTGCTCGAGATATGCGCGAATCGCCCCTGCGACCGAAGCGAGCAACACGTCGTTGACCGAGCAGCCAAGCGCCCTGCCGACCGCCTTGACCTCCTCGAGCGCCAGCGGGTCATTCCAGGCGACGACCTTGGAGCCCGACGGCACACCCTTCAGGCTGGTGACCGCATCGTCCTCCATCAGTGCGATGCCGGCCAGGTCCTTGGCCGCCTGCGCGGCGACGCGCGCCATGTCGCCCGCCGTTGCGCTAACGGATTCCGACTTCCCCAGCATCGCCGCCGACGCCTGCAGCGCGCGGGCAGCGGCATCGCCGCTGGTACCGATCGCCTTAACCGCCGCAGCGGTAAGCGGCCGCAGGAAGCTGCCAATCAAGCCGGCTGACCGCGACTTCGATGACCTGTACGCACTCTCACTCGCGGTGTCTTCGTCTGCCGGGCTTTCGGAGGTCATCGCCAGCAGCACGCCGATCAGCGCGATGCCGTCGGCGATGCAATGGTGGATGCGGACGATCAGCGCCTGTCCGCCGTTGTAGTTGTCGACCAGATGGACCTGCCACAACGGCTTGTTCGGGTCGAGCGCGGTGGAAGCGAGGCGCCCGACCAGCCGCTTCAGGTCGGCCGTCGTGCCCTTGCCCGGCAACGCCGTGCGCGCGACATGAAAATCGAGGTCGAAGTTGTCGTCGAGTTCCCAGTAGTAGCCGGTCGGGTCCCGCACCACGCAGCTGCGAAAGCGCTCGTACGGTACGAAACGCTCTTCGTACAGCCGTCGCAGACGTTCGTACTCGATCGTGCCGTTCAACTCGTAGACGCCGACGATCTGCATCAGGTTCGCCTGCGAATCCATGCGCAGCCACGCCGTGTCGACGGATGACATCCGCTCGCGTCTGCCCATGTCGTCTCCCTTGCTCGCCCGCTTCGGCGCGGACTTTGTCGACCTGCGAGGGCCGCTGGCTATGATACGACGCGCTATCCTCGCAGGCCGCGCGGCTGCCTCGCCGGCAGCGCATGCGCCGTGCAGCACCAGACACCAGGAGGAAACGTGAGCGACCTGAAAGCGAAGTTCGAAAAGGCCGTCGCCGACTCGAAGAATCTGCCTGAGCGTCCCGACAACCAGACGCTGCTGAAGCTCTACGCGCTGTTCAAACAGGCGTCGACCGGGGACGCCGAGGGCAAGCGCCCCGGCTTTACCGACATGGTGGGTCGTGCGAAATGGGACGCCTGGAACGAGATCAAGGGCACGTCGAAGGACGAGGCGAT
>DATEZE010000105.1:0-16235 GCA_035255845.1 Burkholderiaceae bacterium | reverse complement strand
CCGGCGATGCTCGTGTCGAAGGTCGAGATGCCGAGCTCGAGGCTGGCATAGACATTCGCAGTCGCCATGCCGTAGGTGTCATGAAAATGACCCGAGACGTCGCCAGCGTCGTAGACCTTCAAGGCCGCCTCGATCGCCCGCTTCGTCCGGTCCGGCGTGCCGACGCCAATCGTGTCGGCGACGCCGACATGCTCGACACCGATCTCGCGCATCAGCCGAGCGACATATTCGACCGCGGAGGGTTCAACTTCGCCCTGGTACGGACAGCCGAGAGCGCACGAGATCGCACCGCGGACCCGCATGCCATGTTCGCGCGCAGCGGCGGCGACTGGCCGGAAGCGCTCGATCGACTCGGCGATCGAGCAGTTGATGTTCTTCTGCGAGAACGCCTCGCTGGCCGCGCCGAAGACCACGATTTCATCGGGCCGGGCCACGAGCGCGCCTTCGAAGCCTTTCATGTTTGGCACCAGCACTGAATATGTGACACCGGGCTTGCGTCGGATGCGCGCCATGACTTCAGCAGCGTCGCTCATCTGCGGCACCCACTTCGGTGAGACGAAGGACGTGACTTCGATGGCAGCAAATCCGGCCGCCGTCAGACGATCGACGAGCTCGATCTTTATGTCGGCCGGAATGTTCTGCTTTTCGTTCTGCAGGCCGTCGCGCGGACCGACATCGACGAGCCGGACACGAGAAGGGAGAGTCATGCGGTTTCCTCCGGCGAAACTGAATGGTAGCGCGCGGCTCCGTCGGCGGACGGCTGGGAATCCTTCCAGAAGGCATGTCGCGCCGCACCTGACACGGCCTTTTTTTTTTGGAATCACCAGCCGCCGATTTGCCGACGTGAATTTGTCTGAGGCGGATGGCGGAATGCGCAGTCGCGCCAGATCGCGACTCCGGCCAGCATGCAGTCATTGTGATGGCCTCAAGGCCGCCGGGAGTCGATGCGATGCATGTCACGGGTTTCGATGCCGCTGCACGAAGCGCACGCCTCGTGCTAACGGGCGGGGCGGTCGTGTTGCTGGCGCTGCTGGGCCCACTTGCAGCGGCCGACGACGCCGTAGCGATGCGGCTGCAACAAGATCCCCGCGAAATCCTCGAATCGGTCGCGCGCCAGATGAATGTGACGCTCCGCGCCGACGAGCCGCTGCCGAAAATCCACCTCGAAAGCGCGACGCCGCTCGAGCAGTTCCAGGACGCGGTGGAACAGCAGTGGAACTTCCGTCCGCCGCGGTTTGCAAATGTCTACGCCGTCGCTAGCAACGAGATCTACCTGACGGACGATCCCGGCTATTACCGCCGCGTGCGTCGCACGCTCGATGAATCCCTGGCGCACGAATTCGCGCACTATCTTCAGGTCAGATACTTCGCCGCCAATTTATCCGACGAGACCTGCGAAACCGAGGCGGTGGCGGTGCAGATGGCGTTCCGGCTAGCTCAGGCGGGACACGCGCCGGGCGAAGCAGGGTGACGCTCGCACGGAGCACTCAGTAGCCGCGAGCCCGATCGATACCGCCGCTGACCGGCTCACAGCGGGACCAGCGGGCGATTTTGTCGGTGACCTGTTCGATCGCTGGCTCGAGCTCGGTCTCCGCCGAAACGTGCGGTGTAATCACGATCTCGCGCCGCCGCCAGAATGGATGATCGGGTGGCAACGGCTCGGTGGCGAAGACGTCTAGCGTCGCTCCAGCGAGCTGCCCAGTGTCGAGCAGCATCAGCAGGTCGCCCTCGACTAGCACCGAGCCTCGGCCGACGTTGATCACATGCGCACCCGGCGCGAGCCTTGACAGTGCCTCGTGGCCGAGCCTGCCGCGGGTCGCTTCGGTGTCAGGCAAGGTGCTGATGAGCACGTCGAGGCCGCCGAGGAAGCCGGCGAATTCGATCTCGCCGGCGCGGCAGTCGACGCCGTCGATCTGTTTGCGCGTGCGTGCGTGGCCGCGCACCGCGAAGCCGTAGTGCGCAAGCGCGGTGGCGATCGCTGCGCCGATCACCCCGAGGCCGAGCACACCGATCTTGTAGCTGCCGCGTGCCGGCAACGGTTCGGGCTGCCAGCGCCCGGCCGCCTGAGACACCAGGTACTGATCGAACTTGCGATATACGCGCAGTACGGCGGCGAGTACATACTCGCTCAGCGTTCGCGCCATGCCGGCGTCCTCGAGGCGGAATATCGGCGTCTGCGGTAGCAGGGTCGGCAGTGCCAGCAGCGCGTCGACCCCGGCACCGAGGTTGAAGACCGCCTGCAGCCGGTGCTGTTCCTCAAAAAGCGCCGCCGGCGGCCGCCAGACGACGGCGATATCGGCCTGCGCTGCGGATGGGTCTGACACACTGCGCTCCGCCGGTCGGATCCAGACGTCGGCCGCCACGGCACGCTGCCGCAACGCTGCGCTGAGTGCGTCGCCCCAGGTCTGTGCCGCCTCTTCGCGGGCACAGAACACGATGCGCAGCGTCACCGACGATCCCCAGCCTACTCGGCCTCGAAGCGCACCAGCTCCGCGCCTTCGGCCACCTGATCGCCGATCCCGTAGAGCAGCTCGGCCACCACGCCGTCTGCAGGCGCAACGATGGTGTGCTCCATTTTCATCGCCTCCATCACGAGCAGCGGCGTGCCGATGTTCACGCGCGCGCCTGCATGCGTGTTGACCGCGATCACTTTGCCTGGCATCGGCGCAGTCAGACGGCCGCTCCCGGCCTCGTGTCTTCCTGACATCGCGATGACGTCGACCAGCGTCAGGACACGATGCCGACCGCGCCAGAACACATGCAGTTCGTCGTCCTGGCGCACGACGTCCGCCGCCAGCGCGCGTCCGCCAAAGAACAGAGCGAGGCGCGTACCTTCGGCACGTGCAAGGGCGAGCTCGGCATCGGCGCCGCCATGGTGAAAGCGGTAGCCGGTTCGCGTGTACTCGAGCTCGACATCGTGCACGCCGCGCTCGGAGCGGAACGTCAGCGCGCGCCGGTAGGTCGTGTTGAGCCGCCATCCATGAGTGCTGCTCCACGGATCGTGCGTCTCGTCGCGAGCTTCGTCGGCGAGAACACGCGCGCATGCGAAGGCCAGCAGATCGTCGCCGACGCGCTCCTTGTGCGCATCGGACGGGAACAGCCGGTCGCGCTCACGTTCGATCAGCCCGGTGTCCAGCTCGCCGCGCGCGAAGCTGGCGTTGGAAAACAGGCGGTTAAGAAAGTCGACGTTGTTCGCGACACCGACGATATGCATTTCAGCCAGCGCTTCGCGCATCCGCGCGATCGCCTGCGGTCGATCCTCGCCCCACACAATCAGCTTGGCGATCATCGGATCGTAAAACGGCGTGATCTCGTCACCGACGCGGACGCCGGCGTCGATCCGAACGGGAGCCGGCCGGTGGAACGGTTCGCCGTCCGCGTTGCGCGCGAAGGCAACGTGCTTCGGTGTTGCGTAGTAAGTCAGACGCCCTGTCGACGGCAGGAAGCCGGCGTCCGGATTTTCGGCGTAGACCCGCGCCTCTAAGGCATGGCCGGAGATCGCGAGTGACTCCTGCAATTTCGGCAGCATCGCGGTCAGCGGCTCACCGGCCGCAACACGCAACTGCCACTCGACCAGATCATGGCCGCTGATCATCTCGGTCACCGGGTGCTCGACCTGCAGGCGCGTGTTCATCTCCATGAAGAAGAAGTTGCCCTGCGGATCGGCGATGAATTCAACGGTGCCGGCGCCGACATAACCGACCGCCTTGGCGGCGGCGACAGCCGCTTCACCCATTGCTTTGCGGCGTTCCGGCGTCATGCCCGGGGCCGGGGCTTCCTCGATCACCTTCTGATGGCGGCGTTGCACCGAGCAGTCGCGCTCGAACAGGTACACCGCATTGGCGAACGCGTCGGCGAAGACCTGGATTTCGATGTGCCGGGGGCGCTCAACGTACTTCTCGATCAAGACCCGATCGTCACCGAACGAGGCCTTGGCCTCGCGCTGGCACGATGCCAGCGCGGCTTCGAAGTCGCCGCTGGCCTTGACGACGCGCATGCCTTTGCCGCCGCCGCCGGCGCTCGCTTTGATCAGCACCGGATATCCGATCGCGTCCGCCTGCGCACGCAGGAACGGGTGCGCCTGCTCCCCGCCGTGGTAGCCCGGAACCAGCGGCACCTTGGCACGCTCCATCAGCGCCTTGGCCTCGCTCTTGCTCCCCATCGCATGGATCGCGAAAGCTGGCGGCCCGATGAACACAATCCCCGCGTCGGTGCACGCCTGGGCGAACGACTCATTCTCGGAGAGGAAGCCGTAACCAGGGTGAATCGCCTGGGCACCGGTGTCCCGCGCGGCTTGCAGGATGAGGTCGCCGCGCAGGTAGCTCTCGCGCGCGGGCGCAGGCCCGAGGCGCACCGCCTCGTCGGCGAGCGCCACATGCAGGCTGCCGGCATCCGCGTCGGAGTACACGGCCACAGTGCGCACGCCAAGTCGCCCAGCGGTCGCGTTGACGCGGCAGGCGATCTCCCCGCGATTCGCAATCAGGATCTTCCGAAACATGGTCAGTTTGCGCAGAAATCGCCGGACGTCGCGCACCGGGAGCGAAGGCGGCGCCGTTCGCGATAGCCGCACACGGTAATCGTGCAGCACTCGTGACGTGCTGCGGGACAGCCGCAGGCCACTGCTCGCTCAGGATGTGCGCGATTGAAGTGGGAAAGGATCATCGCGCGAGGATTCTGGACGCCTGCCGACTACCGTGCCGCGCCATCGGTCGGCGCCGGCGGCGCGGCGGACGGACCGAACAGTGTGCGCAGCACGCGGCGGATGAACCGGAAGAGCTTCGGCAGCACCCACAGCGCCAGCAGCACCGCCGCTGCGACAACCGCCGCCGCTACCCACGGATAAGTCAGCACCAGCCACAGCAGCCCGCCGACCGCGAGATCTTCGGCGACCGAGAGTGTGATATTCGATAGCGGTTCGGGTGAAGTGTTAGCGGCCGCGCGTGCGCCGGCTTTGGTGAAGTGGCTGGTCGCGGCGAGCGAGCCGCCGAGAATCGCGGCCGCCGTCGTCCACGCCGCGTTGTCCATCGCGCCGAACACGCCCGCCGCCAGTGCCGCTCCGGCGGGGATGCGGACGAAGGTCTGAATGCCGTCCCACAGCGTGTCGACGCCCGGAATCTTGTCGACGACGAACTCGAGCAGAAACATCGCTCCGGCCGCGATCAGCACGACCGGATGCTGCAGCATCGCGAGGCCCGACGGCAGGTCCACCCAACCCGCATAGCCGACCAGCCCGACGATCAGCAGCACGGCATACAAGCGTATCCCGCTCGCGAAGCCCAGCACTGCCGCGAGCGCGACCAATTGCGCGAGATCGAGCGATTCCATTGTCATGGGCACCGACGCGCCGTAATGGCGATCCGCGCCCCGCCGTTGAAATCGAGTCGGGCGCCCGGCCGTCCGAAGCCCGACTCGCTGTTCGACTGGACGAGGTGCACGTGCGACCGCGCAGCGGTCGCGTACACCGAGTCCAAGGTCCTACATCTCCTCATCATCGCCGTCCTGCGCCGCCATCGCCTCGTACTCCACCATCCAGCGCGGCTTGCGCTTGTCCAGGAACGCCCGCACGCCTTCTCGGCCATCGTCGCTGGCGCGTATCGCTGCGATCCGCTCGGCAGTGTCAGCCACCAGCGCGTCATCGATCGGGCGGCCTGCCAGATCGCGCACCAGTTTCTTCGCTTCAGCGACGGCGCTCGCACTGGTTTGCATCAGGGCACCTAGCAGCTCGTTGATCCGTGCATCGATCTCGGCCGGTGGCGCGAGATCGTGCACCAGGCCGATGCGGAACGCCTCCGAGGCATCGAACTTTTCGGCGGTCAGGAAGTAGCGACGCGCTGCGCTCGCGCCCATTGCACGGATCACATAGGGACCGATCGTCGCAGGAATCAGGCCCAGCCGCGTCTCGCTGAGGCAGAACGTCGAACCGATCGACGCGACCGCGATGTCGCAGGCCGCGACCAGGCCGACGCCGCCGGCGTAGGCGTCGCCATGCACGCGGGCGATCACCGGTTTCGGGCACTCGTAGATCGTCCGCAGCATCGTCGCGAGGCGCATCGCGTCGGCGCGATTTTCTTCCGGCCCGAATGCTGCCATGCGCTTCATCCACGCGAGGTCGGCGCCCGCGCAGAACGCCGGGCCGCGGCCGCTGAGCACGATCGCGCGCACATCGGCATCGCTGCCGAGCTTCAGAAAGGTCTCTGTGAGGTCCGCAATCGAGGTCTCGTTGAAGGCATTGCGCACGGTTTCGCGGGCCATCCAGACGACGGCGACACGATGGCTGATGCTGATTTCGAGCGTGGATGTGGTCATGGACCCCAAGGCATCTGGCAGCCGGACTCAGTCGCGGCGGCGGCAATTCGCCAGTCTAGTGCAGCCTGGCCAGCCGCCGTGCGTTCAGTCCCCGTCGTCCCAACGCTTCGCCACTTCCTCCAGCATCACCTCCGTGGCGCCGCCGCCGATCGCGAGCACCCGCGCGTCGCGCACCAGGCGTTCGATCGGGCTTTCGCGCATGTACCCCATGGCGCCGTGAAACTGCTGGCAGCTATAAGCGACTTCGTTGACGAGTTCGCCGGTCAGCGCCTTCAGCATCGAGACCTCGCGCACTGCATCGCGCTTCTGATCAACCACCCAGGCGCAGTGATAAAGGAGCCGCCGCGCCGCTTCGGTCTTCGCCGCGAGCATGGCCAGCCGTTGCCGGACGACTTGCTTGTCCCACAATGTTCCGCCGAAGGCGTAGCGCGTGCTGACATGCCGAAAGGCGAGGTCGAGCATCGTCCGGCAATGACCGACTGCCATGCTGCCGAGTGCGATGCGCTCTGTCTGGAAATTGCGCATGATCGCGTAAAAACCACTGTTCTCTTCGCCGATCAGGTGGTCCGCCGGCACCCGGCAGTCCTCGAACACAAGCTCGGCCGTGTCGGACGCGAGCCAGCCGCTTTTCTTCAGTGTGCGCCCGACGCGGAATCCCGGCGTGCCGCGTTCGATTGCAAAGATCGACAGCCCGCGCGAACCCTTCTCGGCCGCATCGGTGCGCGCTGCGACGAACACGAGGTCGGCGAGCGCGCCGTTCGTGATGAACATCTTGCTGCCGTTGAGCACCCAGTGCGTGCCGTCGCGCACGGCGCGCGTACGGATGGCCGCGACGTCGGAACCTGCGTCGGCCTCGGTGATGGCGACCGCCGTGATCGCGTCACCGCGGACGATGCGAGGCAGCCACCGCCTTTTCTGGTCTTCCGAACCGCCGTGGACCAGATGCGGGCTCGCCATGTCGGTGTGCACCAGCACAGTGATGATGAATCCGCCCGAGGTCGAACGCGACAACGACTCCTGGAAGACGACGTTGGTCGTCATGTCGGCGCCGGCGCCGCCATAGTCCGGTGCCACCATGAGGCCGAGCCAGCCGAGCTGCGCCATCTGGCGCAGGACCTCGCGCGGCGTGCAGCCTGCCTCGTCCCATGCCATTGCATTCGGCTCGACTTCCCGTTCGATGAAGCGCGCCACCTGTCGGCGCAGCTCGATGTGCTCGGGGCTCTCGTGCATGGCTGCCATCATCGGGGACGCATTCCGACAGTAGCAGTCGCCATGCCGTCTACATGCGGAACACGCCGAAACTGGTCTCCGGAATCGGTGCATTCAGCGAGGCCGACAGCGCCAACGCGAGCGTGTCGCGCGTCTCCAGCGGATCGATGACGCCGTCGTCCCACAAGCGTGCGGTCGCGTAGTACGGATGGCCCTGATGTTCGTATTGCGCGCGGATCGGCGCCTTGAACTTCTCTTCGTCTTCCGCGGTCCAGCTGCCGCCCTTCAACTCGATGTTGTCGCGGCGAACTGTGGCCAGCACACTTGCTGCCTGTTCGCCACCCATCACGCTGATGCGCGCGTTCGGCCACATCCAGACGAAGCGCGGCCCGAACGCCCGGCCGCACATGCCGTAGTTGCCGGCACCGAACGACCCGCCGATGATCAGCGTGAACTTCGGCACCTGCGCACAGCTGACGGCGGTGACCATCTTGGCGCCGTGGCGCGCGATGCCTTCGTTCTCGACCTTGCGCCCGACCATGAAGCCGCTAATGTTCTGCAGAAACACGAGCGGCACCTTGCGCTGGCAGCACAGTTCGATGAAGTGCGCACCCTTCTGCGCACTCTCGGAGAACAGGATGCCGTTGTTGGCGACGATTCCGACCGGCATTCCGCGGATCCACGCGAATCCCGTGATCAGTGTCGAGCCGAAACGTGCCTTCCACTCGTCGAACTCGGAGCCGTCGACGATGCGTGCGATCACCTCGCGCACGTCGTAAGGCTTGCGCGTGTCGGTCGGAATCACACCGTAAAGGTCGGAGGCGGCGTGATGCGGCTCGCGCGGCTCGCGCAGCGCCAGCGGCGAGGGCTTCACATAGTTGGTGGTCGCGAGAATGCGGCGTGCGAGCGCCAGCGCGTGCGCATCGCTCGAGGCGAGATGGTCGGCCACGCCGGAGAGCCGCGTGTGCACGTCGCCGCCGCCGAGGTCTTCCGCAGATACGACTTCGCCGGTCGCGGCCTTCACTAGCGGCGGTCCGCCGAGAAAGATCGTGCCCTGATTGGCGACGATGATCGACTCGTCGCTCATCGCCGGCACGTACGCACCGCCGGCGGTGCACGATCCGAGCACGACGGCGATCTGCGGGATCCCGGCGGCCGACAGCGTCGCCTGGTTATAGAAGATCCGGCCGAAATGCTCGCGGTCGGGAAATACATCGTCTTGATTCGGCAGGTTGGCTCCGCCGGAATCAACTAGGTAGATGCACGGCAGCCGGTTCTCGCGGGCGATCTCCTGCGCGCGCAGGTGCTTCTTCACAGTGATCGGGTAGTACGTTCCGCCCTTGACGGTCGCGTCGTTGCAGACGATCACGCACTCGCGGCCCGAGACCCTTCCGACGCCGGTGATGATGCCCGCCGACGGCGCCGCGCCGTCGTACATGTCCCATGCCGCGAGCTGCGAGAGTTCGAGAAACGGCGTGCCGGGATCGAGCAGCATCTGCACGCGGTCACGCGGCAACAGCTTGGCGCGGGCGACGTGCCTGGCGCGCGCCTCCGCGCCGCCGCCGACCGCGACCTGCGTGATCTTCGCCTTGAGATCGGCCGCCTGGGCACTCATCGCCTCGGCATTGGCCCTGAACTCGGGACTGCGTGGGTTGAGCCGGGTCTCAAGGATGGTCATCGTTGTCGTCCGGATCGTGGTTCCACGCGGCCCGCAATGGTACTAGTGACGTGCGAGCGGGGCGATGTGCGGCTGAAGCGTGGTGCTGTGCCGCCGGAAGTGGACCGACGCGATGACCAGCGCGAGCAGCGAGAGCAGCGCCGACATGAAAAACGGGGCCCCGATGCGCCAGTCCTGTGCAGGAAGATGGCTGACCGTCGCGAGCAGCGGCGTGCCGATGAACGGCGCTAGCACGGCCATCAGCGCACTCAGCGAGGTGAGCGATCCCATCGCCAGCCCCTGTTCCGCCGGATCGGCCGCCTTGGAGACGATGGCATTCAGCGCTGGGCCGATCGAAAAGGCGAGCAGATTGAAGACGATGATCACGTACATCACCCAGCCGACGGTCGTCAGCCCGTACGCGACGTAGGCGAGCGTGCCGGAGGCCAGTCCGGCCAGTACGAGGCGCCGCTCGCCGAACGCCTTCATCAGCCGGCCGAGCAGGCCGCCCTGCACTATTGCGGCCATGACACCGACCACAAACAGCGACAGGCCGGTCTCACGCGGGCCCCAGTCGAAACGGAAATTCGTGAACAGCACCCAAGTGCTGTACAGGATGAACTGGGCGAGGTTGGCGAACGCGATAACGGCCACCAGCGCGCCAACTGCGCGCAGCCGTGCCAGGCCGTACAGCGAGGCCACCGGATTCGCGCGGCGCAGCTGGATCGGCTTGCGCCGCTCGGGCGGCAGCGATTCCGGCACGAGCAGCAGCCCGTACAGGAAATTAAGGCCCGACAGGCACGCCGCCGCGTAGAACGGCAGGCGGATGTCGATGCCGCCGAGCAGCCCACCGACCATCGGGCCGACGATGTAGCCGATGCCAAAGGCCGCGCCGACCAGGCCGAAGCTACGGGCACGATTCTCGGGCGCCGTGAGGTCGGCGACGTAAGCGTTGGCCACAGCGAAGTTGGCCGCAAGTGCGCCGCCGAGGACACGCGCAACCAGCAGGCCCGTGAGCGACGTGGCGAGCGCCGACAGCAGGAACATTGAGCCGAGTCCGGCGATCGATCCCAACAGCACCGGCCGTCGCCCGAAGCGGTCCGAGATTGCACCGAGCAGCGGCGAGCAGACGAACTGCGTCAGCCCGAAGGTGACGATCATCGCGCCGTACCAGTAGGTCTGCGCGTCGCGGCTGGCGGTGAATTCCCCGACCAGTGCTGGCAGCACCGGCAGCAACAGGCCGAAGCCCATCACGTCGATCAGCAGCGTGACCAGGATAAACGCGATGGCGGGCCGGCGCGACATGCGGTCTGCAGGCGCGCCGTCAGCGCGAGTAGATGTCGTCTTCGCGCCAGCCCAGCGCGCGCATGTCCTCGACGCGGAACTTCGCGTCGCTCGGCATTACGAACTCGTCGAGCTGCGGTGGCTTGACGTGGGTGCCACTGAGCATCGCGTGCGCCTGGCCGCGATGATGGACCTGGTGCGTGAATAGATGCAGCAGCACGTCGCGCGCCCGGTCGCGCTGGACGAAGCTGCCGCGGTCCATATCGACGATCTCGTCGAGCGCCACGTCGTCGGCATGATCGCACCATGCGATCAGCCGCTCGTCAGAGAGACGCTGCGCCTCGGCGAGCGGCGGCAGCGCACCGAACGGCGTTTCCGAGTTCCATGCCTTCGTCTGGTCGGGCTCGCGATGCAGCGCGGCGATGTAGTACCAGTCGACGATCAGGATGTGATTCAGCGTCGCCCACAGGCTCGGAAAAAAACTGGTGCGCGTCGCCTTGAACTCATCGGGGGCGAGCTGCGAGCAGGCTGCGTGCAACCGGTGATTGGCAAGCCGGTTCGCGCGCGCCAGCGTGCGCATCGACTGCAGCAACGCGCCCGCATCACTCATTGAGGTGTCCATCGGAGCGAGAGCGGCTGCGCGTACGACATCACGGCGATGGCATCACGGATACGCCGGGCTCGGCACTGCAGCGATCGAGCCACGCTTCCACCGCCGGGAAACGACCGACGTCAAAGCCGCCGTCGGCAGCCTTGTGGGTGTACGCAAAAAGCGCCAGATCGGCAAGGCTGAGGCGGCCGGCGACGAAGTATGGTTCGCGCGCCAGGTGCTCTTCCATCACAGCCAGTGCGCGCTCGCCGGCCGCGTGCAGCCCCGGCAGCCGTGGATCGTCGTCGCGCTTCAGGAAGCGGCGGATGAAACGTGCGACGGCGATCGACGGCTCATGTGTGTACTGCTCGAAGAACATCCATTGCAGCATGCGAGCCTGCAGCAACCTGTCGGCGGGGACCAGCGCGGTGCCCCCGCCGAAGTACCAGAGGATCGCGTTGGACTCCGCGAGCGTGGTGCCGTCGTCGAGCACGACGATGGGGACCTTGCCGTTCGGATTCAGGCGCAGGAACTCCGGCGTCCGAGTCTCAGCCTTCAGTATGTCGGTCTCGCGCCAGGCGTACGGCCGGCCGGTGATGTCGAGCACCATCTTGACCTTATGGCAGTTGCCGGATGCGCGTGTGCCGTAAACGGTGAGGCCCAAGGGTGATCCTTAGAACGGTCCGGTTTCGATCCAGCGCTCGACCTGTGCCAGGCGATCCTGGCCCCAGAACATCTCGCCGTCGATAAAAATCGTCGGCGCGCCGAAGACGCCGCGCGTGATCGACAGCTCGACCGCATCGCGCAGCGCATTCTTGATTGAATCATCCTGCATACCGGCGGCGAGCGCTGCAACGTCGAGCCCGAGCGCTTGAGCGATCTCCATCACCACAGCGGCCTCGCCGACCTTGCGATCCGAGACGAACAGCGCCCGGAAGATCGCATGGATGAATGCTGACGCCTGTTGCGGATGCTCGCGCTGCAGCCAGAGCAGGGCGCGTGCCGCAGCGACCGTGCCTACGGGAAAGGGTGCCGGATGGCGATAGGGCACGCCGATGAATGCGGCTGAACGCGCGAAGTCGCGCACTGCATAGCGCGCTTTCGGCGCATAGCATTCGGTGAGCGGCGCGCCGCCCGATCTCTTGAAGATCGCACCGAGCAAGGTCGGCCGCCATTGCAGTTCGCGCCCGTGTCGTTCCGCCAGCGCCTCGATCTCCTCCGAAGCGAGGTACGAGTATGGCGATGAGAAGTCGAAGTAGAACTCGATCGGCGAGGACACGGGGGTCTCTAGACAGCGACGTGCGAGATCCGGATGTTACGTCGCGCGCGCCGCCTGCCGGGTCAGGGCCGTGCCAGCGGTGCCGCATGCACGCGGCAGGTATAGCGCATCTCGATGGCCCCTTGCTGCTCATGCGCCGCGAAAAGGCTTTCGAGTTCGGACATCAGCCCGGCGTGCCGCGGCTGGCCCGGCGCCGGCAGGTACGAAGCGGATCCGGCCAGAGCGAACAGGGCCTTACGGTCCATCAGGCGCGTGTGTCGGAACTCGGTGGCCGTCGGCGCGACGCCACCGAAGTACACCGGGATCGCCTCGGTGCCTTCGTGCCTGTAGCGGATCGCCCGGTAGTCCTGACCGTACTCGACCAGCAATGCCTCGTAACCGGAGAGAAACCCGGTGCCGTCGATGTTGCGGTCATTCCAGATCAGCGCGGCCCAGCCCCCGGGCTTCAGGATGCGCAGTGACTCGACGCGGAAGTGTGCGGGATCGAACCAGTGAAACGCCTGCGCCGCGATCACGAGGTCGACCGTCGCCGCATTGATGCCGGTGGCGTCGGCGCTGCCGTCAAGGCACTCATAGTGCGGATAGCGACTCAGGAACTCGAGGCCTGCGGCGCGCATCGCTGCATTCGGCTCAACACCGATCACCCGGTACCCGCTGGCGAGGAAGGGCTCGGCCGACAGGCCGGTGCCGACGCCGACGTCGGCGATCACCGCCTGCGGGGTCAGCGCGGCGCGGCGCGTGAGATCGTCGACGATTGCCGCCGGATATCGCGGCCGCCCGGCCAAATAGGCCTCGACGCGATCGGAAAAGCGGAGGGTCGAGTCGGTGGTGAACGAGTTGGCTGTCGGCATCAGAGATCCATCACCGCATCGAGACCGCGATGCACTCCGACCAGAGTGTGGACTTTGCGAATTGCGAGCAGCGTGCCGTCGACGTACGGCTCCGCACTCTGTCCGGCGTGATGAGCGATGTGGAGTCTCTGGCCGCTGGCGCCGAAGATCGCTTCGACCCCAATCACGTAGCCAGGCAGACGAACCGAATGGATCTGCACACCACTGAGTGTCGCACCGCGCGCCGCGCGGGGACCACGCACCTGCTCGAGCGGCACGCCGAGGCCAGGTGACTTGACGCGTCCGAGTCGATACGCGAGTTCGCGTGCAGTGCCGGACGGCGCGTCGGGCTTGTCCTCGTGTGCGTAGTCGACGATCTCGAAATGGTCCAGGTAGCGTGCGGCCGTCTCCGCGAACCGCTGCAACAGCACGACGGTCAACGCAAAATTGCCGCAGGCGAGAACGCCGCGTCGACGATCGCGCGCTAGCGCGTCGATCTCAGCAAAGTCGTCGTCGCCGAGCCCGGAGGTGCCGACGACGACATGCGCTCCGGCTGAGAGCGCGGCACGGATGTTGGCCTTGGCGGCATCGGGCTTCGTGAATTCGACGAACACGTCGCACGGCGTAGCCAGCGCTTCGTCCGCGGTCGCGTACACCGGTGCCGCGAGTTTCGGCTCGCCAAGCACGGCGTCGAGCGTGCGTCCAGCGGCCGCGCGCGCGACCGCACCGACCAGATGCAGATCATCCGCACGCGCGATGCCGCGGGCGACCGCCGATCCCGCCCAACCGGTTGCTCCCGCGAGTATCACGCGCATGTTCCTACCTCTGCCCTTGTTCTCGGTCCGGGCTGCTACCTGCCTTTGTACACGCGGCGGGCGCCGGGCCGCCCCAAGCCCGCCACGCTATTCAACTCGCCGAAGCGCACGTGCAGTCGCGCAGCGAATGCGTACGCGACGGCGACCGCTATAAATTCCGTGCGATCAGCATTCGCTGGATGTCGCTCGTGCCTTCGTAGATCTGGCAGACGCGCACATCGCGATAGATGCGTTCGACCGGAAAATCGCTGACATAGCCGTAGCCGCCGTGGATCTGGATTGCGTCGGAGCAGACGTGCTCGGCCATTTCCGAGGCATAAAGCTTGGCCATCGCCGCCTGTTTCAAGCACGGTTGGCCGGCGTCCTTGAGCCGCGCGGCATGGTGGATCAGCTGGCGCGCCGCCTCGATCCGCGTCGCCATGTCGGCGAGGCGGAACTGCACGGCTTGGTGCTCGAAGATCGGCTTGCCGAACGCGATGCGCTCGCGCGCGTACGCCAGCGCGGCCTCGTAGGCCGCCCGCGCCATACCGACCGATTGCGCGGCGATGCCGATGCGTCCTCCTTCGAGGCCCGACAGTGCGATCTTGTAGCCAGCGCCTTCATCCCCGATCAGCTGGTCGGCCGGCACGCGGCAGTTCTCGAACACGATCTGCGCGGTATCTGAGGCGTGTTGGCCCAGCTTTTCCTCGACGCGGGCGGCCACGTAACCGGGCGTCGAGGTCTCGACAATGAAGCAGCTGATGCCGCGTTTGCCTGCGGTCCGGTCGGTCACTGCGAGGACGATGGCTAGGTCACCGTTCTTGCCGCTGGTGATGAACTGCTTGACGCCATTGAGTACCCAGTGGTCGCCGTCCCGCACGGCGCTGGTCCGCAGCCCCGACGCGTCCGAGCCGACATGGGGCTCGGTTAGGCAGAACGCGCCCAGCTTGTCGCCGCGTGCCAGCGGCACCAGGAAGCGCTGCTTCTGCGGCTCGTCGGCCCAGGCCATCAGGATCGAGCACACCGGGCAGTTGTTGACGCTGATGATCGTCGACGTCGCGCCGTCTCCGGCGGCGATCTCCTCGAGCGCGACTGCGAGCGCGGTGTAGTCCATGCCGGCGCCGCCGTAGGCTTCGGGCACTGCGATGCCGAAAGTACCGAGGCCGGCCAGCTCTTTCAGCGCGGCCTTTGGAAACGTCGCGTGCCGGTCCCAGTCGGCCGCGTACGGCTTAAGGCGCTGGGCGGCAAAGTCACGCAGCGCATCGCGCAGCAGCAAATGCTCTTCAGCGAGCATCCGGACGGGAAAGCGGGCTGAGTTCGCGTGCGATCGGCCGCGGCCGATCGTCAAAATTGATCCACGCCGGCCTGACTTTCAGGACGGCGGCGACAAGGCCGCCGGCCACCATCGCCCCGATCAGCAGCGGACCGCCGCCGACGATGCCGGTCGTGATCAGCGTATTCGAAAAGCAGCGCAGTAGGGTGTGTAGCGGACACCACAACCACGCGATCATCGAAGTGACGGCGATCCAGGTCAGCAGCGCGACCAGCAGCGCGCGCGACATTGAATGCTCGGTTGTCGTCACCAATGACGCAGCCCGAACATACGACAGCACCGCGAAGAGCATCGCGAGCAGCCCGGGAATCGCGATGAACATAAAGCTCGACATGCCGGCTTCGACCGCAAAGCTGCGCATCACCGGCTCGATGATCGCCAGCGCAAGCCAGCAGCAGATACCGTAAACGAGCACGATGAACAGATGAAGCGGCATGGCGGTTTGGGTCCCCGGGACTGTGGCGGTCAGGTCCACGCGCGGCGGCGGGCCGTGACTTCGATTTCTATCTTCATTCGTGAATCGACCAGCCCGCAGACGATAGCGGTCGCCGCGGGCCGCGCTCGGGCGAAATACTGCCCGAATACCGGCGCGACTCGCTCGAACAGTTCCGCTTCGACGAGGAAGTAGTTCACGCGCACGACGTCGTCGAGTGTGCAGCCGGCCTGCTCCAATGCCGCGGCGATGTTGCGGAAGCACTGGTGCGTCTGCGCGAGCGCATCGTCATCGATCGTCATCCTGGCGTAGTCGAATCCGGTCGTGCCGGCGACATGTACGTAATCGCCCTCGACCACGGCACGGCTGTAGCCGGCGACTGCCTCGAACGAGGAACCGGAGGAGATCAGGCGCCGTTCGCTCATCTCACCAGGACAGTTGCTCGCCGTTGAAGTTGAGAAACTTGCCGTTCTGCGACGCATTGGCGGTTGCCAGCACGCGCCGAATGCCCGACACGCTGG
>DATEZE010000104.1:0-18262 GCA_035255845.1 Burkholderiaceae bacterium | reverse complement strand
GGCGGGCCGCGGCACGGACGTCGTCGAGTTCCGCTTGCGCGACTTCGCGCCGCACGTGCTCGGGGGTCGTTGTGTCGCCGTCGTGATGGAACGCGAGCTTGACCCCTGCGGCGCTGGACGGCACGCCATAGAAGAAGCGCTCGCCGTCGAATTGCCAGAGATGAACCGGGCAGCGGTCGGCCGCGAGCAGCTCGGCGTCTCGTTCCGGCTCGAACCAGTGCAGCACCTGGCGTTCGACGCTGAAAGGCAGCGGCACGGCGGGCAGAAGTGAACCGACCCAGGGCCCGGCGCTGATGATCAGCCGACTGGCCTTGCAGTTGCCGCGATCGGTGACGACGCTGATGCCGTCCTCCCGCGCCTGCCAGCTCAGCACCGCTTCGTCGAAGCGCAAGTCCGCGCCGTGGCGTCGCGCCTGCTCGAGCTGAGCCTCGACGCAGGCTTCGGCACGCAGCAGACCGGCATGCGGTTCCCAGACGCCGACCATCCCGCGCTCGGGTTGTAGCGCCGGAAACCGCGCGCGAATTTCGTCCGCTGACAGCATCTCAAACGGCAGGCCGTGCACTTCGGCGCTGCGACGCGAGCCCTCGACCAGCTCGCTGCCCGGCACACCGATCATGACGCCGCCGGTACGCTGCAGCAGTGGGATGCCGGCAAGCGCCTCGAGCTCGCGCCATCCTTCGAAAGCGCGCTGGACCATCGGCACGTACACCGGGTCTTCGAAATACGCCTCGCGGATGATGCGCGTGTCGCCATGGGATGAACCCCAGGCGTGCGGCGGCGCATAGCGGTCGAAACCGACGACACCGACACCACGGCGTGACAGCTCGAACGCCGCCGCGCTGCCCATCACACCGAGGCCGACGATCGCGACGTCGTAGCTCTGCGTCGATGTCATGGGTGGATCCGCGTCGTGTCCAGCCTCGGCAGGCTCGGCATCGCGCGTCTCGTCAGTTGCAGGTGCAGCGGGCCGCCTGTGCGGGCGAGCGCGCTACAGCGCGAACTCGGATCCGAGCACGACACGTTGCTGCGCGTCCCGTATCAGTGGCGCCCAGGGCAAGTCGGTCACCCCGGGGTCGACACCGGCCTGCCGCAGCAGCGTCGTCGCCTGGCCGCGGTGATGAGTCTGGTGATTGAACATCTGCGTGATGCAGAGCCAGCGCGGACGTGTCATTTCGCGTTGGGCGATCACGGAGTACCACGTCAGCGTGCCGGCGAACTGCGACGCATCGAGGCCCGCGGCCCAGGCCGTGATCTCGTCGTCCATCGCGGTGCGTGCGATGCGCAGATCGGCGAAGCTTTCGTATAAGTCCGTGCCGACGCCACCGGCCGGGTACGACTTGCCGTTGAAGCGCGGCAGCCAGACCCGATCGCCCCAGAGGATGTGATTCAGCGTCGAGTGCAAGGAGCGGAAAAACGCCGTGCGGTCGGCCTTGCGCTCGGCGTCCGGCAGCTGTGCCGCCGCCTCGTAAAGCTTGGAGTTCATCCACGCGTTGTAGGCCGCCATCATCTGGCAGTACTCGGCATCGATCATGCGGACCTCGGCCATGTTGCGCAATGTCTGTCACCGGATCGAGTTCGCCGCGGCGGCAAGCACCGGAGGACGCACAATGGGCTTCGCGAGCTCATGCCCCGCTCGTCAGCACGAGTTGCGTCTGGATCACGACCGCACACAGTTTTCCCTCTGAATTGCGCACCGAGGTCTGCCACACCATCGTCGATCGTCCGCGGTGCAGCGCTATGCACTCACCGTTGATGCGCGTTCCTGCTTTGGCGGCGGCGATGAACTTCGTGCTCGAGTCCGTCGTCGTAGTGCGCTGGCCCTCGCCAAGGTTTGCGGCCGTGCCGATCGCGCCAAGCGTATCGGCAAAGGCCATGATCGCCCCACCGTGCAGCACCCCGCCGACGGTGCAAAGCTGCGGGCGCACGTCCATCTCAGCGCGCACAACGTCGGGCGCGACCGAGGTCAGGCGCACGCCGAGCAGGCCTGGCAGCAGGGGCTCGAGCAGCGTCTGGATTTCAGTCAGATTTCGCATGTGCTTCGCCCGGCAAGATGAGTACGGATTGATTCAGCCTGCCGCGCAGGCCGCTCGATATTGTCAGGCTTCGCGCAGCGTCGCGAGCGGCGGTGTCTGCAGCACCCCGCGCAGCCCGAGGTAGCCACCGCCGAGCGCGCAAGCGGCGCCGCCGCCGATTCCGGCCAGGAACACCCAGGGGGACAGCGTGTAGTCGAACTCGAACACAAAGCGCGCCAGCGCCCAGCCGATCGCGCTTGCGCCGATCGCGGCCAGCAGGCCGGCCAGTCCGCCGATGAACGCGAGCTCAGCGAGCTGCGCGCGCCCGAGCTGCTGGCGCGACGCACCGAGCGCCCGCAGCAGACCAGCCTCGCGCACGCGTTCGTCGCGGCTCGCCGCGAGCGCCGCATAGAGCACCAAGATGCCCGCGGCCAGCGTGAAGACGAACAGGAACTCGACCGCGGCGATTACCTGGTCGAGCACCGCCTGCACTTGCCTAAACACGGCGGTCGTGTCGATCACGGTGAGGTTCGGGTAATCGCGCAGCAGATCGCCCGTGAGCGCGGTCTGCGTCGCGGGCAGGTGGAACGCGGTGATGTAGCTCGCCGGCTTGTCGGCCAGCAGCGACGGCGGCATCAACACGAAAAAATTGGCGCGCATCGAATCCCAGCTGACCTTGCGCAAGCTGGTCGCGCGCGCAGTCACCGCCTGCCCGGCGATATCGAAGGTGAGTTCGTCGCCGAGCTGGATGCCGAGCGTCTTCGCGATGCCCTCCTCGATCGAGAGCTCTGAACTGCCGTCGCGATACCAGCTGCCGGCCGTAATGCGGTTGTGACCCGGCGCCTCGCTCGTGTAGGAAAGGTTGAACTCGCGGTCGACCAGACGCTGCGCCCGGTCGTCACTGTAGTTCTCGGGGCCGACCGGCTTGCTGTTCACCTGGATCAGGCGGCCCCGGATCATCGGATGCAGTTCGGCCTCGATGCCGGCCTCCTTGAGCTTCTGCGTGACTCCGCTCACTTGGTCGGGCTGCACGTTGATGACGAACCTATTCGGCGCGTCCGGCGGCGCGGCCTTGCGCCATGCGCTGACGAGGTCGGTGCGCGTCACGGTCAGCAGCAGCAATGCCATGATGCCGACTGCAAGCGAAACCAGTTGGATCATCGTCGCAACCGGTCGGCGCTGAACTGCAGCAAGCGCGAAGCGCCACGAGATGCCGAGGCGACCGGTCAGTCCGCGCAGCGGCGCCAGCAGCTTCAGCACGCCCCAGGCGGCCAGCGCGAATACGACGAGCCCTGCGGCGAATCCGCCGGCCGTCACGCTACCGACCTTGAGGTCGTTCGACGACCACAGCATCAGCAGCATGAAGCCGACAAAGCCGACCAGATAGCCGAGGCTGCTGCGCCCGCCCGGCGGTCCGATGTCCTTGCGCAACACGCGCAGCGGCGGCACCGCACGCAGTTGCGCGAGCGGCGGCAGCGCGAAGCCGAGCAGCAGCACCAGCCCGACGGCGCCACCCTGCACTGCCGACCACAGCGAAGGCAAGGGCAGCGAAGTACGGATCAGCGAACCGAGCGCAGCCAGCAGCGCGAAGTGCGCCGCATAGCCCAGCGCCATGCCGAGCAGGCAGGCGGAAACGCCGATCACGACAAACTCGAGCGCGAACAGCCGGAAGATGTCGGTCTGCGGCAGTCCGAGGCAGCGCATCATCGCGCACGAATCCAGATGACGCTGCGAGAACCGGCGCGCAGCGGCCGCAACGGCGACCGCGGCGATCATCGCCGCCAGCAGTGCGACCAGCGCAAGGAAGCGCTGCGCGCGCTCCAGAGTCCGCTGCATTTCCGGACGCCCGCTCTCGAGCGACTCGAGACGCTGCCCGCGCGGCAGATCGCGTTCGATCGCCGTTTCAAACGCCTTCACCGCCGGTCGCTCGCCCGCGGCAAGCAGACGATAAGTGGCCCGGCTGCCGACCGTGATCAGCTGGGTGGCCGGCAGGTCGGCCAGATTGATCATCACGCGCGGCGCAAAGTTGATGAAGCCGGCGCCGCGGTCCTGCTCGACGGCGATCACGCGATCGATCCGAAAGGTCTTCTCGCCGAGCTTGAGGTTGCTGCCCGGCGTCGCCCCGAGCGCCTGCAGCAGTTGCGGGTCGACCCACACCGCTCCGGCCGGCGGGATCTGCCGGGTCGGCTCATCGGGTCCGCCCGGCTCGCGTGCGAGCTGCATCGTGCCACGCAGCGGATAGCCGGGCGACACCGCTTTCACCGCCGCCAGAGCGTTGCGATCCGGGTCGTTCGCATTGAGCGCCATGCTCGGGAACGTAACCGTTTCCGCGATTGCGAGCCGTGCTGCCTGCGCGCGCGCACGCACGGCGTCGGCGATCGGCTGGTCTGCGCTCAGCACGAGATCGGCCCCGAGCAGCTGCGCGGCGTCGCGCTCGAGCCCGAGACGCAACCGGTCGACGAAGAAGCCGACGCTGGTCACGGCCGCGACGGCAATGACGAGCGCCATTGCCAGCAGGCGCAGTTCGCCTGCGCGCCAGTCGCGAGCGGTCATGCGCACGGCCTGACGCAGGAGTTGGTTGGCAGTCATGCAGCGCGTTTCATCGTGCGGGGCCGCAGTATGACAGCGGCGCTTGATGACCCCACGGCGGATTAACCCCATTCGCCATTGGGCCGCGTTCACAGCAGCACCTCATCCCATGGAGCGCTCGATGTCCACGACCAGCCTTGTCGCCAAGACCGCGATCGCAGCCGCTGTCACAGCCGCTGGACTGAATGTGCCGCCGGGTGACCCGCCGGCTGCTGCGGCGGCGTCTGGAACGGCGTTGACCGTGTATAGCCGTGCGGCGCCGGGAGCTGTCGCGCCTGAGCTGTATCGCCAGCCCGGTCGCGGGAGCGTACCCGGCTACGCTGTCGTGCGGCAGGACCGTGAACTCGACTTCGCGCACGGACGCAATACGGTGCGCTTCGCCGACGTGGCTGCGCTGATCGACCCGACCACGGTCGTCTTCGAGTCGCTCACCGATGGCAAGGGCACCACGGTGCTGGAGCAGAACTATCAGTTCGATCTTGTCAGTACCGACAATCTGCTACAGCGCTACATCGATCGTCCGATCGCCGTCGAACAGGTGCGCGGCAACACCACCGAAACGTTCAGCGGCACACTGTTGTCGACGCAGGGTGGACTGGTGCTTAAACGCGACGATGGCACAGTGCAGGTGGTTCCCCACAACTCGGGTGTGAAGCTGCCCGCGCTGCCTGGCGGGCTGATAACTCGTCCCACTCTGGTCTGGGACGTTGCCGCGCAGCGCGGCGGCCGGCACCGCACGCGGATCTCGTACCAGACGCAAGGCATGACCTGGTGGTCTGACTACAACGTTACCTACGCCGAAGCCGGCGGCAACAGTTGTCGGATGGACATCGGCGCCTGGGTCAGCATCATCAACCAGTCGGGCGCCGGCTACGCCGATGCAAAGCTCAAGCTTGTGGCCGGTGACGTGCATCGCGCGACGGCTGTCGGTGCCGTCAATGCTCCGCTGCCAGCGAGCAAGGCGATGCGCGCCAACGAGGAGTCGGACGGCTTCGCCGAGAAGTCATTCTTCGAGTACCACCTGTACACGCTTGGCCGAACGACGACCCTGCCCGACAACTCGACCAAGCAGATCGAATTGTTCCCGGCCGCGCGGGGCGTGCCTTGCGAAAGGCTGCTCGTCTACTACGGCGCGCCGGCAGGTCCGCATGGCTTCCTCCCGTCACCGGCGACCGATCGCAGCTACGGCGTTCAATCCAACCGCAAAGTCGATGCCTACCTGCAGTTCAGCAACAGCGAAGGCAACGGCATGGGTATGCCGCTGCCGGCCGGCCGCGTCCGTGTTTCGAAGCTCGACCCGTCGGACCAGACGCTCGAGTTCATCGGCGAGGACGCGGTCGATCACACGCCGCGCAATGAGAAAGTGCTGCTGAAGCTCGGTTCCGCGTTCGACATCGTCGGCGAGCGGCGCCAGCTTGATTTCCGCGTCGATACCTCGCGCAAGACGATGACCGAAGAAATCGAAGTGCGACTGCGCAATCAGAAGCGCGAACGCGTCGAGGTGCTGGTCAAGGAGAACCTCTATCGCTGGGTCAACTGGACCATCAGCTCGAAGTCGCACGACTTTCGCAAGGACGACGCACGAACGATCGTCTTTCCGGTGAACATCGCCGCCGACGCGGAAGCGGTGGTGCGCTACACGGTGCAGTACAGCTGGTAGGGGTGATTTAGCCCTCGGCCGTGCCGCGTGGCGGAGCGCCGATGTCGACAGCGCTTAGGGCGGCGCAGCCCTGCAGCCGGTGGGTCGCAGTCCGGCTAACCCTTCGCCGCTGTGTCCGGGCTGCAGCCTGGCAGCGCCTCCGCGTAATCCACCTTCGGCGTGAAATCAGCCGTAATCGGTGTCGGTCGCACCGCGACGATGTAATACGTTACGCACGGTTTGACATCGAGCTTCAGCGTCGCCGTGCGCCACGGAGCGCCCGGTACCGGCAATGCCTGCACATGAACGAGGCGTTCGCCCGGCTCGACCAGTACGCGATGCAGCGTCGTGTCCCAGTCGTCGACGCCGAGGATGATGACAGGCTGCGTGTCGATCGGCGTCTTGAAATAGCGATTGCCGACGAGATACGAGCCGTTAAATGGCGTACTGGCGCAGCCCGCCAGAAGCATTGCAATCGCTGCAGCAGTGACCAAAACAGGCTTGCTCGTCATCGGGTCCTCCGCAGGCAGATCGGGCCCCGCGGGCATCGCGGCGCATTTCGACTGTCGTCCGTCGCCGAGTTCGCGTCAATCGGACGAAAGCGGTATCTGCGGGCGGCCATAGTGACGTCTGTCCCCGGCTTGCGTCAGACCGCATCGGCGATCGCCATCTGTGCCGCGGCGCGTGCATGCAGCGCAGTCGTGTCGACCACAGGCACAGCGGCGTCGGTCTGGTCGACCAACATCGTGATCTCGGTACAACCGAGAATGACCGCCTGCGCGCCGCGGTCGATCAGTCCGCCGATGATCCGGCGATATTGCTCGCGCGAGGACGGCAGCACTCGCCCGAGAACCAGTTCCTCGTAGATGACGCGATGGACGATGGCGCGCTCCTCGGCATCCGGCAGCACGGCTTCGATCCCGTGGACCTCGCGCAGGCGGTCACGGTAGAACGACTCTTCCATGGTGAAGCGCGTCCCGAGCAGTGCAACCCGCTCGAGTCCGGCGCGCCGCAGTTCTGCGGCGGTCGGGTCGACGATGTGCAGCAGCGGGATCCCGACCGCGGCCTCGATCTGCGACGCCACCTTGTGCATCGTGTTGGTACACAGCACGATGAAGTCCGCACCGCCAGCCTCCAGCGACCGCGCGACGCGGCCAAGCAGCTCGCCCGCTTCGGCCCAGGCGCCAGCGCGCTGCATCTGTTCGACGTCGTGAAAATCGACGCTATGAAGCAGCGTGCGCGCCGAATGCAGGCCGCCGAGGCGGGCCTGGACATACAGGTTGAGCTCGCGGTAATAAAGCGCCGTCGACTCCCAGCTCATCCCTCCGATCAGCCCGATCAGCTTCATGTCGCACTCGGCTCCGCGCTGTGCTGCATGCGCAACCGCCGGCAACAGTCCGCGTTCACTCGAGCGTGAGCTTCTGCGCTACGACGACCTTCTTGTAAACCTCGAGTTCGGCCGCGATCTGCGCCGCGAACTGCTCGGGCGTGTTGCCGATGATCAGCGAGCCAGTATCCTCGATTCGCTTCTTGACCGTCGGATCGTCGAGCGTCTTTTTCACCGAATCGTGCACCTTGTCGACGATGTTCTTCGGCAGGCCCTTCGGACCGTAGATGCCGTAATACGCCATGCGGTTGACCGGCTCGAGCCCGACTTCCTTGAAAGTCGGGACCTGCGGTAACACCGCCAGGCGCTCCGGCGCAGCGACGACGATTGCGATCAGCCGGCCATCCTTGATGAACGGCAGCGCCGACGGCATGTTGTCGAAGACGATCGGCACATGTCCGGCCACGACGTCGTTGAGCGCGGGTCCGGCGCCGCGATACGGGATATGCGTGACGAAGGTCCCCGACAGGTTCTTGAAAAGTTCCATCTGCAGGTGCCCGATCCCGCCGGCGCCAGAGCTAGCGTACGAATACTTGCCGGGGTTCTTTTTCAGCTCCGCGACGAAGGTCTTGTAGTCGCGCGCCGGAAAGCTCGGGTGCACGGCGATCACGTTGGGCGTCGCGGCGACGTTGATGATCGGTGTGAAGTCAGTCAAAGGGTTATATGGAATCTTCGGATTGATCGCCGGATTGGCTGCGGTCGTCGACACGGTCGCCATTCCGAGCGAATAGCCGTCTGGCGCAGAACGCGCCGTTTCCGTTGCTCCAATCGAACCGCCGCCTCCCGCCTTGTTCTCGACGATCATCGGCTGGCCGAGCGCTGGCGCGATCTTGTCGGCGACGGTGCGCGCAACGATGTCGGTCGTGCCACCCGGAGCGAATGGCACCACTAGGCGCACCGGCTTCGTCGGATAGGCTTGCGCGCAGGCGTCGCCCAGCGTTGCCGCGGACAGCATGAGCATGAATGCGGCACAAAGGCCTCGGCGTTTCTGCTTATTCATCATCGATATCTCTGGGTTACTCGGATCGGCGGAACCAAAAAAGTCTAGTGGAACGCACCGGCGGATCCGACCGTTTCGAGTGGAGAAGAAGAGGACCGGCGTCGAAGGGGTGGCATTGTATGGTTCGGCGCTACTCGCCACTTGGGCGTCGGCCCTCGGCCCACGAGCTGCCATACCACAACGCCGCATCGGGCCGCTTGCCCCAACTCCGGATCGCTGCGAGGCAGCCGTCAAAAAACGCCGGCTCAACCTCACCAAGGTCGAGAATCTGCCTCCGCACTCCTTGCAGAAGCCCGACAAGGTTATCGACGCAGGCCTCCAGTAAACCGGGCTGTCCCGCGCAAGCCCCGAAGAAGAGCCACGTGTTTCGCTGAGGGACCGCGCCCGCTTGGTGCAGGAGGCATACCAGCCGGTGACCTACGAGCGGGTCGTTGCCGACGCGGTCGTAGGTGCGGAGGTAGCACCGCCAAAGCAGGCCGAACCCCGGCGGCTCGGGCCAGAGGCGAAAGATCTCGTGGCTGTCATCCTCCAGAACGACTCGCGCCCCCGGCCGGACCGCCCGGACCAGCTCGCGGACGACGGCCGCCGGGTCCGGCACGTGTTCCAGGACGAAGCGGGCGTGGGCGACGTCAAACGTGCCCCACTCGTCGTCCCGCAAGGGCAGGCGAGTGGCCTCGCCTTGGCGGAACTCAACCGCATCGTCTTCGCCGGCCTGTGAAGCCAACCGGCGGGCCTCCGCGAGTTGAACCTCGCTGCGCTCAACGCCGACAACATGCGCCGCCCCGACCTGGCGTGCCATGCCGCGGGTCAACTGGCCGAGGCCGCTGCCAACGTCCAGAACCTTCTCCCCGGGGCGCAGGGCCATCTCCCGGAGCGAACGCTCGTTCAAGAGGTCGTTGAGGCGCGACAGCCGGTCCTGCTCATCCGGCGCGGTGCCGTGAAGGTAGTGTGAGTTCTCCTGCGCCTTCGCCATCACCGCCGTCTAGACCAGCTTGTTAGACCGCACTTCTGAGACTGGCGAGTGCATTGGCGGCTGTACCCGAAATAAGTACCTCATCTTGGATGGCAGAGAGGTGGAGCATCTCGCTGGGTGGGTAGCGCACG
This sequence comes from Burkholderiaceae bacterium, assembly GCA_035255845.1. GTDB lineage: Bacteria > Pseudomonadota > Gammaproteobacteria > Burkholderiales > Burkholderiaceae_F > JALORV01. The sequence continues at coordinate 8,531 of DATEZE010000104.1, read as the reverse complement.
ACCGGCACAGCCTTCGGAGTGAGTGAGTGGATGGCGAAGAAGGCACCTGGGACAGTGACGAGTTCGAAGCATAGGCTCGGAAACGTACTGGTTTCGTAGTATTCCTGACCACGCAGGACAAACAACGAGTTCTCGCCCACTTGGAAGGCGTACATGGGCCCTAGATCCTTATATTCGGCGAACTCAGCATATGAGGATGCCTCAACACAGACGACTTGAGCGGTGTCGGAATGCAGAGCGGCGGCAAGCATGCGCCTCCGAGGAACATTGATTCGCCACTTCTCGAACCGCAGGATCAGATATAGAACTGCGCCAACGACCAGGCTTGCGGCAATTGAAGCAGGGAGAGGCTGACCAGCGAAGGAGCTGTAGGCGATGCCCACCAGAAAACAAGCGCCCGTGATCTGGACTCCTTCGATCAAAGCTCGATAAAGACTCGTCTCGGCGTTGATTTTGGCCAGAGCAGCATGGATGCGCCGACGATCCGACTCGTTCAGTGGCCGAGAGAAGCGCTCGATCACCGGTGCTCTGCGGGCCTAGCGGACGAAGGTAACCGGCAACCCACGACCGGCGTCAATGTCGGCAATTAGGCCCGACGGCATGCTCACTGCCGCGCGGGTGAGCACTCGACGTTCATCTGGCGACACACGCGCAACACGCTGTCGGAAACCAGCGCCGCCGCGTTCGGCTGCGAGCCGGTATGCGCGGAGGTGATCAGCATGTGCGACAGCTTTTCGCCCAGCTGGCTGATCTTCATCCCGGCGATCTGCTTACCGTTGGTGAACTGCACCATGAGGGCGTTGTCGTCCTCGCTGGTAATCGTAATTCCTTGTGCCTGGGCGCGTCGCAGCGCATTGAGCGCAGTGGTGTAGACCTGCTTCGCCGGCGCCTCGAGCATCACCGCAGCCGAGTCGTAGCCGACTCCGTCCTTCTGCGTCGACTGTTGCGACATCGTTTCAACCCGTCCGAGCACTCGACGCGCGACGAAAATCGCCGCCTGAGCGTCGATCACGGCCGACAGCGCTACGACACCCACTGCCAGCAGTGCGCCCCGTTTAACCAGCAGTACCTGCCTCATGCCTTTCTCCTTACGACGATGGCTCCAACTCACTGGGCCGGGCCCGCCGGCGGTCCCGCGGCCGTTTGTGCTTGAGCTGCGGCGTCCGCCGACGTCATGCCATCGGCCAGCGTGACCCAGCCGCCGCCCAGCGCCTGATAGACACTGACCGCGGCGCTGAAAACCTGCGCGCGATCCTGCGCGAGCGTCAGCTGCGCCGGAAATAGCTGCTGATCGGCCTGCAGCACCGTCGAGTACGGAACGAAGCCACCCTGGTACTGCAGCCGCGCCAGTCGGGAGTAGTCGCTGAGCGCGTCGACCAGCCCTTGCTGGGCCTCGAGTTTCTGTTGCGTCTTTTGCTGGGCGATCAGCGCATTCTCGACGTCAGCAAAGGCGCTCTGCACGGTGTTCTCATAGCCGAACAAGGCAGCCTGCTGTCCGCCTTCGGCTTGTCTAACCTGCGCGGTGACCGCCCCGCCGGTGAAGATCGGACCGACCAGGCTGCCGCCGTAGCTCCAGATGCGATTGGAGTTCTTTAACACATCGGACAGGTCGGCGCTGACGCCGCCGAACGCGCCGGTCAGCGAGATCGTCGGGAAGTAAAGGGCCTTGGCCGCGCCGATCTGCGCGTTGGCCGCGATCAACTGCTGCTCGGCCTGCATTACATCGGGACGTCGCTCGAGCAGTTGCGATGGCAGCTCTGCCGGCGTTTTGGGCAGCGTCAGATCCGCCACCGATTTGCCGCGCGCAATGCGCCCTGGATTCCTGCCCAGCAGCACCGACAACGCGTTTTCGGTCTGCACGATCTGCTGCTCGATCGCCGGGATCTGCGCGGCCGCGGTCTGCGACTGCGACTTGGCCTGCGCGACGTTCATCTGTGACGCCATGCCGTACTTGAACTGCAGCTCGAATATCTTCAACGACTCGTTGTAGGTCCCCAGCGTCTTCTGCGAAACTGCAAGTTGCTCGTCGAGCGAGCGCAGGTTCAGATAGTTGTTGGCGACCTGCGCGACGAGCGAGAGGATCACGCCGCGGCGCGCCTCGTCGGTCGCCAGCAGGTTCGCCTGCGCGGATTCGGTCTGCCGGCGGATGCGCCCCCACAGGTCGATCTCCCAGCTCGCGCTCGCGATCACGCTATAGCTGGACTGTGTCCGCGAAATGGTCGCCTGATTCGGCAGAAAATCGGTCGAGAACTGCTGGCGCGTGCCGCCCGCGTCGTACCCGACTTGCGGATAGAAGGGGGACTTCGCTTCGGTAAGGACGGCTGCGGCCTGCTGCACGTTGGCTGCCGCCTGCTTCACACTTTTGTTGTTCGCAAGCGCTTCGGCGATCAGCTGGTCGAGCACCGGATCGCCGAACTGCTTCCACCACTCGGTGTTGATCGTATCGGCCGTGTCCTTCGGCAGGTATTCGTAGGCGGCCGGCGTTTCGACCGCTGGCCGGTGATAGTCCGGGCCGACCGCGCAAGCAACGAGTGTGCAGCTGACAGAGCACACCGCGGTCAGCGGCGCGCCGCGCTTCACTCGGAACCCCCGGTCGAAGCGGTCACGCCGGGCGCTGGCGTCGCGATCCCGGACGCGCCGCCTTTGCGCTCCGTCCGCCATTCGTTAAAACGCGCGAACAGGTAGTAGAACAGCGGCACGTACAGCATCGCCAGCGTCGTTTCGCCGATCATGCCGCCGATGATGCCGGTGCCGATCGAGTGGCGCGCATTGGCGCCGGCGCCGAGTGCGATCGCGAGCGGCAGCACACCGAAGGCGAACGCGAGCGACGTCATCACGATCGGCCGCAGCCGTCGCTCGCCCGCGAGCATCGTCGCGTCGATGATCGATTTGCCCTCCTGGTGCAGTTCGACCGCCGCGGAGACGCGCAATACTGCGTTCTTCGCGCCGAGGCCGATCAGCACCAGTAGGCCGATCTGGAAGTACACGTCGTTATCCAGCCCGCGCAGCCAATTGAACACCAGCGCGCCGAGCACACCGAATGGCACCGCGGTCATGACCGCGCCCGGCAGTGTCCACGATTCGTACTGCGCCGCCAGCACGAGGAACACGAAAATCAGACCAAAAACGAACGCGACCATCGACGTGCCGCCCGACTGCTTCTCGTCGTACGCGATGCCCGACCACGCAAACCGGTAACCGCTCGGCAAAAGCTGCTGCGCGACTTCTTCCATCGCCTTGATCGCCTGTCCCGAGCTGTAGCCCGGCGCCTGGCTGCCGATGATTTTTGCGGCCGGAAAGCCGTTGAAGTGCGGCAAAAGGTCCGGGCCGGTGATGTAGCTCGTTCTCACCAGCGCGGTCAGCGGCACCATCAGGCCTTGCTGGTTGCGCGTGTAAAGCCGTGTGATGTCCTCCGGCGTCAGCCTGAAGCGTGCGTCGGACTGCAGGATGACGAACCACGAACGGCTGTACTGGTTAAATTGGCTGACGATCAGCGACCCGAACTGAGCCTGGATCGCGCTGTAGACATCCTGCACCTGTACGCCGAGCAGCGTCGCCTTGTCACGATCGACGTCGACTTTAAGCTGCTGTGTGTTCGCGCGAAACGTGCTGTTGAGTCCGGTCAGCTCGGGACGGGCGCGCGCGGTCTTGATGAACAGCTGCGTCAGCGCGTCGAGCTGGCTCGCATCGCCGCTGCCGACCGACTGGATCCAGAATTCGAAGCCTCCGGTCGTGCCAAGGCCGGGGATCGCTGGCGGCGCGATCGGCAGTACCAGCGCCTGATTGATGCCGAAGGATTTCTTGTAGACGTCGATCAAAATCGTGCGCGGGTTTTCGAGCTTCGCAGTCGCGATCGACTTGTAGCGCTCCTCGAAATCCTTCAGCGTGACGAACAGCGTCGATGCATTGGTCTTGAACCCGCTGTCGATGATGCTGTAGCCATTAATGACGCTGCGGTTTAGCACGCCAGGCGATTCGGCAAATAGCCGATCTACTTGGTCGCCGACCTTGACCGTGCGATCCAGGCTCGCCGCATCCGGCATCACGATCGCGGCCAGTACGTAGCCCTGATCCTCCAGCGGCACGAAGCTTGTCGGCGTCGTGCGGAACAGCAGCACGATCGCGCCGATGAAACCGGCCAGGAAGACGAGTGCGATGACCGATCGGCGAATCGTCAGCATCACCAGCCGTCCGTACGCATCGGTCAGCTTCTGGAACTGCCGGTTGAACCAGCCGAAGAAGCCCTTTGTTTTCAACTCCTCGCGCTTCAGCAGCAGCGCGCACATCGCCGGCGTCAGCGTCAGCGCGACGAATCCGGAGATCGCGACTGACACGACGATCGTGATCGCAAACTGCTTGTACAACTGTCCAGTAGATCCCGGCAGGAAGGCCGCCGGGATGAACACCGCGCACAACACCAGCACGACGGCAACGACGGGACCGGACACTTCCTGCATCGACCGGATAGCGGCATCTTTCGGCGACAGGCCATGCTCGTGCATATTGCGGTCGGTGTTTTCCACCACGACGATCGCGTCGTCGATCACCATGCCGATCGCCAGGATAAGGCCGAACAGCGTCAGCAGGTTCAGCGAATAGCCGAGTGCAAACATCCCGCTGAGCGCCCCGACCAGCGCGACGAACACGGCGATGATGCAGATAAAAGTCGCGCGGAAACTCTGCAGGAACAGATACACGACCAGCACGACCAGCACGATCGCTTCGAACAGCGTGCGAATCACTTCCTTGATCGACAGTCGGACGAAATCCGTGGTGTCGAGCGCGACAACCGTCTCGATGCCGGGCGGCAGCGTCGCGCGCATGCCGTCGAGCGCCGCGCGCACGCCGTCCGATACGTTGAGCGCGTTCGCGCCCGCCTGCTGGTAGATCGCGATATAGGTCGCCGGCACACCATTGAGCTTCGCATCGACGATGTAGCTCTTGAGGCCGACTTCGGCGCGCGCCACATCCTTGAGCCGCACGATCGCGCTCCCCGCGCTGCTCGCCCGCAGGATCATGTTCTCGTACTGCAGTGGATCGGTGAATGGACGCTGCGTCACGACCGGGAAGCTCAATTCGACCGGCGCCTGGGTCGGCTGCTGCCCGATCTGCCCCGCGCCGAACAGCGCGTTCTGCGCTTGCACCGCGTTTTGAATGTCGCTAGTCGTGATGCCGAGCGACGCCATGCGGTCCGGATTCATCCAGATCCGCATAGCCTGATCGGGGACGCCGAAAATCTGCGCCTGGCCCGCGCCCGGCACGCGCTTCAGCGTATCGAGCACGTACACATTGGCGTAGTTGGCGATGTATTCAGACGTGTAGCGTTCGGCAGGCCCCTTGACGGCGATCAGCATCATGATTGACGACGATTTCTTCTGGACCTGCACGCCGTTCTGCGTCACCGCATCTGGCAACTGAGGCAACGCGAGATTTACGCGGTTCTGCACCTGCACCTGCGCGATGTCGGGATTGGTATCGAGCGAGAAAAAAACCGTCAGCGTCAGCTGGCCGGTCGATGAGCTGCTCGACGTCATGTACAGCATGTTGTCGACGCCGTTGATCTGCGCCTCGATCGGCGCGGCGACCGACTCGGCCAGCGTCTGTGAATCGGCGCCGAGGTACGTCGTGTTGACGGTCACCTGCACCGGGATGATCGTCGGGTATTGCTCGATCGGCAGTGCGCGCATCGCGACCAGCCCGGCCAGCACGATGATGATCGAGATGACCGCGGCAAAGACTGGCCGCTCGATGAAGAAGCGCGAGAACATCAGCGGTTCGCGAACGCGATCTCGACCCGCCGCGCCTGCCCGGCATCCGTGCCGACGACGACGTTGGACGGCGGTTTAAGTCGCATGCGATCGGCCGGCGCGCCCGCCGCCACGAGCGCATCACGCACGGCCTTGGCGCGCTGCTCCGCGAGCGAGCGGTTTTTCGCCGCAGAACCGCTTGTATCGACATAACCGGTGATCTCGATCACATAGGGCACGCCGGTCAGCCCGTTGCCGATCGCGCGCACCGTTTCCTTCGCGTTGGCGTCCAGCGCGGCCGAACCATTCGCGAAATACACGCGCGCCGGCAACGCGACGGCTGCCCCCGCAGCCGGTGGAGACTTGGCATCGCCCTTCATCGTCGCCGCGGCAGCCACAGGCGCTGCCGCGACTGCAGGCAACGGTCGCGGCTTGACCGCGGCACCGGACGTCAGACTCAGTGCACCGTCGACAACGACGACGCTGTTTGGCTCCAACCCGCCCGTGATCTGCCATTCGTCTCCGACCCACGATCCCATCGCGACTGGCCGCATCTCGACGGTGTTTTCCTTGCCGACCACCCAGACAAAATGTCCCTTCGGACCTTGCTGGACTGCGCGCAGCGGCACCGCCAGCGCGTTCGGCCGGACCGCGCCCTTCAGCCGCGCACGCACAAACTGGTTCGGTCGGAGCAGACCCTGCGGATTCGCCAGCTGCACGCGCACGGTGAACGTGCCGGTCTGGCTGTTGTACGCGGGATCGGCGAACGTGATGCGCCCGGTCTCCGGGAAGAGCGACCCGTCGGCCATCACGACCTCGACCGTGTAGGTCTCGCCAGGCGGACGCTTCAGCAGACCGCGCTCGATGTCGTCGCGGTAGCGCAGCGCCTCGGCTTCCGAGAGGCTGAATGTCACCCACATCGGTGACAGCACCGAGACCGTCGTCAGCTGGCTGTTGTTGGTACTGACATAGGTGCCATCGGCGACGATCGCGCTGCCGGTAATGCCGGTGATCGGCGAGGTGATCGTCGCGTACGACAGATTGAGCTGCGCGCCCTCGAGGTTGGCGCGCGCCTGGTCGACGTTCGCTTTCGACGTCAGGTATTGTCCGTTGGCGTCATCGAGGTCCTTTTGCGACATCGCATTTTGTTCTGTCAGAGGTTTGGTGCGGTCGAGGTTGAACTTGGCGACATCCAGCGCCGCCTGCATGTTGTTGAGCTGCGCTTGGGCGGCATCGACCTGCGCCTGCAGCGGCTTCGGGTCCATCAGAAACAGCACCTGGCCGGCCCGTACGACCTCGCCCTCGGTGTAGACGCGCTTGTCGAGGAAGCCGCTGACGCGCGCCTGGATGTTGACCGACTGCGAGCTCTGCGTCTGCGCGACGAACTCGAACACGACCGGGATATCGCGCGGCGCGGCGACTACTGTCGTCACGTCGGGTGTCGGCCGCGCGGGCGGCGTAGGCGTTCCACGGCCGCAGCCTCCCAGCACGACGATGGCCACGCATAACGCGATGGCTCCGTGCCGGCGATCTCTCATCGCTTCCCCTCCGCGCGGCGGCTCTAACACCGCCGTGCCCTGACGCGATTTCCAGCGGCCGACTATATCGATCCCGGCTCGCTCGGGCATCTCCGGATCGCCCCTTCCGCAGCAGGGCGAAGTTGTCGCGGGTCAAAGTGCGCGCCAGAAAGACCGGCGGACGGGCGTTCGAGTTGTCATAATTGCAGTGCAACATCTCCAACTGGTGTATCCCGCACCTCCGCACCCGCCATGACCAATCACGCCAAATACCAGCGCCTGCTAGACGCCTGTCGCGGTCTGCCGCCGATGCCGACCGCGGTGGTCCACCCGTGCGACGAGGCCGCGATCGAAGGTGCGATCGGCGCCGCAAGACTCGGGTTGATTAAGCCGATCCTTGTCGGTCCGAAGGAGCGGATCCGCGAGGCCGCGCGCAAGGCCGAGGTCGACATCGCGGCCTACCCGATCGTCGACGCCCCGCACAGCCACGCCGCCGCGGAAAAGGCAGTCGAACTCGTGCTGAACGGTCAGGCCGAAGCGCTGATGAAGGGCAGCCTGCACACCGACGAACTGATGGCCGCGGTCGTGCGCCGAGACGGCGGCCTGCGCACGTCGCGGCGCGTCAGTCACTGCTTCGTCATGGACGTTCCCGCGTATGAAGAAGCCCTGATCATTTCGGATGCGGCGGTCAACATCATGCCGACTTTGCAGGACAAGGTCGACATCGTGCAGAACGCGATCGACCTCGCCCATGCGCTGGCGTTTCCCGAGGTCCGCGTGGCGATCCTCTCCGCCATGGAGACCGTCAATCCACAGGTGCCGTCGACGGTCGAGGCAGCGGCGCTCTGCAAAATGGCCGACCGCAAGCAGATCACCGGCGCGATACTCGACGGACCGCTTGCGCTGGACAACGCGATCAGCCTGACGGCAGCCGAGATCAAGAAAATCGATTCGCCTGTCGCCGGCCGCGCCAACGTGCTGATCGTGCCGGACCTCGAGGCCGGCAACATGCTGGCGAAGAGTCTGTCGTTCCTCGCGGGTGCCGATGCCGCCGGCATCGTGCTCGGCGCGCGCGTGCCGATCATCCTGACCAGCCGCGCCGACTCCGAACTGACCCGCCTGGCATCGTGCGCGGTCGCCGTATTGGTGGCACGTGCCCGGCGCGAGCAGCTAACCCGCGCAGTGGCCTGAGACACCGAGGGCCGAACAGGCGGTCGTCGTTCTCAACGCCGGCTCGTCGAGTGTCAAGTTCTCGGTCTTCTTCCGG
>DATEZE010000103.1:0-8148 GCA_035255845.1 Burkholderiaceae bacterium | reverse complement strand
CAGCGCCCCTCAGCGGTCGGCCTTGAGCCAGCGGGCCGCGGGCAGCGCGAAATATGTCAGCACGCCATCGGCGCCTGCGCGCTTGAAGCCCAACAGCGACTCGAGCACGACCTTCTTTTCGTCCAGCCAGCCACTGGCCGCAGCGGCCTTCAGCATCGAGTATTCGCCGCTGACCTGGTAGACGAACGTCGGCGCGTGAAACGCGTCCTTCACCCGTCGCACGATATCGAGGTAGGGCATGCCGGGCTTGACCATCACCATGTCCGCCCCTTCGGCGAGATCGAGGCCCACTTCCCACAGCGCTTCATCGGTATTGGCCGGGTCCATCTGGTAGACCATCTTGTTCGACTTGCCCAGATTGGCCGCAGATCCGACGGCATCGCGAAATGGGCCATAGAACGCGCTCGCGTACTTGGCCGCATACGCCATGATGCGGGTATGGATGTGGCCGGCCGCCTCCAGCGCCTGCCGGATCGCGCCGATGCGACCATCCATCATGTCGCTCGGCGCCACGATGTCGACTCCGGCAGCCGCCTGTACCAGCGCCTGCCGGATCAGGACCGCGACCGACTCGTCATTGAGCACGTAGCCGCTGTCATCGATCAGTCCGTCCTGCCCATGGGTCGTGTACGGATCGAGCGCAACATCGGTCAACACGCCGAGTCCCGGAAAGCGTTGCTTCAGCGCCTTGACGGCGCGCGGCACGAGTCCGTCGGCGTTGGTCGCTTCGGCGCCGTCTTCGGACTTCAGCGCGCCTTCGATCACCGGGAATAGCGCGATGACCGGAATGCCAAGTTGGACGCATTCCTCGGCGATAGGCAGCAGTTCGTCGATAGACACGCGCTCGACGCCCGGCATCGAGGCCACCGCTTCACGCCGCCGCTGACCCTCGACGATGAACACCGGATAGATCAAGTCGTTGGCCGTCAGCACGTTCTCGCGCATCAGGCGGCGGGAAAAGTCGTCGCGGCGCATGCGCCGCATGCGCACCGCGGGGAACTGGCCAAGGATATACATGAGGGGAAGTCCCAGCTCGAAGTCCTGAAGCGCGTCCGCTATCTTCCGTCGAAGATGATGGTGTCCCGTCGTCTCCCGCTTGACCTCCCTGAGCGGGCGCCATGACAGGCGTTGCAGCCCCAGAATATCCCGGGGCATTTTTTTATGTTCATCATACGGCCGCGCAGCGCATCAGGCGAAGAGCCAGCGCGTCAGCGTTTCGGCGAGCTCGTCCACTCCCTCCCGTTTGAGAGCGGAAAACAGTTGCGCGCTGGCGCGTGGGCCGATCGTTGCGGCACGCTTGTTGGCACCGGCTAGTGCAACGCGGCGCTCGGTCGTGCCCAGCTGATCCGATTTGTTCAACAGGAAGTGCAGCAGGCAGCCGCGCCGATCGATGAATCGGAGCAGAGCTTCGTCCGGCGGCATGAACGGCCGGCGCGCGTCCATGACCAGCACGATGCCGATCAGCGACTGGCGGTTGCCGACGTACCCACCGACGAGGGCATCCCAAGTCGCCCTTTGGCTGGCATCGGCCCGCGCGTAGCCGTAGCCGGGTAAGTCCACCAGTGTGCCGCGCTCGACGCGATCGCCGTGCTCGTTCTTCTCGGTCAGCACGAAGAAGTTCAGCAGCTGCGTGCGACCCGGCGTTTTGCTGGCGAACGCCAGTCGTTTCTGCTGCGTCAGAACGTTGATGACGGTGGACTTGCCGGCATTCGAGCGTCCCGCGAACGCGATCTCCGGCAGGGCGGGTGGCGCAATGGTGGCGAGATCGGCCACCGAGATTGCGAAGCGCGCGGAGTGGAAAAGCGACAAGGACACAGGCGAGCGCCAATCGGGAGTTCGGTAGAATACGCGGCTTTGCAGAGCGGCCCGCCGGCATCGCCGGCAGCTGACGGCGCAGAGGCGAGAGGGCCCGCGCTGCAGTCGGCCACCTCGCACGCACAACCATCGAAGGCGAGTAATGAGAATGTCGACGTGGCGTCGTTGCGGGTTCGTGCTCGTGGCGGCTGGCAGCCTTGCGGCGGTTGCGGCCGGCGCGCAGGAGAAGGCAGCGCCGAAGCTTGATGCGGCCAAGGGTCAGCAGATTGCATCGCAGGTCTGCGCGGCCTGCCATGCCGCCGATGGCAATTCGACGATTCCCGGCAATCCCAAGCTGGCACAACAGCACTCGGCGTATCTGGTCAAGCAGCTGACGGACTACACCGTTCGCAGCGGCGAACAGAAACCGGCACGCGAGAATCCGATCATGAACGGCATTGCCGGCAGCTTGTCGGAGCAGGATCGGCGCGATCTCGCCGCCTGGTTTTCGCGACAGACGCAGAAGCCCGGGACGGCTCGCAACCAGGACACGCTCGAACTGGGTCAGCGCATCTGGCGCGCCGGCATCCCTGACAAGGCGCTGCCGGCGTGTTCCGGCTGCCATAACCCGACCGGCGCCGGGATCCCGAATCAGTATCCGCGCCTCGGGGGCCAGCACGCCGAATATGTCGAGGCGACGCTGAAAGCCTTCCGCGATGGCGTGCGCCACAACAACCTGCCGATGCAGCAGATTGCCGCGCGCCTGACCGAGGCCGAGATGCGCGCAGTGGCCGACTACATCCAGGGACTGCGCCGCTGAGCGCTGCCCTGTGACCCTGCCTCGTCACGAATTGCCGAAGGCTTCGCTGACTTGCTGGCTGACGCGCACGAAGCTCGTGCGCTTCGAAAGCTCCTTGAGCCGTCGCGCGCCGACGTAGGTGCAGGCCGAGCGGACGCCGCCGAGGATCTCCTGCGCGGTGTTTGCGACTGGCCCGCGGTATGGGACCAGCACCTCCTTGCCTTCGGCAGCACGATAGCCGGCAACCCCGCCTGAGTAGCGCTCCATCGCGGCCTTGCTGCTCATGCCGTAAAAGCGCTTGTAACTCGAACCGTCGCGGTCGACGCGCTCGCCGCCCGATTCGTCGTGACCGGCGAACATGCCGCCAAGCATGACGAAGTCGGCGCCCCCGCCAAAGGCCTTGGCGACGTCGCCCGGTGTGCTGCAGCCGCCATCGGCGCAGATCAGCCCGGACAGGCCATGCGCCGCATCCGCGCACTCGATCACGGCCGAAAGCTGCGGGTAGCCGACACCCGTCATCTTGCGTGTCGTACAGACCGAACCCGGACCGATGCCGACCTTGACGATGTCGGCCCCGGAAAGAATCAGTTCTTCCGTCATCTCGCCGGTGACCACATTGCCGGCCATGATCACGAGCCGCGGATACTGAGTGCGGATGCGTGTGACGAAGGTGACGAAGTTCTCGTGGTAGCCGTTGGCGACGTCGATGCAGACGTATTCGAGCGCAGGTCCGGCGGCGTCCATGACGCGCTTGAACTTCTCCTCGTCGGCCTTGGTGATGCCCATTGAGTAAAACGCGGCCGACTTGCGCTCCAGGGACGGGAAGTACTTAGCGCAATCCTCGACGCTGTAGTGCTTATGCAGCGCAGTCGAGAGCCCAAACTCGCCGAGCGCCCGCGCCATCTCGAAGGTTCCGGTCGTGTCCATGTTGGAGGCGATGATCGGAATGCCGTGATACTTCACGCCGGCGTGACGGAACGTGAAGTCGCGTGTTATGTCCACGTCGGAGCGGGACGTCAGGGTCGAGCGCTTCGGCCGGATTAAGACATCCTTGAAATCGAGCTTGACCTCGTGTTCGATGTGCATGGCAGTCCCAGGTGCATCGCGACAAATCAGTCTAGCCTTCCGCTCCGTCGGCAGGCGCGGGGCAGTGCGACGCTGTAAGCATCGGGGCTGCGATCCGGCTGTAAGGGCACTGCCGAGCCCCGCATGGCGCGGGCCTGGGACGCGTCAGGGCAGCGTCGATTCGCCAGCGAAAAGCTCGGAGATGCTTTCGCGCCGCCGCACTTCGTAGGCCCGGTCGCCATCGACCATAACCTCGGCCGCACGAGCACGGGTGTTGTAGTTCGAGCTCATCGCGCTGCCGTAGGCACCACTGCTCGTGATCGCGAGCAGGTCGCCCGGAAGGAGCGCCAGAGCGCGGTCACGCGCCAGCCAGTCGCCCGATTCGCAGATCGGTCCGACGATGTCGTAATGCTCCGCCGCTCCCGGTCGGGGCTGAACGGGCACGGTGCCCATCCAGGCGTCGTACAGCGCCGGCCGCAACTGATCGTTCATCCCGGCATCGACGATCGCGAAGTTCTTGACGTCCGTCCGCTTCAGATATTCGACCCGCGTGACCAGGATGCCGGCGTTGCCGACGATCGAACGACCGGGCTCGAACATCAGCGTCCTGTCGGAAATGCCGCGGGCATCCACGCGCTGCAGGATCGCGCGTACGAGCGCGGCGGGTAGCGGTGGTTTCTCATCGGCGTAGCGGATACCGAGGCCGCCACCGAAGTCGATGTGCTGCAGTCGGGTGCCGGCGCCTTCGATCGCGTCGACGAGGTCGAGCAATCGGTCCGTAGCGTCGAGGTAGGGCTCGAGCTCGGTGATCTGTGATCCGATATGACAGTCGATTCCGACCACTTCGACGCCGGGGCGCGACCTTGCCGATCGATACAGCGCGAGCGTCTCCTCGTGTCCTACGCCGAACTTGTTCGCCTTGAGTCCCGTCGAGATGTAGGGATGAGTGCGCGGGTCGACGTCCGGGTTCACGCGCACTGAGATGCGCGCTCTCCTGCGCAGGCGTCGCGCCACCGCGTCGATGCGATCGAGTTCCGCGGCCGACTCGATGTTGAAACACATGATGTCGACCTGCAACGCCTGCTCGATCTCCCATTCAGTCTTGCCGACGCCAGAGAACACGACCCTGGCGGGATCCCCGCCAGCCGCAAGCACGCGGGCAAGCTCACCGCCGGAAACGATGTCGAAGCCTGCGCCCAGCCGCGCCAGGACGTCGAGCACCGCGAGGTTGGAATTCGCCTTCATCGCATAGCAGACCAGTGCGCGACGGCCCGCTAGCGCCTCCGCGTACGCCTCGAACGCGCGCGTGATCGCGCTGCGCGAATAGATGTAGAGCGGCGTGCCGAAGCGTTGCGCCAGCGCCATGACAGACGCACCCTCGCAGTGAAGAACGCCGCCGCGATACGAAAAACCTGCCTCGTCGGGCAGCGCGATGCTCATCGCGGCTCGTTGGTCGCCGGAACGTCGGGGTAGCGCTTCTCGCCGGGCCGCTCGGTCGGCCGTTCCGTCGGAGGCGGATTCGACGTGTCACCCGGGGCGCGCGACTGTGGTGCGGCAACAGGCGGTGGCAGCGTCAGGGGACCTTTCTGGCCGCACGCTGACAGTGCGAGCACAATTGCGCCGCATAAAATGTTGCTTCGACCGTAAGCCATCGTGCAAACGAATCTAACATGACCGATTCCGAGTTCATGCAGCACGCGGAAGACGCGCTTGCCGACATTGAGGACGCGGTCGACGCCAGTGGCCTCGACATCGAGCTCAGTCGCGCGGGCAACGTGCTGACTCTCGAATTCGCCGACGGCGCCCGCGTGGTGGTCAACAGTCAGGCGCCGATGAAGCAGCTGTGGGTCGCGGCGCGGAGCGGTGCGCATCACTACGAGTGGCGAGACGGCTGGCGCGACACGCGCGACGGCACGGAATTGTTTGCAGCGCTGTCACGCATCGTTTCGGCTCTGGGAGGCAGCGCAATCGTCATCAGCAGCCGCAGGCGATGAGCGATCACTCGCGAGGGTTTCTGAACTAGAAGATCTGTTCGCGTACCGTTTCGCGCTTCGCCTTTTCCTCGGGGGGAAGGCCGTCCTCGATTCCGACGCTGGCGACGCCCTGTCCGGGCTGGTGCTCGACGTAGTAGTACTCGCCACCCAGTTCGACGATTCCCGCCGGCGCAGTGCGCGGAGCGTCCGGCACGCCGTTGAGCGCACGCGCCATATAGGAGATCCATATCGGCAACGCCAGGCCGCCGCCGGTCTCGCGTTCGCCGAGAGGGCGCGGCTGGTCGAACCCCATCCATGCCACTGCAACCAGGTCGCCGCCGTAACCGGCGAACCACGCGTCGTGCGAGTCGTTCGTCGTGCCGGTCTTGCCGCCGATGTCGGCGCGCTTCAATGTCGCATAGGCGCGTGCCGCGGTTCCGCTGCGGGCGACCTCCTTCAGCAGACTGTCCATGACGAACGCGTTGCGCTCATTTAATACCCGCACGGCGCTTTCTCCCGCATTGACCGGCTGGGCTTCCATCAGGACCTTGCTGTTGGCATCGGTGACTTTGCTGATCAGGTGCAGTTGCACGCCATAGCCGCCATTGGCAAACACGGCATAGGCATTGAGCATGGACCACGGCGTCACGGATCCCGCACCCAGGGCCATCGTCAGATAGGCCGGATGCTTTTCCGCTTCGAACCCGAATCGTGTGATCCAGTCCTGCGCATAGCGTGGACCGATGGCCTGCAGTATGCGGATCGACACCAGGTTCTTCGATTTCGCCAGCCCCTGTCGCAGGCGCATTGGACCCTCGAACTTGCCGTCGTAGTTCTTCGGCTCCCACACCTGACCGCCAGTCAGGTCCGGATCGATTGATATCGGCGCGTCGTTGATCAGCGTGCTCGGGGTGAACCCTTTTTCCAGCGACGCGGAGTAGATGAAGGGCTTAAAACTGGAGCCCGGCTGGCGCCAAGCCTGCGTGACGTGATTGAACTTATTTAGGTTGAAGTCAAAGCCGCCCACTAGGGCGCGGATTGCGCCATTGCGCGAGTTCGCTGCGACGAACGCCGCCTCGACCTGCGGCAGCTGCACGATCTCCCAGCCGGTCTTCTCATTGCGCGCGATGCGAACCACTGCGCCCGGGATGATCCTGCGTGCCGGCTGAGCCTTCGGTGAGAGCGATGCGGTGACGAACTTCAGTCCGTCGCCCTTGATTTCGACGGTCTGCGCTCCCTGAAGCGCGAGGCGGACCAGTTGCGGCGTGGCCTCGAGCACTACCGCCGGCAGCATGTTGGGGCTGTCGATCGCCTCGACCAGCGCGTCCTCGATGCGCTGGTCGCGCGTGGCCGGATCGGCGACCATGTCGATGAAGGCTTCCGGACCGCGGTAACCGTACTTGCGGTCGTAGTCGAGCACCGCCTTGCGCAGCGCGCCGTAAGCGACTTCCTGGTCCTCGCGGCGCAGCGTCGTGGTGACATTCAGGCCGCGCGTGTAGGTCTCATCGCGAAACACGTCGTAAACCAGAAGACGCGCAAGTTCGGCCGCGTACTCGGCGTGCAGGCGCATCCGCGGCGACTCGTCGGTGAGTGCGCTGCCGTGGCGCGGCTTGAGTTCCTGCGCGAGCGCGGCATCGAATGTCGGCCGATCAATGTAGCCGAGATCAAGCATGCGCGTCAGCACATACTGCTGCCGGCTCTTGGCGCGCTTTGGATTCACGAACGGGTTGTAGGCGCTCGGGGCCACCGGCAGTCCGGCAAGCGTGGCCATTTCGGCCACGGTCACATCCTTTAGCTTCTTGCCGAAATAGATCTGCGAGGCCGCCGCAAAGCCGTAGGCGCGCTGCCCGAGGAAGATCTGGTTGGCATAGACCTCGAAGATGCGGTCCTTACTGAGCGACGACTCGATCTTGTACGCCAGCGCAATCTCATAGATCTTGCGGATGTAGCTGCGCTCAGAGCTCAGGAAGAAATTTCGGGCGACCTGCATCGTGATCGTGCTGCCGCCCTGGCCGCGCCGGCCCGAGACGAAGTTTGAGACCGCCGCGCGTGCGAGGCCCGCGTAATCCACGCCGTGATGCTCGTAAAACCGATCGTCCTCGGCGGCGAGGATCGCCTTCTTCAACAGGTCCGGCATGTCCGCGACCGCCACGTAGTCGCGACGTTCCTCGCCGAATTCGCCAATCAGCAGTCCGTCCGCGGTCCAGACCCGAAGCGGAATCTTCGGCCGGTAGTCCGTCAGCGCCTCAATCGAAGGCAGGTTGGCGTACACCACCGCGAATGCGAAGGTGAGCAGCAGCAGGGCCGAGGCGAGGCCCGCACCCGCGAGCCCGCCGACCCACAACAAGTCGGTCAAATACCAGGGCCTCGGCCGCCGGGGGGCGGGCGCTGCGTTATCGCTGCCGGACTTATCCTCGGACACGGAAATTGTCGCTGGTGGGAACTGGGCGTGCGAGTGACCGCTTATTTGCGCTTCGCTGCACGAAGAGTCGGGAATTATAGAAGCCGAGCGTTTAA
>DATEZE010000102.1:0-13898 GCA_035255845.1 Burkholderiaceae bacterium | reverse complement strand
CGCGTAGGGCCAGGTAACCCAGCCTTCAGGCGCGGGCCGCGGAAGCGGCCCGCCACGTCTGAGGCTCGCCGCAATTGCAAGCCGGGGGGTGAGCCGACATACTGTCCGGCCGCATGGCGGGCCGCGCGCCCCGGGGAGTCTCCATGGCCCTGATCTACTACATCACCCAGGTTCAGTTCGACTTCGGCGCGATCCGCCTCGCGGCAGCGGAGTGTGAGCGCAGCAACATCCGGCGGCCGCTGATCTGCACCGACGTGGGGGTGGTCGCTGCGGGCTTGCTGGATCGACTGCGCGAATCGCTGGGCGAGTTGCCGGTAGCCGTGTTCGACGGCACACCGTCGAATCCGACCGAGACGGCCGTCATGAAGGCTGTCGAGGCCTATCGCACGCACCAGGCCGACGGACTGATCGCACTGGGAGGGGGCAGCTCGATCGATCTGGCAAAGGGCGTCGCAATCATGGCGACCCATCCCGGGACGCTGTCGGACTACGCAACGATCTTGGGAGGCAGCTCGCGCATCACCTCGGCGGTCGCGCCGCTGATCGCCATCCCGACGACGGCCGGCACTGGCAGCGAGGTCGCCCGCGGCGCGATTGTCGTTCTCGACGATGGGCGCAAGCTGGGTTTTCACTCATGGCATCTGGTCCCGAAAACGGCAATCTGCGACCCGGAGCTGACGTACGGGCTGCCCGCTCGGCTGACCGCCGCCACCGGCATGGACGCAATCGCACATTGCATAGAAACCTTCCTCTCCAAGGCCGTCAATCCACCGGCCGACGCGATCGCGTTCGATGGCCTCGCGCGCGGACTGAAATTCATCGAACGGGCGACCCGCGAGCCGCGCGATCCGGCGGCGCGCTGGAACATGATGAGCGCCTCGATGCAGGGCGCGATGGCCTTTCAGAAGGGACTCGGCGCAGTCCATTCGCTGTCACACGCGCTCGGGGGCCTGAAACTCGGCGCAGAGAAGATCGGCCCGCACCACGGCACGCTGAACGCTGTCCTGCTGCCGGAAGTTGTGAAGTTCAATGAAAAGACCGTGCCTGAGCGCGTGCAGTCGATCGCCAGTGTCTTCGGGGTCAGCGGAGGCGAGGAACTGGCCCATGCGATCCGCTCGCTGAACCGCCGGATCGAGCTTCCTTCGGGCCTCAACGAAATGGGCATCACGAGCGATCTGTACGAGCAGGTGGCCGAGGCGGCGCTAAAGGACCACTGCCACTCCACTAATCCGCGCGTTGCCACACATGCGGATTACGTTGCTATGCTCGCCGCCTCCGCATGAGTACACCCGCTGACACCATCCTCGAGACGCGTGGCCTGACGAAGGAATTCAAGGGCTTCGTCGCGGTCAACGACGTCAACCTGAAGGTCGGCCGCGGCACGATCCACGCGCTTATCGGACCGAACGGTGCCGGCAAGACGACCTGCTTTAACCTGCTGACGAAGTTCCTGACGCCGACGCGCGGTGCGATCCTCTTCAACGGCATCGACATCACGCGCGAAACGCCCGAACACGTCGCGCGCCGGGGCATCGTGCGCTCCTATCAGATCTCCTCGGTGTTTCCGCACCTAACGGTGATCGAGAACGTCCGCATAGCCCTGCAGCGATCGACCGGACTTTCGTTCCAGTTCTGGCGCAGCGAGAGCATTCTCGATTCGATGAATGCACGCGCGCTGGAACTGCTCGATCAGGTTGATCTGCGCGGCTTCGCTGGCTTCGAGACGGTTTCGCTGCCGTACGGCCGCAAGCGCGCTCTGGAAATCGCGACGACGCTCGCCACCGAGCCCGAGCTGATGCTGCTTGACGAGCCGACCCAGGGCATGGGACATGAGGACGTTGCGCGCGTCACCGACCTGATCAAGCGGGTGGCTGTGGGCCGCACCGTGCTGATGGTCGAGCACAACATGAGCGTCGTGTCGAGCATCGCCGACACAATCACAGTATTGGCGCGCGGTTCAGTGCTGGCGGAGGGGCGGTATCAGGCGGTCTCGAACAATCCAGCGGTCAAGGAAGCCTACATGGGCACCAGCGAGACCGAGCTCGAGGGCATGGCGCATTGATTATGTCCGCGGCCAGCACAGCGCTCGACATCGCCGGCCTAAATGCCTGGTACGGCGAATCGCACATCCTGCACGGGGTCGACCTGCACGTCGCGCGCGGCGAGGTCGTCACCTTGTTGGGGCGCAACGGGGCCGGCCGCACGACCACGCTGCGGGCGATCATGGGCCTGACCGGGACGCGCAAGGGTTCGATCAAGCTGGCGGGGGCCGAGACCGTGGGCTTGCCGACCTACCGGATCGCGCACCTTGGAGTCGGCTACTGCCCCGAGGAGCGCGGCATCTTCGCAAGCCTTTCGTGTGAGGAAAACCTGATGCTGCCTCCGCGAGTCAGCGACAGCGGCGGCATGAGCGTCGACGAGATCTATGCGATGTTTCCCAATCTGAAGGAGCGTGCGAAAAGTCCGGGAATGCGGCTTTCGGGTGGCGAGCAGCAGATGCTGGCTGTCGCGCGCATCCTGCGCACCGGCGCGCAACTGCTGCTGCTCGACGAGATCTCCGAGGGCCTCGCACCGGTGATCGTCAAGAAGCTGGCGGAGATGATCCGCGCGCTGAGAACGCGCGGCTACACGATCGTGATGGTCGAACAGAATTTCCGTTTCGCGGCACCGCTCGCAGACCGGTTCTACGTCATGGAGCATGGGCGCATCGTCGAAAGCTTTGCGGCCGCGGAACTGAAGGCCAAGGAACAGACGCTGCATCAGTTGCTCGGTGTCTAGTAGTGATCACCCCATCGAGGAGGAAACGTCAATGAAGTTGAACAAAAGCGCCTTGGCGCTGGCCGCTTGCGGCCTCGCACTCGGCTTTGGCAGCGCGCAGGCGCAAAAGCTCTCGGGCGACAAGATCGTCATCGGGTTCATCACCGACATGTCGTCTCTGTATTCCGACATCGACGGACCCGGAGGAGTAGAGGCGATCCGCATGGCGATCGCCGACATGGAAAAGCAGTTTCCAGGCAAGAAGATCGAGCTGGTTTACGCCGATCACCAGAACAAGGCCGATATCGCTTCGTCGAAGGTGCGCGAGTGGATCGATCAGTCGGGCGCTGACGTCATCATCGGCGGCACCAACTCCGCCACTGCACTCGCGACCGCCAAGGTCGCGGCTGAGAAGAAGCGGCCGTACATCGCCATCGGCGCGGCCACATCGCGCCTGACGAACGAAGATTGCACGCCTTATACGATCCATTACGCATATGACACCGTGGCGCTGGCCAACGGCACGGGATCGGCGGTGGTGAAGGCCGGAGGAAAGAGCTGGTTCTTCCTTACTGCGGACTATGCGTTTGGTCACTCGCTGGAAAAGGACACAAGTGACGTCGTGAAGGCCTCGGGCGGCACGGTGGTGGGGGCGGTTCGCGTTCCGCTGAACGCTTCCGACTTCTCGTCGTTCCTGCTGCAGGCGCAGAACAGCAAGGCACAGATCCTGGGCCTTGCCAACGCGGGTGGCGACACGATCAATTCGATCAAGGCCGCAAACGAGTTCGGCGTCACCAAGACCATGAAACTCGCGGGCCTGCTGATGTTCATCAATGACATCCACTCGCTGGGACTGAAGACCACCGAGGGCATGTACCTCACCGATGGCTGGTACTGGGACCTGAACGCCGACACGCGTGCATGGGGTCAGCGCTTCTTCAGCAAGATGAAGCGCATGCCATCGATGTTGCAGGCGGCCGACTTTTCGGCGGTGAACCATTACCTCGCGGCGGTCAAGGCCGTCGGATCCGACGATCCCGATGCAGTGATGGCGCAGATGAAGAAGACGCCGATCAACGACGTGTTCGCCAAGGGCGGCAAGATCCTGCCGAACGGTCGCATGGTGCATGACATGTACATGATGCAAGTGAAGAGCCCCGCCGAGTCGAAGACGCCGTGGGATTACTTCAAGGTTGCTCAGACCATCCCGGGCGACGTCGCCTTCGCTCCGCAAGGCGGCACGAAGTGCACACTGAAGTAATCCAGAGGGCCGACTGAGCCGACTCGCTGGAGCGCGTGGCCTTCGCTGGCACGCGCTCCGGCATCAAGCCACATCGCGATGACTGAACTGTTCGGCATACCGCTCCCGGCTCTCCTAAGCCAGCTGCTGCTCGGGCTGGTAAACGGCTCGTTCTACGCGATTCTGTCGCTCGGCCTTGCAGTGATCTTCGGGCTGCTCAACGTGATCAACTTCAACCACGGCGCGCTCTACATGATGGGCGCGATCTTCGCGTGGATGGGGTTGACGTACTTCAACGTCAATTACTGGGTCATGCTGATCGTCGCACCGCTCCTGGTCGGCGTTTTCGGCATGATCACCGAACGGTTGCTCCTCAGGCACCTGTACAAGCTCGATCATCTGTACGGCCTGCTGCTGACCTTCGGACTGACGCTGCTGATCGAGGGCTTCTTCCGCTCGTTCTACGGCGTCTCCGGCCTGCCGTATCAAGTGCCCGAGGCGCTGTCGGGGGCGACCAATCTGGGCTTTATGACGCTACCCAATTATCGCGCGTGGGTGGTGTTCGCCTCGCTCATGGTGTGTATGGGCACGTGGTTTGTTATCGAGCGGACGAAGCTCGGCGCGCTGCTGAGGGCGGGTACGGAAAACGCGAAGCTGACCGAGGCTTTCGGCGTCAATGTGCCGCTGATGGTGACGCTTACCTACGGGTTCGGCACCGCGCTGGCGGGCTTTGCTGGCGTGCTCGCAGCTCCGATCCTGCAGGTGCAGCCGCTGATGGGCAGCAATCTGATCATCGTCGTCTTCGCGGTCGTCGTGATCGGAGGCATGGGTTCCATACTGGGCTCGATCGTGACCGGCCTCGGGCTTGGGGTGATCGAAGGCCTTACCCGAGTGTTCTACCCCGAAGCATCGGCCACCGTCGTGTTTCTGCTGATGGTCGTGGTGCTGCTGCTCCGACCGGCAGGTTTGTTCGGCAAGGAAAAGTAGCGTGAAGCGTTCACTGGAAATCCTGATCTACATTGGCCTGGTCGTGCTGGTCGCGCTGCTGCCATGGCTTGGCGCCTACCCCGTGTTCGTGATGAAGGTGATGTGCTTCGCGCTGTTTGCGTGCGCCTTCAATTTGCTGATCGGGTTTACCGGGCTCCTCTCGTTTGGTCACGCTGCCTTCCTCGGTGGGGCTGCCTATGCCACGGGGCACGCCCTCAAGCTATGGGGTGTGCCAACGGAATTGGGTCTGCTGATTGGCGTGGCTGCCGGCGCCGCGCTTGGGTTCGTGATGGGAAGCCTGGCCATCCGGCGCAGCGGCATTTACTTTTCGATGATTACGTTGGCGCTCGCGCAGATGCTCTACTTCTTTTTTCTGCAGGCGCCGTTCACGGGCGGCGAGGACGGGCTGCAATCGGTGCCGCGAGGCAAGTTCCTCGGAATGATCAATCTGGAATCGGACCTCGCTCTCTACTACGTCGTACTGGGGATTTTCGTCATAGGTTTTTTGGTCATCTACCGGACCGTTCACTCGCCGTTCGGTCAGGTCTTGAAGGCGATCCGCGAGAATGAGCCGCGCGCGACCTCACTTGGTTACGACACCGCGCGCTTCAAGCTGCTCGCATTCGTCCTGTCCGCCGCGCTCGCGGGGCTCGCCGGCTCGACCAAGACACTTGTCCTTGGCTTCGCGACTTTGAGCGATGCCCACTGGAGCACCTCGGGCCTTGTGATCCTGATGGTGCTGGTCGGTGGCATGGGCACGATGCTCGGGCCGATCCTGGGAGCTTTTATCGTTGTCGCCCTCGAGAACAAGGTCGGGGACATCGGTATGTTTCTGGGCCGCGTCACTGGAATCGAGTGGTTCAACGGCCTCGGCGAGGCGGTAACGATCGTCATCGGTCTGATCTTCGTCGTCTGCGTCATGGCGTTCCGCCGCGGAGTAGTGGGTGAACTGAACGCATGGTGGTCGCGGCGGCAGGCGTTGCGCGCGAAGCCGGCCTGACGCCCCCGGCGCGGCCGCAATGCACCTTCCGTAACCCGCTTCAGCCGTGAGTTCGGGGCGCTTATCGACCGAACGTAGGCGTGTGTTTTCCCGCGGGTCGCCGATACAATCGATCGATCATTGACCGAGACTCCGTCTGACGGAGCCTTCCTAACGCTCATGGCGCTGAACGTCTCGATGATCTATCAGCGCACCGATCGCGGTGTGCGTGAGGTCTATGAGAAGTCGCACCAGTTCACCCAGAGCGAGCGGCTTATCCTGATCCTGCTTGACGGCCGACTCAATGTGGCCGGATTGAAGACGCGGCTGCCCAGCCTCAACGATGAGCGAATCGAGCGGGCGCTGCGGAAGCTGCAGGACGCTGGTCTCGTCGAGCCGATGGGGGGCGGGGACCCTTCGCGAACCAACGGTTCCGGGGTGCGGGAGGGCCAGCTAGAACCAGAAGCTGTGGCTCAGTTCCTCGAGCAGAGCGACCTCGATCCGATCACGATCTTCGGCGACACAGAAGAAGCCGTGGCCAGCGAGTTGGTTCGCGCGCGCGTGGAGCAGGCAGCGGCCCAACTCACCCGAGAGGCGGCCCAGCAGCCGGCGCGCACCGTCGCCGCACGTCGACATGTAGTGTCAGAGCCAGTGGAATCGATAGTGAGCGTACGCTCACATCAGCCGAACATCGAGGCCAAAACCACGCGCTCGCCGGACTGGGAAGCGGCAACGCATTTCGCTATCACGACGGTCAATGTGCCAGATCGGCTCGATCTGCAGGAGGAACGGGACCGGGCCGAAAACGACGAAATTGCCGACGAGCACCGCCGGCAGCTGCTGCGCACATGGATGAAGCGCTTGCTTGTCGTTGCGGCCGTCGGCGTCCTCGCCACCGGCCTTTACAGCACGCTGCAACCGCTGCAAGGCGAAGTCAGCGCGCCCAAGGTCGCCGAAGGGCTGACACAGGTGTTTCGCCGCCCTGTCGCGGTCGCAGACACCGACTTCCGATTTGCGCCGTCGCCGCGCATGGTGGTCCGCGGAATCCAGACCGGCGACATAAAGATCGACGAAGTCTCATTGCTGATCAATTGGAAAGACCTTTGGAACGCCCTGCGGGGCGGTCAATGGGTCTGGGGCGAGGCCACTGTGGCACCGCTCAGTCTGACAACGGCGCAGGCCGAGACAATCGCGCGCGCCCTGCCGGCCGGGGCAAATTCGCTTTCGAACAAGTTGTCGACGATTCGGTTCGATTCGGTCCGTATCTCGGACACAGAACTGCTGCCGGGTCGTTACGAGGCGGTGCTGCGGCGGGGCTCGGACGGCAGATTTGGCCCGTTGTTGGTTCGGCAGCTCGACACTGACGGCACGATGAGGCTGGCGCTGCGTCCGGCGCAGACCAGCGACGGCCGACCCGTTCTGGATTTCCGCCTCGACGCCGACCGCTGGTCGCTGCCATTCGGGCCGCAGGTCAAGTGGAACGAGGTGCGCGCGAACGGCCGCCTGGATGGCAAGCTGATCGAAGTCTCGAGCTATTCGCTTGCGGGCTTTTACGGCGTCGCGAGTGGGATGCTTTATGCGGCGAGCGACGTCGAGTGGGTGATCACCGGCCGGGTCGGTGCCACCAATCTCGACATCGAGTCGATAGTCCAGTACGTCCGGAAAGCGCCAGCGAACCAGGAGACGGCGGTGTCACCGCTGCAGGGAACGGCATCTCTGGACCTGACCGTGGTCGGACGTGGTACGACTCTAGACGAAGCAGTACAGCAGTCGGTGTTTGCTGGCCCATTGCAGGTGCGCTGGGCCTCGCTCAATGGGATCAATCTCGGGTTGGCAGCCACGCAGGGCGCGACATCCGCTGGCGTCACACGATTTACTGAGTTCGACGGGATGCTTGGTGCGTCATCCGCAGGCGTCCGTTTCGAGGAGACCGGAGGGCGCGCTGGCGCGCTGGCGGCACGCGGCGATTTCACCGTTGCTCCTGACCAGGCGGTGGCCGGAACAATCCGTGTCGAGCTCGGAGGCTCGCGCATTCAGGGAATGACCCTGCGTGTTCGTGGCAACGTACTCGAGCCGCGCTTCGGTCCCTGATGTCGTTTGTTTCACGTGAAACCGCTGTTTCGGGTTCCACGTGAAACACCCCTGAAGCTACGAACGTCGCTTCGCATTAACCGGCGCTCTATACTGCTGCGCTTCATCTTGCGGCGCTGCAATGGATTTTCCGGAACGATTCGATGTCATCGTGATCGGCGGCGGCCACGCCGGTACCGAAGCGGCGCTTGCCGCCGCCCGGATGGGCGCCCGCACCGTTCTGCTCACGCATAACATCGAAACCTTGGGGCAGATGTCGTGCAACCCCTCGATCGGCGGAATCGGTAAAGGCCACCTGGTCAAGGAAATCGATGCTCTCGGTGGCGCGATGGCCAGCGCAACCGACGAAGCTGGCATCCAGTTCCGAATCCTCAATCGCTCCAAGGGTCCGGCCGTGCGCGCGACACGTGCTCAAGCCGACCGCGTGCTTTATCGGCGGGCAATCCGGAGGCGTCTCGAAAACCAGCCGAATCTGTGGCTATTCCAGCAGGCCGTCGATGATTTGCTGTTGGACGGAGATCGAGTGACGGGAGCGGTAACACAGTCCGGCATTCGATTTCGGGGCCGTACGGTAGTCCTGACTGCGGGGACGTTCCTAGACGGACGCATTCACATCGGACTGCAGAATTTCTCCGCTGGCCGCGCCGGCGACCCGCCGTCCCTATCACTCTCGGCTCGGCTGAAGGAGCTGAGTTTGCCGCAAGGCCGCCTAAAAACCGGAACGCCGCCGCGTATCGACGGGCGCACGATCGACTTTTCAACGCTTGAAGCGCAGCCAGGTGACGATCCGCCTCCGGTCTTTTCGTTCCTCGGCGCAGCATCGCAGCACCCGCGCCAGGTGATGTGCTGGATCACGCATACGAACGCCCGCACTCATGATGTGATCCGATCCAATCTCGATCGCAGCCCGATGTATTCGGGTGTGATTCAGGGCATCGGTCCGCGCTATTGCCCGTCGATCGAGGACAAGATCCATCGCTTTGCCGACAAGGCTTCGCATCAGGTCTTCCTCGAACCTGAAGGACTTGAAACGCACGAGATCTATCCGAACGGCATCTCGACCAGTTTGCCGTTCGACGTGCAGGTCGAAATCGTCCGCTCGATGCGCGGCCTCGAATCGGCGCATCTTCTGCGACCCGGTTACGCGATCGAATACGACTACTTCGACCCTCGCGCCCTGAAAGGATCGCTCGAAACCAAGTCCATCGCAGGGCTGTTTTTCGCGGGTCAGATCAACGGGACGACCGGGTATGAAGAAGCCGCGGCCCAGGGGCTGCTTGCAGGCATCAACGCGGCGCTGGCTGTGCGCGGAGAAGGCCCGTGGGTGCCGAGACGTGATGAGGCCTATCTCGGGGTATTGATCGACGACTTGGTCACCCGCGGAGTGTCGGAGCCGTACCGCATGTTTACCAGCCGCGCAGAGTATCGCCTCAGCCTGCGTGAGGACAACGCCGACTTCCGCCTCACCGAGATCGGTAAGCGGTTGGGCTGCGTCGATGACGTCCGGTGGGATGCATTTAATCGGAAGCGCGATGCAGTGGAGGCTGAGCTGGCGCATCTGCGGAGTACAATTGTTAGTGCTCACTCTATTCCCGAAGACGATGCAGTAAGGCTCTTCGGAAAGGCGTTGGAGCGAAACTATGCGCTGGCAGACCTGCTGAAGCGCCCCGAGGTCCACCTACACGATCTTCAAAATCTAGGTACCCGTCCCGAAGCCCGCGCGGCGGTGCTTGATCCGCAAGTCGCCGAGCAGGTCGAAATCCGGATCAAGTATGCAGGCTACATCGAGCGTCAGCGCGACGAAGTCGCGCGTCAGGAGTCGCACGAATCGACACGCATCCCGGCCGACCTCGACTATGGGGCAGTCCGCGGACTCTCGATCGAAGTGAGGCAAAAGTTGGATCGTCAACGTCCTGACACTGTGGGTCAGGCGGCCCGCATATCAGGCATCACACCGGCGGCGATATCGTTGCTGTTGGTCCACCTGAAGCGGCTCAGCCGCGCCTCCGGTGAGCGTGGGCGCATCGCTGCCTGACGCCAGTCTGCTGTCGTTGCCCCCGTCCGAACGTCCTGAACTGGCCGAGCTCGCAGGCTCGATCGGAATCGAGCTGGATCCGCGGCAATGCGAGCAGCTTCTGCAATTTGCCGATCTGCTGCGGCGCTGGAACCGCGTATACAACCTCACGGCAATCGAACATCCGTCCCAGGTAATCAGTCACCATCTGCTCGACTCACTGGCGATCGTTCCGACGCTGCTGGATCTCGCGCGCGGCGCGCCGGCGCGCGTGCTGGATGTCGGAACCGGCGGGGGCCTGCCCGGCGTGCCGCTCGCGATCGCCGCGCCGAAGCTTCACGTCACGCTTCTCGATCGTGTGCAAAAAAAATCTGCTTTCGTGCAGCAGGTCAAGTCCGAACTGCGCCTGCAGAACATCGAGCCAGTGCACAGTCGCGTCGAGGACTATCGCGGCGCGGTGTTCGACGTGATCGTGTCTCGAGCATTTTCGTCACTCGCCGATTTCGTGCGCGCAACGCGGCACCTGCTCGCAACGTCGGGACATTGGTGCGCGATGAAGGGCAGCATGCCGAGCGAAGAAATCCAGGAGCTCGAGCGGGTGTCGCCCGACGTTCGTGTCACACGCACCGTTAAACTGCGCGTCCCTCGCCTGGACGCCGAGCGTCATCTGTTACTACTGGAGTCGTCGTGATTCTCGGGATCCATGATTTCGCGGCATTCGTTGTCGCGGTGCTGATCTTTCTGATGTTGCCGGGACCTGGAACGCTCACGCTGCTGAACTCGACGGGCAAGGGCGGGTTCCGGGCTGGCGCCGCAGCGACGCTGGGACTCATCGTAGGAGACCAGCTGTTGCTGTGGCTCGCGGTTGCCGGTATCGCCGCACTGTTACAGACAAGCCCGCTGGTTTTCCGCGGCGTGCAGTACGCCGGTGCGGCCTATCTCGCCTATTTCGGCTTGCGCCTCGTCTTCACGCAAGCTGCTGCGCGCAAGCCTTCGCTCAGTGCCGGGCAAGACTTCCGGCGAGACCTGCTGATCACGCTGCTCAACCCGAAGGCCATCGTGTTCTACATGGCGTTTTTTCCGCTCTTCATCGATCCGCGGACGCAGCAGGGGTTCGCGACTTTTGCCGCGATGGCGGTGACGATCGCGGCGCTAACGCTCGCCTATTGCCTGACGCTCGTCGCGCTGGCCGGATTCTTGACCGAACGCATGCGAGCCAATCGCGCGCTGGCACGCACGCTCGAGAGGCTGGCCGGTATCGCTCTGGTCGGATTCGGCATCAAGCTGGCGCAATGAAGGTCTTGATGCTGGCGCGGCCGATGCGGCCTCGAGGCTTGGTGGTAACGAGCACGTTCGCGAAGCGGGCCGCGGCGAGGCCGGAGTTCTCGTGACGGCCCGCATTTTCTGCATCGCGAATCAAAAAGGTGGCGTTGGCAAAACGACGACGGCGGTGAACCTCGCCGCCGGGATCGCGGCTCACGGCCCGCGCGTGCTGCTGGTGGATCTTGACCCACAGGGCAACGCGACGATGGGCAGCGGCATTGACAAGCGCACCCTGGCGGCGTCGGTGTATCAGGTGCTGGTCGGACTGGCAGACCTGACGGACGCGCGATTGCGAGCAGAGCAGGCCGGCTACGACGTGCTTGGCGCGAACCGCGAACTCGCGGGCGCCGAAGTCGAATTGGTCGAACTCGAGGGTCGCGAGACGCGCCTGAAGCAGGCGCTGGCGCTGATCGAGTCCGAATACGACTTCATCTTGATCGACTGTCCACCGTCGCTGTCGCTGCTGACGCTCAACGGTCTGTGCGCCGCGCACGGCGTGATCATCCCGATGCAGTGCGAATATTTCGCGCTCGAAGGCCTGGCAGATCTCGTTAACACGATCAAGCGCGTCGCCGCGCATCTCAATCCCGACCTTACGATCATCGGGCTGCTGCGAGTGATGTTCGACCCGCGTATGACGCTGCAACAACAGGTGTCCGAACAGCTTGTCGCAAAGTTCGGCGACAAGGTCTTTTCCACCATCATTCCGCGCAACGTCCGCCTGGCCGAGGCTCCGAGCTACGGCATGCCGGGCGTAGCCTACGACCGCACTTCCAAAGGGGCGCAGGCCTACGTGGCCTTCGGCGCGGAAATGATCGACCGCATCCGGGCGCTGTGATGTTCGATCCGTCCGGCGTGCCCGCGGAGTTCCAAAGCAGACACGACGCTCTGGCGGCGCGCTTCGAGGACGCTGGCCTGACGTGCTCGCAACCGCCGCAGCAGTCCATCTACGACGGGTGGCTGCTTCGTTATTCACCGGGAAAGGCCAAGCGCGCGAAGTCGGTGAATGCGGTCGGAGCCGGCCAGTTACCTCTCGACGAAAAGATCGCGCACGTCGACGCTTTCTACCAGGCGCATCGGCTGCCGAGCCTGTACCGGATCACGCCATTCAGCGAGCCGCCGTCACTGGACCGCGACCTACAGGACGCCGGATATGCCGCGTTTGATGAATCGCGTGTGATGGCAGCCGAACTGCAGCCGGTCTCGACAGCGCGCCCGACGCGGCCGTTGCGCGATGTCGGCGCCTCAGAGTTCGCCGGCATCGTGGGCGCGCTGCGAGGTTCGGACGCCGCGACGATCGCGGCCGAAAGACAGCGGATCGTCGGCATAGCGCTGCCGTCGCACTTTCTAGTGCTGGACGACGGCGAGCAGCCCGTCGCCTGCGGCTGTGTTGTGCTCGACGGAGAGTGTGGCGGGATCTTCAATATGGTGACCGCCGAGCGCCTGCGCGGCCGAGGCCATGGGAGCGCCATCGTCGGCGAGTTGCTGCGCAGGGCCGCGGGCGCCGGCGCACGGCATGGATATCTGCAGGTGGATGCGGCGAACGTGGCTGCGCGTCACGTCTATACAAAGTTCGGTTTCCGCGACCGCTATGCGTACTGGTACCGCGCCAGGCCGCGCGATTAAGGGATGGCGCAATGATCAAGCGACCTAAGGGGCTAGGCCGAGGGCTCGACGCTCTGCTTGGCGGGGAGTCGCCGCCGGCGTCAGCGCCGACGACCCTCGCGGTGACGCAGCTGCGGCCCGGGAAATATCAGCCGCGGACAAGAATGGACCCGCAGGCGCTGTCCGAACTCGCCGATTCAATCAAGGCGCAGGGCATCATGCAGCCGATCCTCGTGCGGCCGGTCGATGACGGTCAGTACGAGATCATCGCGGGCGAAAGACGCTTCCGTGCTGCGCAGCTCGCTGGACTCGACCAGGTTCCGGTGCTGGTCAAGCCGGTCGCCGACACTGCCGCGCTGGCGATGGCGCTGATCGAGAACATCCAGCGCGAGGACCTGAATCCGCTCGAGGAGGCGCAGGGCGTCAATCGCCTGGTGCGCGAGTTTGACTTCACGCACGATCAGGCGGCGCAGGCGATCGGCCGCTCGCGCAGCGCGACGACCAATCTGCTGCGACTGTTGAACCTTTCTCCGCCGGTGCAGGAGCTGCTGCTCGGCGGACAGATCGACATGGGTCACGCGCGAGCGCTGCTCGCCACCGACGCGGCGACTCAGGTGCAACTGGCACACAGGATCGTGGCGCGCGGACTGTCGGTGCGCGAAGCTGAGACGCTCGTTGCACATCGGGGGCAGCCGCCTGCCCGCCGCAAGGCGACTGCTGGGGCGCGCAACCGCGACATCGTCCGCCTTGAAGAAGAACTGTCGGATGCGCTTGGCTCCACCGTCCGCCTCGCGATGAAGGCGAAGGGAGGAGGCCGTCTCATCATCGAGTTCGCCGACCTCGATCAGCTCGACGGCATCGCTGGCCGCATTCGAGGAGGCTAGTCCGCGGCATGATGTCGC
>DATEZE010000101.1:0-5880 GCA_035255845.1 Burkholderiaceae bacterium | reverse complement strand
TGCCGGGATAAATCGCGCTTTTAAGCGGGACCGTGTCGCCGACGCGAAAGCCATGCAGGTCCGCGAGCTGGCGGCCGATCGCCGCACCACTCCGGTCGCGCAGGAACGCCTGGTACTCGTCCGGCTTGAAGACGAACTCGGGATACATCGGGAAGAACGTCGGTGCGTCCACCGCAAACTGCGCGAAGAAGTTTTTCGGCTCCTTGTAAATGCCACCGAACCAGTTCGAGACGCTGACGGCGGTGACGCCCGGCACCGCACGGATCTTGTCGCGGTAGTACATCGGCATCGAGAAGGTCAGCGAAATGGCGTTGCGCGAGATCAGGCGTGTCGCCGAGGCCGCGTCGGAGGCCGCGTACCAGGCCCGCACGACCGTCTGCAGCAGGCCGAACGCCAGGATCGCGATGACGAGCCCGAGGATTGTCAGCAGGCTGCGCAGTTTGGCCCGGAAGACGTTGCGAAAAACGAACCTGAGAAAGAACACGCAGCCCTCAGTGCCCGAAAGGTGCCGTATCGGTGAGCTGACCCTTGTCGAGATAGATCAGGTGATGTGCGGCACCAGCCGCGCGCGGATCGTGCGTGACCATCACGATCGTCTTGCCCAGCTCGCTGTTCAGCCGGTCGAGCAGGCTCAGGATGTCGGCGGCCGACTGGCGATCCAGATCTCCGGTTGGCTCGTCGGCGATCACCAGCAGCGGATCGGTCACAAGAGCGCGTGCGATCGCCACGCGCTGCTGCTGGCCACCCGACAGCTCGTTCGGGTAGTGCTGCATGCGGTCGGTGAGGCCAACCATACCGAGCAGCAGTTCGACCCGCTCGCGCCGTTCCGCGCGCGACAACTCCGTCAGCTGCAGCGGAAGTTCGACGTTCTCGAACGCGGTAAGCACCGGCATCAGGTTATAGAACTGGAAGATGAAGCCCACCGTTCGCGCGCGCCATTCGGCCAATTCAGTTTCGCCGAGACGTGTGATGTCCTCGCCGGCGACGGCGAGCCGACCGGCGTCCGGCTTGTCGATCCCCGCCACCAGATTCAGCAGCGTGCTCTTGCCGGATCCCGACGGCCCCATCATCGCGACGAAATCGCCCTCGCGGATGACCAGAGTGATGTCGGTCAGTACCGGCAGCACCTGCCCGCCGCGCACGTACGACTTCGACAGGTGTTCGATCTCCACCAGCGCCCGGCGGTCGTGCGCCGCTTCGGCGTGCGGCATCGCTATTTTTTGGCCGACTCGACCCGGGCACCGGCCGCGAGCCGTTCGGGCGGCGCGGCGACGATGCGAGTTCCGGCCGCCAAACCCTCGATGCGCATCAGGTCGCCCAGTTTCTCGCCCACCTTCACCGGAGCCGCTCTGACCGTGCTATCGGTCTCGACAGCGAACACGATGTCACCGCCGTCTCGCTTGACGATCGCATCGGGCCGGACAGCCGGCACGGGTTTGCGCTCAGCGGCCGCGAGCGCACGCGCAAGGAAAGCGACCTTTGTGCTCATGTCCGGAAGGACTCGCGCGTCACGCTCGACGAACCTTACCTTCACCAAAAGCGTCGCCTTGCTGCGATCGACCGTCGGCACGACGCGGCTCACCTCGCCGAGAAGACGCAAGTCCGGAAATGCGTCGAGCTGGATCTCCGCCGGCTGACCAGGCGCGATCTTCGCGATCGACGACTCGGAAACGTCCGCTTCGACTTCGAGTGTCTCCATGTCCGCCATCGTGACCACGGCGCCGGTCGTACCCGCGGCCGCTGAAAATGGCGTCACGATATCGCCGACATTGGCGCTCTTGGTCAGCACGATGCCGGTAAACGGGGCACGGATCATCGTCTGGTCAAAGCCGACGCTGGCGACGCGCCAATTGGCTTCGGCCACGCCAATTTGCGCCTTCAGCGTGTCGATCTGCGCCCGCGCCTTGTTGTAGCGCGCCCCGGCGGTGTCGAGCGCCGAACCGGAGATGAAGTTCTGCTGCGCGAGGTCCTGCGCGCGCTTCAGCGACGCCTGCGCATCCTCGAGTTCGGCCACGCCCTGTGCCAGGTTAGCGCGCGCGGCTTGCACCTGGGCCGCCGCCTGCTCGCGCTGGGCGGCAACATCGCGGTTCTCGAGTCGTGCGATCACGTCGCCCTCTTTGACCATCTGCCCTTCCTGCACGCCGAGCCATTCGAGCCGCCCGGTCCCCTTGGAGGAGACCGAGGCGCGGCGTTGTGCGACGACGCGCCCCGTGGCATTGAGCACGGTGATCGCCGATGACGGATAGGCCGCCGCGACACTCGAGAAATCGACCGATATCGGAGCGCTGCGGCTGCGCAGCAGCAGCACCACCCCGGCGAGCGCCAGCAACACGATCAGCCACAGCCACCAGCGCTTCCACAGCGGCCGCCGGCGGCGCGGCGCGGTCGGTATCCGATCGATCGCCAGGCGAGAAAGCGATGATGGCGGTGGCGCAGTGGACTCAGCCATGGGTTCAGGACGCGAAGCGGACCGCCATGCTAATGGAACGACAGCGCGCACTTGGCGCGTCGTTCATTTGCCGATGCAGAAGCGACTGAAGATGACGCCGAGCAGGTCGTCGGCGCTGAATTCTCCGGTGATTTGCGACAGCTCGAGCTGTGCCAGCCGCAGCTCCTCGGCGAACAGATCGAGGGCCGCCGCACGCGCCGCCGCGTGGCCGGCGGCAAGGTGCAGATGCTCTTGAGCGCACCTCAACGCGACCAGATGCCGCTCGCGCGCCAGAAATACCGTCGCGCCATCGCTGGCGTGCTCCCATCCCGCGAGGCGGTGCAGTCGGTCGCGCAGCAAATCGATGCCGTTGCCGCGCAGCGCGGACAGCCATACGGTATCGCTCTCGCTGCGCGCCGCCATGCCGCTCAGGTCGATCTTGTTCACAACGGTGAGCAGCGGCACACCCGGACCCTGGTGCTCGCTCACCCGAGCCAGCACATCGCGGTCCAAGTTCGGCGCGGCCGCATCGACGAGGTGCAGCACCACGTCCGCGCGTCCGATCTCCTTCAGCGTGCGCGCAATGCCGATCGACTCCACCTCGTCGCGGGTGTCGCGCAGGCCCGCGGTGTCGATGATGTGGAGCGGCAACCCGCCGACCTCGATCTGTCGCGAGATCCGATCGCGGGTCGTTCCCGGCACCGCGGTGACGATCGCAACCTCCTCGCCGGCCAAGGCGTTCAGCAAACTCGATTTGCCGACGTTCGGGGCGCCTACCAGCACGACTTGCAGACCCTCGCGCAGCACCGCACCCTGGTGCGCGCGGCGCATGACGTCCTCGAGTGCTGCAAGCAAACGCTGCAGTCTTCCGCCTGCGTCGGCCTGTTGCAGGAAGTCGACCTCTTCCTCCGGAAAATCGAGCGTCGCTTCGACCAGCGCACGCAATTCGATCAGCTCCGCGGTGAGTCCCTTTATCGCGTGTGAAAATTCGCCGGTCAGCGATCGAGCTGCAGAGCGCGCCGCCACGTCCGTCGACGCATCGATAAGGTCGGCAACCGCTTCGGCCTGGGCGAGATCGAGCCGTTCGTTCAGAAACGCGCGCCGCGTGAACTCTCCGGGTTCGGCGAGCCGTAGTCCGAGCGTCCGGCCGACCTCGAGGCAGCGACGCAGCAGAAGTTGCAGAACGACCGGCCCGCCGTGCGCCTGCATTTCGAGCACATTTTCTCCGGTATACGAATGCGGCGCCGGGAAGTAGAGCGCGATGCCCTGATCGATCGGCGCGCCCGCTTCATCCATGAACGAACACAAGGTCGCATGGCGAGGCTTCAACGCCGCGCCGGTCACACCAAGGACCACGGCCGCGATATCGTGTCCGGACACGCGGACGATGCCGATCCCGCCTCGTCCTGGCGCGGTCGCGATGGCAACGATCGGGTCCCGGTCGGAATTCATGGATCGCGGCGCGTGCGCCGCCCCGACATTCTGATCGAAGGCACGTGTCGATAGCACTTGCGGGCTCTGGCGCGCGTCTGCAGCCTGCCTACACTGGCACGATGGACGACGATCCGCTGCTGAAACTCATCTCGCCATTGGCAGGCGTTGTATTGGCTGTCGTGCTGTCAGTGCTGCTGTCAGCCACCGTCGCAGGCAACCTCGGCGGTGACTACTCGACCCGCGCCTGGATCTACACGTTCGCCGTGCTGTGGGTGCTGGTTGGCGCAGTGGTTGTCTTCATGCTCGTCCACCGTGGCGAGACCAAGACGCTGTCCGTCGGGCGCGTGCTGCTATGGACGGCCAGCATCTGGCTCTGGCCGGCCCTTGCCTTGCGCGCGCTCGCGCGGCGCCAAGGCAAGCCCCCGACCGATTGACGCAGCGCCGCGGCGCTCAGCCCGGCCGCTTTGACTTCTCGATCTGCTTGGTTACGTACGACTGCTGCGTGATCGACAGGATGTTATTGGTCAGCCAGTAGAGCACCAAACCAGCCGGGAAGAAGAAGAACATCGCGCCGAAGATCAGCGGCATGAACATCATCACCTTGGCCTGCACCGGATCGGGCGGCGTCGGGTTCAGTTTGTACTGAATCCACATGGTGGCCATCATCACCACCGGCAGGATGAACCAGGCATCCGGAGTCGCCAGGTCCCTCACCCAGAGGATCCACGGCGCATTGCGCATCTCGACGCTGGCCAGCAGCACCCAGTAGAGCGAAATGAACACCGGAATCTGCACGAGGATTGGCAGGCAGCCGCCCAGCGGATTGATCTTCTCATTCTTGTAGAGCTCCATCATCGCTGCATTGAGCTTCTGCTTATCGTCACCGTATTGCTCACGCAGCTTCATCATGCGCGGGGTGACCTCCTTCATTCGCGCCATCGACTTGTAGCTGGCAGCCGACAATGGATAAAACGCCCCCTTGATGATCACCGTCAGCAACACGATGGCCCAACCCCAGTTGCCGACGAGCCGGTGCAGGAACTCCAGCAGCCAGTAGATCGGCTTCGCCAGGAAGGTTAGCCAGCCGTAGTCGACCACGAGGTCCAGTCCCGGCGCGATCTTCGACAGGACATTCTGGTCCTGGGGTCCGACGTATAGCTGCGCATTGGTCGTCACGCTCGACTGCGGTGCAAGCGTGGCCAGCGGCTGCAGCGTTCCGATCGTGTACAGGTTCTTGTCGACCTCGCGGGCGTAGAACTCGCGGTTCGTTCCTTCTTTCGGCACCCAGGCCGTGACGAAGTAGTGCTGGATCATCCCTACCCAGCCGTTGTTCGTCGGCTTCGGCAGATCCGCCTTTTTCTTGTCGATCGCCGAGAACTCGATCTTGTGGAACTTGTCCTGCTCGGTGTAAACAACAGGCCCCGTGTAGGTGTAATAAAAAGATGACTCGCCTTCGGGCTTGTTGCCGTCACGCAGTATCTGCAAGTACAGCGAGGGCGAGATCGGCGCAGCACCAACGTTGGTGACCTCGTGCCGCACCTCGGCGTCGTACCGCCCGCGGTAGAACGTGTAGGTCTTGGCCAGCTTGACGCCGCCGGATTCGGCCACCAGCGTCACGTCAATCTTGTCTTGTCCGTCGGCCAGACGACGCGGCGCGTCGACAACGGAAAATGGCGTTCGGTGATTCGGATACGACGAGTCCGCGCCAACCACACCGGTTTGCGCGACGTAAACACGCTGCGGGCTGACCTCGAGCAGCACGACGTGCCGGTCCGCTTCTGCCTTCTTGCCGGTGACCAGGCCGAGGAGCCCGCTTGCCATCCAGTCCGGCGCAACCCGCTCCTGCAGCAGTTCGACCCGGCTTAGCACCGCGCCTTCCGGATCGATGGTGGCACGAACCCGGTCGGTTTCGACCACGACAGGAGGTTGCTTGGCGGCGGCCGGGGCGGAAGTCGACGGCACTGCGGAGGCTGACGGGGCGGCGGCCGGGGCGGAAGTCGACGGCACTGCGGAGGCTG
>DATEZE010000100.1:0-2325 GCA_035255845.1 Burkholderiaceae bacterium | reverse complement strand
GCGTCGCGAACCTCCGCAGGGTGTCGTCTATCGCGAAGTGCGCTCGGCCGAGGTCACTGGCCCGGGCCGGCTGCGCGTGGTCGCGTCGGACGAAACGATCGATCGCTACGGCGATATCGTGCGCGTCAGCGGCTGGGACCTGCGCAACTACCGCAAGAATCCAATCGTGCTGTTCGGCCACTCGTCACGCGACCCGATCGGGACCGCGCAGATGACGGTGGAGGACAAGCAACTGATCGCCGACATTTCGCTCGGGGCGCCCGGCACCACGCCGATGATCGACGCGGTGCGCGCGCTGGTCGACCAGAAGATTCTGAAAGCGGTGTCGGTCGGGTTTCGCCCGACCAAGGTGCCCAACGAAATCAAGGACCCCAAGACCAATGAGTGGACCGGCGGCTACGAGTTCGTCGGGCAGGAGCTACTCGAAAATTCCATCGTGAGCATCCCGGCGAATCCGTCCGCGCTGACGCTCACCAATGCTTTCTCGCCAGCGATTCGCCGTGCGTTGTTTCGGTCCGCGTCGGGACCACTCGATGTAGCACGGGCACAGATCGCGGTGCTGCGGTTGGGCGTCGCCAACCGTCAATATCGATAATCCATCAGGAGCACCCATCATGCCTTCACTGGCTGAGCAACAAGTATCGATGAAGTCGCGGCGCGACGGTGCGCTGCAATCCATGCAAGCGCTGGTCGACCTTGCGGCGAACGAGGAGCGCACGTTCACCGACGAGGAAACCAAGGAGTTCGACAAGTTCAAGACCGAGACGGAGACGGTCAACGCGCACATCGAGCGGCTGGATGCGCAGGAAAAGCTGATCGCGCA
Source organism: Burkholderiaceae bacterium (assembly GCA_035255845.1). GTDB lineage: Bacteria > Pseudomonadota > Gammaproteobacteria > Burkholderiales > Burkholderiaceae_F > JALORV01. The sequence continues at coordinate 1,502 of DATEZE010000100.1, read as the reverse complement.
GTCGGCGCGGCCGGCGCAGTCGCTGATCATCCCCGCCGGCAACGGCGATACGGGCGGTGGCGCAGTGCAGCCGTACGTGCAGTTCAACGAAAAGAAGCTGAAGCCGGGCACCACGTTCGCGCGCTATGTCATGGCGCTGATCGCGTCGCGCGGCAACATGATGCAGGCCGAGCAGATCGCGCGCAATTACTGGCGTGACTCGACGCCGCAACTGGCCGACCTGTTCAAGGCGATCGGACAATTCGGCAGTGCGCATGACTTCGTGACGCAGAACCGCTCGGCGGTGCTGGTCGGCACCACGACTAGCTCGACGTGGGCGGGCGTGCTGACCTACGCGACGAACATGGCGAGCGAGTTCATCGAACTGCTGCGGCCCGCCACGATCATCGGTCAACTGAACGGCCTGCGCCGGGTGCCGTTCAACGTGCGCCTGACCCGACAACTCACCGGCATCACGTCGGCAGGGTGGGTCGGCGAAGGGCTGTCCAAGCCGGTCGGCTCGCTGACGCTCGACGCGGTGCTGCTGCCGTGGGCGAAGGTGGCGGTGATCGTCGCGATGACCGAGGAACTGGCGCGGTTCTCCGACCCGAGTGCTGAGACGCTGGTCACCGAGGAAATGAAGCGCGCGATTGCGCAATTCCTCGACCTGCAATTCATCGATCCGGCGATTACGCCGACGGCGGGCGTGCGGCCGGGCTCGATCACCAACGGCATCACGCCGATCACCTCGACCGGCCCGACGCTGGCCAATATCACGGCGGACCTCGCCACGATGCTGTCGGCGATGGCGTCGGCGAACGTGCCGATGACGGCGCCGGCATGGATCATGCATACCCGCACCGCGATCTACCTGTCGCTGCTGCGCAGCACGACCGACACGCTGCTGTTCCCGACGATGTCCGGGGAGCAAAAGACGTTGCTCGGCTACCCGGTGGTGACGTCGACGGCTTCGCCGCTCGGCGCCGGACCGGGCTTCCTTGGCCAGATCATTCTGGTCGATCAAGCGCAGATATTCCTCGCCGACGACGGCAACATCACGCTGGACGTCTCGCGCGAAGCGTCGATTCAGATGGACACGGCACCGGCCACCCCGCCGACGCCGCTGACGTCGCTGTGGCAGCAAAACCTCATCGGCATCAAGGCCGAGCGGTATATCTACTGGATGCGGCGTTATGACCCGGCGGTGCAACTGCTGACCGGCGTGCCGTACTGAGTAGTGGCCGAGGAGCAACGGCGCTATAAGGCGCTCGCCCACATCATCGTGGGCGGGCGCTTGCTGTTTCCGAAAGACCGCGAATTCAAGACCGGCGTGCAGTACGGCAGCGCGTTGGTGAAGGAAGGCAAGGCGGTCGAGATTCCCGGCCGCTACAAGCGGCGCGATATGCGCGCGGAAGGCGACGATGGCTAAGCCGCATTGGATCGGGCCGCCCGGCACGGTCGGCGCGGTGGCAGTGCCGCAGTCGCCGCGCCTGACCAATTCGAATCTGGGCGGCGGCGTGGTG
>DATEZE010000099.1:0-20973 GCA_035255845.1 Burkholderiaceae bacterium | reverse complement strand
TGACTGCGTTCAACGCGCGCGTTCAGGCGGCGAGTGAACGCATTGCGCGCGCGCTGCCGCATCGATTCGCCGTGGCACGGACGCGGCACGAGCTCGTCGCCCTGCGCCTGCGCGCCGCGCGCGAAACGACGCGCGCCGTCGCGATTCGCGCCGGATCGCTGCAGGGCCGGCTCGATGCCGCAGTGGTGTCCCGCCTCTCCCAATTGCGCAGGCATGCGGAAGCGTTTGCGGAAGCGCTGGCGTTGCTGGATCCGACGCGCGTGCTGGCGCGCGGCTACAGCATCGTGCGCAATACCGAGGGCCGCACCGTCAAGGCGGCAAGCGAACTCACCGCCGGTGCGCGTGTCGTGCTGGAGTTTGGCCGCGGCTCCGCCGACGCGCAGATCGAGCAACTGCGCAATGACTGAGGGTCTAGCGCGATTGCTGTGATAGATTTTGCGATTAACGCAATAACAACCAACCCGGAGGCATCATGGGCGCCATACTCCAGTCGCTGGGCCGTACGATTTCTGCCGGCATCGTCCTGCTGGTCGTCCTGATCGCGATCGCCGGCGGATTCGCCAGCGGCGTCACGATGGATCAGGCGTGGTGGGCGTTCTTCATGCGCTGGCTGCATGTCATATCCGGTGTGATGTGGATCGGGCTGCTGTGGTATTTCAACTTTGTGCAGATGCCGTCGATGCCGAAGATCCCGGACGAACAGAAGCCCGCCATCGGCAAAGTGATTGCTCCGACGGCTCTGTTCTGGTTCCGCTGGGCGGCCCTATCAACCGTCGTGACCGGCCTGCTGCTGGCTACGCTGCTCGGCTATATCGGGCGCGCACTCACGCTTCAGGACGGTGTGCGCGCAATCGGCATCGGCATGTGGCTGGCGCTGATCATGGCCTTCAATGTGTGGTTCATCATCTGGCCCAATCAGAAGAAGGCGCTCGGCATTGTGCAGGTTGCCCCTGAGGAAAAGACCAAGGCCGCCCGGCTGGCGATGCTGGCCTCGCGCTTCAACACCATGCTTTCAGTCCCGATGCTGTGGATGATGGTGATCCAGCAGAATCGCGGCGGCGCCGTCTTCTGATTCTCGGTCGTCGCTGCCGGGCGCGCGCCCGGCGATGCTTCGGGCGAGTCGGGTGCAGTACTTGCTGCAGTTGAGCGTTCGCGCGTGCGGTCACGCGCGCTATCGCGAGGTCGCTCATGTCGCAAGCGCAAGCACTCTTGTTGCACAAACTCCCACCCCTGCCCTACCGCCTGGACGCGCTCGAGCCGCATATGTCGAAGGAAACGCTCGAGTACCACTACGGCAAGCACCATCAGGCGTATGTCACGAAGCTCAACGAGTTGATTGAGGGCACCGAGTTCGAGGCGCTGCCGCTCGAGGAGATCGTCCGCAAGTCGACCGGCAGCGTGTTCAATAACGCCGCTCAGGTCTGGAACCACACGTTCTTCTGGAGCTGCATGCGGCCTGGCGGCGGCGAGCCGGCGGGTGACCTAGCTCGGGCGATCGGCGCCAAGTGGGGTTCGTACGCGGCGTTCAAGGAGGCGTTTAGCAAGAGCGCGGTCGACAACTTCGGGTCCGGCTGGACCTGGCTCGTAAAGAAAGGCGCCAGCGCAGTCGACATCGTCAACACCAGCGACGCGGCGACGCCGCTTACGACGACTGACAAACCGCTGCTGACGATCGACGTCTGGGAGCACGCCTACTACATCGACTACCGCAACGCCCGTCCCAAGTTCGTCGAGACCTTCCTCGCGTCGCTGGCCAACTGGGATTTCGCAGCCCGCAACTTCGGCTGACACGGCGGCGCGAATGGACAACCTGGATGCGGCCCGTCGGCCCATCCCGGCTCGACGTGCCGGCCAAGTGGGTGCGCTGACGCCGCGCGGCTAGCGCGGCACCGGCAGGCCGCGGATTTTGGTGCCCGCCAGGGCACCCTTCTTCGCATACCAACCCTGTTCCATCTCCAGCGCGTAGCGCACCGGCTCCTGCGAGCAATGCAGCGCCTCGCTCTTCGGTGCCATGTCGGCGATCTGCAGGATGGTTCCGTCGTCGGCGATAAAGGCGATCGACAGGGGCAACAGTGTGTTGCGCATCCAGAAGCACTGCTGTCCCTTGTCCTCGAACAGGAACAACATGCCGTGGTTCGGCGCGACGCTCTGCCGGAACATCATCCCGACCGACCGGCTCTGAGTCGTGCTCGCGAGCTCCGCAGTGATGACATGCATGCCGGCCGTCAGTCGTGTGGTCGGCAGCTCCGGCTGTGGACCGGTCTGCGCCGCACTGCCTGCGGCCGCGAGTACGCCGAGGAGGAGAAGGAGAGCACGACGCGATGACATCAGGAACGGTGACATAGGTAAAGCCGCGCGCACTTTAGCGCCGGCGCGTTGCAGTTGAACGCGTTAAGGGATGAAAAAAAGGGCAGGGAACGTTCCCTGCCCTTTTTTGGACCTGCCGGGCACTATTGCTTAGGCTTGTCGGTCGTTGTTGCGGTGCTCGTGGTCGACGCGGGCGGCGTGGTCGCAGTCGTCGGCTTCGTCGACGCGGCGGGCGCCGTTGAAGTCGTCGACTTGGCTGTCGTGGTTGACTTGTCCTTCTTGGACTTCTTGTCGGTCTTCGTCTTCGTGGTCTTGGCCTTGGTGTCCGACTTCGGCGCGTCCGTCTTTGCGGTCGGCGCGGCCGGTGCGGTTGCAGGCGTGGTTGGTGTGGCCGAATTCGCCGGGGCCGCCGGGGCTGTGCCTTGAGCCAACACAGCGCCTGCGAACACGGCGCTGATCAGCGCGGCAATTGCTCTTTTCATACTTCTCTCCCTTGATCGATCGATGGCCCTGGACCCGTTGTCCATGGGCCGTCCGGAATTTCGGACGACCGGATGGTCGGTGTGGAAAACGGCTGGCCGTGCGGGTCGGTTGACATGGACCAAGTCGGCCTGCGGCCAGATCCAGTGCTCGCGGGTAAACTGCTTGGCCTGTTTTACCTGCGGCCCGCGCCCGCTGGTCCCATGGCCGACGCAGCGGCTGTCGACAAGAAGACCCTCTTGGGAGGCACCATGTACGCGCACATCAAGGTCCCAACGGCCGGTCAGAAGATCACCGTTAACAAGGACTACAGCCTTAACGTTCCGGACCAGCCAATCATTCCGTACATCGAAGGCGATGGCACAGGGGTCGACATCACGCCGGTGATGATCAAAGTCGTCGACGCGGCCGTCGCGAAGGCCTATGGAGGCAAGCGCAAGATCGTTTGGATGGAGATCTATGCGGGCGAGAAGTCGACCAAGGTTTACGGTCCGGACGTGTGGCTGCCCGACGAGACTCTGAGCGTGTTGCGCGAGTACGTCGTGTCGATCAAGGGGCCGCTGACGACGCCGGTCGGAGGCGGCATTCGTTCGATCAACGTCGCGATGCGGCAGGAACTGGATCTGTACGTCTGTTTGCGCCCGATCCAGTATTTCACGGGCGTGCCGAGCCCGGTCAAGGAGCCTGAGAAGACCAACATGGTGATCTTCCGCGAGAATTCGGAGGACATCTACGCCGGGATCGAGTACGAAGCCGAGAGCGACAAAGCGAAAAAGCTGGTCAAGTTCCTGCAGGACGAACTCGGGGCGAAAAAGATCCGCTTTCCGGCGACTTCCGGTATCGGCATCAAGCCCATTTCGCGCGAGGGCACCGAGCGACTCGTGCGCAAGGCGATCCAGTACGTGATCGACAACAAGCGCAAGAGCCTGACCTTCGTGCACAAGGGCAACATCATGAAGTTCACCGAAGGCGCGTTCGCCAAATGGGGTTATGAACTCGCGCAGCGCGAGTTCAAGGCCGAACTACTCGACGGCGGTCCGTGGATGAAGATCAAGGCGCCACACGGCGAAATCGTCGTCAAGGACGTGATTGCCGACGCCTTCCTGCAGCAGATCCTGCTGCGACCGGCCGAGTACGACGTCATCGCGACGATGAACCTCAACGGCGACTACATCTCGGATGCGCTCGCGGCGCAGGTCGGCGGCATCGGCATCGCTCCCGGGGCCAACATGTCGGATTCTGTGGCGATGTTCGAAGCGACCCACGGCACTGCGCCGAAGTACGCCGGAAAGGACTACGTCAATCCTGGTTCGGAGATCCTTTCGGCCGAGATGATGCTGCGGCATATGGGCTGGACTGAGGCCGCGGACCTCGTCATCAAGTCAATGGAGCGCGCCATCCTCAGCAAGAAGGTCACTTACGATTTCGCGCGCCTGATGGCCGGCGCGACCCAGGTCAGCTGCTCGGGCTTCGGGCAGGTGATGATCGAGAACATGTAGGCAGAGCGGTCCCTCAAAAAAACAACCCCGCCGCGGCGGGGTCTGAGTGAGCGTGACTGCGGTCAGGCCGGTGCTGTGATGTTCGACGCCTGCTTGCCCTTGGGGCCCTGCACGACCTCAAACTGCACCTTCTGACCTTCCTTCAGGGTCTTGAACCCGTTCATCTGGATCGCGGAGAAGTGAGCGAACAGATCTTCGCCCCCGTCATCCGGCGTGATGAAACCGTACCCTTTGGCGTCGTTGAACCACTTGACCGTACCAGTAGCCATTCCTTCTTTCCTTCCCACGATGAAGGGGCGGCTCCGTTGGTGACGATCGTCGCTGCCCCGAATCCACACACACCCGCCTGATTTTGGTGTGCGCATCAGCCCCGTATGCCCCCGCATACCTGCTTGACGCCACGATTGTTCGAGCAAAAGCCGCGGCGGTCAAGCGGTCTCTGTATCGCCGTAACGACGCGCATCAAAAGTGCCTTGCTGCGTCTGCGGCGAGTCCTCGCGCCGCACGGCCGCGCCATCGAAATCGGCTCGTTTGCGAGATAGCGCGACGGTGTTACTACGACGATGCAGTATTAGGCCGAAAGGTGGGTTGTGTGCAGCGTCCGCGCGACGGACCACAGGATGATTTACCGTATGATTGGTACGCTTTTTGTACACGAAGAAATCGGAGTGCTTTGCATAGAATGCAAGTCATAACGCAGGTCGATGAGTGAGCGGATTGATGAAGGCACTGTCGTCGAGAAGCAGGCTTCTCGCGTTAAGCCTCCACCGCTGTACCAGGTGGTGCTGCTGAACGACGACTACACGCCGATGGAATTCGTGGTCGGAGTCCTGCAGAAGTTCTTCGGCAAGGGGAGAGAGCAAGCAACCCAGATCATGTTGAAGGTGCACCATGAAGGGCGCGGCGTATGTGGCGTCTATCCCAGGGATATCGCCGCGACCAAGGTTGAGCAGGTCAGCAGTTATTCACGCCAGCATCAGCATCCGCTGCAGTGCGTGATGGAGGAAGCATGATCGCCCAGGAACTCGAAGTCAGCCTGCACATGGCGTTCGTCGAAGCGCGACAGGCCCGGCACGAATTCATCACCGTCGAGCATCTGCTGCTCGCGCTGCTCGACAATCCGTCGGCGGCGGAGGTCCTGCGCGCCTGTGCCTGCAACATCGAGGACCTGCGCAAGAACCTGCAGAACTTCATCGCCGACAACACACCGATCCTGCCGCCCAACTCGGAGGCCGACACGCAGCCGACGCTGGGTTTCCAGCGCGTGATCCAGCGCGCGATCATGCACGTGCAGTCCACCAGCAACGGCAAGAAGGAAGTGACCGGTGCCAACGTCCTGGTCGCAATTTTCGGCGAGAAGGATTCGCACGCCGTGTACTACCTGCACCAGCAGGGCGTGACCCGGCTCGACGTCGTCAACTTCATTTCGCACGGCATCACAAAGTCCGGCCAGGGTGAGGAAAAGGCCAAACAGGCGGCCGAGCAGGAAGCCGAAGGCGAGGGCAAGGACCAGCCGTCACCGCTCGAGCAGTACACGCAGAACCTCAATGCGCTCGCCAAGGACGGCAAGATCGACCCGCTGATCGGGCGCGAGCTCGAGGTCGAGCGCGTAATTCAGGTGCTGTGCCGCCGCCGCAAGAACAACCCGCTTCTGGTCGGCGAGGCCGGCGTCGGCAAGACCGCGATTGCCGAGGGTCTCGCATGGCGCATCGTCAAGGGTGACGTGCCGGAGATCCTCGAGAAGTCCAGCGTCTATTCGCTCGACATGGGCGCGCTGCTGGCCGGCACCAAGTACCGCGGTGATTTCGAGCAGCGGCTAAAGGCCGTGCTGAAGCAGCTGAAAGCGAACTCCAACGCGATCCTCTTCATCGACGAGATCCATACGCTGATTGGAGCGGGCTCCGCCTCGGGCGGCACGCTCGACGCGTCGAACCTGTTGAAGCCGGCTTTGGCGAGCGGAGCGCTGAAGTGCATCGGCGCAACGACCTACAACGAGTACCGCGGGATCTTCGAGAAGGACCACGCGCTGAGCCGCCGCTTCCAGAAGATCGACGTGATCGAGCCGACGGTGGCGCAGACGATCGAGATTCTCAAGGGGCTGAAGTCGCGCTTTGAGGAACACCACGGCGTCAAGTACTCGGCGGGCGCGATCACGGCCGCAGCCGAGCTGTCGGCGAAGTTCATCAATGACCGCCATCTGCCTGACAAGGCGATCGACGTGATCGACGAGGCTGGTGCGGCGCAGCGCATCCTGCCGAAGTCGAGGCAGAAGAAGACGATCGGCAAGACTGAGGTTGAGGAAATCATCGCCAAGATTGCGCGCATTCCGCCGCAGACGGTGTCGACCGACGACCGCGCGCAGCTGAAGAATCTGGACCGCAATCTGAAGAATGTCGTTTTCGGCCAGGATCCGGCGATCGACGCTCTGTCGGCCGCGATCAAGATGGCGCGCTCAGGGCTCGGCAAGCCCGACAAACCGATCGGCAGCTTCCTGTTTTCGGGACCGACCGGGGTCGGCAAGACCGAGGTCGCGAAGCAGCTCGCGTTCACGATGGGGATCGAGCTGATCCGCTTCGACATGTCGGAGTACATGGAGCGCCACGCGGTGAGCCGCCTGATCGGCGCGCCGCCGGGCTACGTCGGCTTCGACCAAGGCGGACTGCTGACCGAGGCGATCAGCAAGAAGCCGCACGCCGTGCTGCTGCTCGACGAGATCGAAAAGGCGCACCCGGACATCTTCAACATCCTGCTGCAGGTCATGGACCACGGCACGCTGACCGACAACAACGGTCGCAAGGCCGATTTCCGCAACATCATCATCGTGATGACGACCAACGCCGGAGCCGAGACGCTGCAGAAGACCGCGATCGGCTTTTCAAACTCGCGTGAGGCCGGCGACGAGCTGGCCGACATCAAGCGCATGTTCACACCAGAGTTCCGCAACCGGCTCGACGCGACCATCTCGTTCAAGTCGTTGGATCATGACGTCGTACTGCGCGTCGTCGACAAGTTCCTGATGCAGCTTGAGGACCAGCTGCATGAGAAGAAGGTCGACATCGTCTTCAGCGATGCGCTGCGCCTACACCTCGCCAAAAAGGGCTTCGACCCGCTGATGGGTGCCCGGCCGATGGCACGGCTGATCCAGGACACGATCCGCCGGGCGCTGGCGGATGAATTACTGTTCGGCAAGCTGGTCAATGGCGGCCGGGTCGACGTCGATGTCGACCCCGACGGCAACGTCAAGCTGGATTTCCCGCCGTCGGACAGTGGCGACGCGCCGCGCCGCGAGCAGGGCGAACCGGTATTGTCCGAATAGATGAGCCGAACGTTAGGGACTTCTCCCTCCTGAGTCGACCTGGCCTTCCTCTCTGTTGACGCCCGGCAGGAAACTGCCTGAAATGGAGCCCGCGCAATGCGGGCTTTTTTCTGGGGAGGCGAGATGAAAAAGACACTCTCAGCCAGCGCCTTGGTGGCGCTGGCGACGATTGCTTGGGCGCAGACCGGACCGGCGCGGCCGGACAGCGCCTATCTCGCGGGCAACTGCGCGAACTGTCACGGCACCACCGGGACCGCGAAGGGGGCGATGCCTTCGCTGGCGGGACTGCAGAAACCCTACATCGTCGAACAGATGGTGGAGTTTCGCGACGGCAAGCGCTCCGGGACGATCATGAACCAGATCGCCAAGGGCTACACCGACCAGCAGATCGAGCAGGTCGCCGACTACTTTTCGCGGCAGAAGCCGGGACGCTAGGAGGCCGCCATGACCATGACTTCGAAGTCCCGCCGCGAACTGCTGCGGGCGCTTGCCGCTACGGCGGCAGCGGGAACATTGAGCGCGTGCGCGACGATGGACAGCCGAAAGTCGATCGGCAAGGTCACCGTCGTCGGCGCCGGCTACGGCGGCGCCACCGCCGCCAAATACTTGCGCCTGTGGTCCGAGGGGACGATCGACGTCACATTGATCGATCCCAATGAGGCGTTCATATCCTGCCCGATCTCCAACCTCGTACTGGGCGGCTCGAAGACGATGGCCGACATTACGGTTGCCTACAGTGGGCTCGACAAGTATGGCGTGCGACGGCTGCGCGATACCGTCACCGCGGTCGATGCCGAACGCAAACAGGTCCGCCTCGCCTCAGGCACGACCCTCGACTATGACCGCCTGATCGTTTCACCCGGCGTCGAGTTCATGTACGACCGGCTGCAGGGCTGGTCGGCGGCCGGCGAAGCGACGGTCCTGCATGCATGGAAAGCGGGTCCGCAGACCATCGCATTGCGGCGGCAACTGACCGAACTGAAGGACGGCGGCGTTGTCGTGATGTCGATTCCGCTCGCGCCGTACCGCTGTCCGCCCGGGCCCTACGAGCGCGCCTGCCAGATCGCCTGGTACCTGAAGCAGGCGAAACCGAAGAGCAAGCTGATCGTGCTCGATTCCAATCCTGACTACGTGTCGAAGAAACCGTTGTTCTCGCGGGTCTTTGGCGAGGACTACAAGGGAATCATCGACTATCGGGTCGGCGCCCCTGTCACCGAGATCGATCTGAAGTCCAGCACGCTGATCACCGAGGTCGGCGAGCGGGTGCACGGTGACATCATCAATTACATCCCGCCGCAGCGCGCGGCCAATGTCGCGCGCGATGCCGGACTGATCACCGCCAATAACCGCTGGTGCGAGGTTGACTGGACGACGATGGAGTCGATCAAGGTCAAAGGCGTGCACGTGCTCGGCGATGCGACGTTGTCGGCGCCGGCGATGCCGAAATCGGGACACATGGCCAATCAGCATGGCAAGGCGGCTGCCGCGGCGATCGTCGAGCTGTTGAACGGCCGAGCGGTGATACCGCCGATGATGGCCAACACCTGCTACAGCTTTATCGACAACAAGAACGCCGTGCACGTCTGCAGCGTGCACCGCTGGGTCCCGGACAAAAAGACGCTTGAACCGGTCGCCGGCTCCGGCGGCATCTCGTCGCAGGACCGCGCGTCATGGGCGCTCGAAGGCGCCTTTGCCGAAGGCTGGGCGCAGACGATCTGGGCGGACATGCTGGCTTGATGGCGCTTGCGATGTACGCGCCGCTGCGCGGTGGCACGCCCAGACTCCATTTGGCAAGCAGGCCGAGCACGAAGTCCCAATTGGAAGTGTGCGGATAGAAAATGGCGATGCCTTTCGGCCCGGGCAGGCCGTCAAAGCGCACCTGCCATCCGCACACGCCCAGCAGGCGGCGCGAGCAGCGTGCAAGCCATCGATGTCGCTGCGGCGGAAGCTTCGCAGGGGCAGGGTCGTTCAATGCTTGCCGGTACTGCCGAAGCCCCCGGCGCCCCGCTCCGAAGCGCTGAAGGCTTCGACCACGTTGAAACGTGCCTGCACGACCGGAACGATGACCAGCTGCGCCAGGCGCTCGAGCGGATGCAGCGTGAACGGCGTGGATCCCCGGTTCCACGTCGATACCATCAACTCGCCCTGGTAGTCCGAGTCGATCAGTCCGACGAGGTTGCCTAGCACGATACCGTGCCGATGGCCGAGACCCGAGCGCGGCAGGATCAACGCGGCGTAGCCAGGATCGGCAATGTGGATCGCGAGGCCGGTCTTCACGAGGTGGGTGGCACCGGGCGCGAGCACCAGCGGATCTTCGACGCAGGCGCGCAGGTCGAGACCCGCAGCGCCCGGGGTCGCATAGTCCGGCAAGTGGTCATGCAGGCGCGGATCGAGGATTCGAACGTCGACGTTCATCGCGGCGGCGGCGTCGGCCGAAACATGCGCAGCAGCTGGCGCGCAGCGCTGCCGTCGGGTGAGCGCGCGCCGCCGGCGAGCCGCGATGCGCCCCAGGCGACGAGCGCAATGCCAATCAGGAACGGCAGCGCGCCTGAGCGCGTCGTGAGCCATAGCAGCAGCAGAACGACGCCGAATACAAGCGCGATCCCGCCGGCGCGCCGACCTGGGGCGCGCTGCGCCAGGCGCGTGAGCAGCTCTTCCGCCTGTTGCCGGCTCAGCACCGGCCTTGCCGCCGCGTCGGACGCGGCGGCCGGCGTCACAGCAAATCGGTGCGGAGCCGCCTCGTGCATCGGTCGGTCCGCCGCGGCGCTGATGCGGGCCGCCGACTGCCGTTGCAGCTCGTCGATGTACGCAACGAAGTCGCCGTCCGGAGGTTCCTGGTAGCCAGTCATCCGAGTCGCTCGGCGATCGCGGCGATCAGGCGGCGCGCCTGCTCCTGCTTGTCGGCGCGCTGAAGGGTCGTGACGCCGCGCGCGTCCACCAGATGCAGCTCGCTTGAATCCGCGCCAAGTGTCTGCTGCACTTGGTTGGCGATGATCAGCGGCACGCGCTTGGCGACCCGCTTGGCGCGCGCGTGTTCGACCACGTTTTCGCTCTCGGCGGCAAAGCCGACGCAGTAGGGTGTGGACGGCAGCGAGGCGACGCTGGCGAGGATGTCGGGATTGGCGGCGAACTCGAGTGCGGGCGTCGCGCCGTCGGCACGTTTCTTCAGCTTGCTGCCGCTCGCATTGGCCACATGCCAGTCGGCCACGGCGGCTACCGAGATGAAGAGATCGGCGGGCAGGGCGGCGTGTACCGCGTCATGCATTTCGCGCGCGGTCCGAACATCGATGCGCCGAACATGACGGGGCGTTGGCAGCGTCGTCGGCCCCGCCACCAGCGTCACGTCGGCACCCGCCTCGGCGGCGGCCCGCGCGAGTGCGAATCCGGTCTTGCCCGACGAAAGATTCGTGATCACGCGTACCGGATCGATCGGCTCCACGGTCGGGCCGGCGGTCAGCACGACCTTGCGCCCGGCCAGCCGCTTCGGCTGGAAGTACGCGACGATGTCGGCGAGCAATTCAGCAGGTTCCAGCATGCGGCCCATGCCCATTTCGCCACAGGCCTGGTCGCCGGCCGCGGGGCCGAGCAGGACCACACCGTCGAGCGCCAGCTGCGCGACATTGCGCTGGGTTGCAGGGTTCTCCCACATCTCGACGTTCATCGCCGGCGCAACCAGCAGACCGGTGGTCGCCCGGTCGCGCGCCAGCACCAGCGTCGAGAGCAGGTCGTCGGCGAGTCCGTGTGCGGTCTTGGCGATGAAGTGTGCGGTCGCCGGGGCCACGACGATCGCGTCGACGCCGCGGGTGAGATTGATATGCGGCATCGCATTGCCGGGCTGAGCCCCGTCGCCCCACTGGTCGGTGAACACCGGCCGGCCGCTCAGCGCCTGCATCGTCGTCGCGCTCACGAACTCGCGCGACCCCTCAGTCATCACCACCTGCACTTCGGCGCCCTCGTCCTGCAGGCGGCGCACGAGCTCGCACACCTTGTAGGCGGCGATGCCACCGGTCATGCCGACGACGATGCGCTTGCGGTCGAGATCCATCGGGCTATTTTGCACGACGCACGCGCGCGAGCTCGTCGACAATCAGCAGTGTTGCGCCGCAGACGATCGCCGAATCCGCGACATTGAAGGCCGGCCAGTGCCAGCCGTGCCAGTGGACATCGAGGAAGTCGATCACATGGCCGTAGACGATGCGGTCGATCACATTGCCAATGGCCCCGCCGAGGATCAGCGCCAACGCGAGAGAGAACAGGCGCTGCTGACCGTGGCGTGAGAGCAGATAGAGGATGAAGGCGGATGCGCTGAGACCGACCGCGGTCAGGAACTCGTCCTGCCAGCCTCCGGCCCCGGCCAGGAACGAGAACGCCGCCCCCGTGTTGTAGGTCAGCACCAGGTTGAAGAAGCCGGTCACCGGCCGCGTGTCGCCGTACTCGAAGGTGCGCTCGATGACGATCTTGCTCAGCTGGTCGAGGAAGATAACGGCCAGCGCCAGCGCCAGCCACGGCAGCATGCGTTGCAGCTTTCCGCCGGGCGCCTCGGCGCTCATCAGGCAAATGTCCGCGGCTCGCCGGGGCCGAAGAGATTCGAGACACAGCGGCCGCACAGCGTCGGGTAGGCCGGCTCGGCGCCGACATCTGCGCGCCAATGCCAGCAGCGCTCGCACTTCGCAGCGGTCGATGCCCTGACGATGATGTCTTCTTCGGCGGCGTCGCGCACCGGAATCACGCGCGCCTGCGACGTGATCAGCACGAAGCGCAAGTCATCGCCAAGCGACTGGAGCAATTCCGCCTTGCGGCCGGCAGCGCGGATCTCGACTTCGGCCTGCAGCGATGAACCGATCGCGCCCTGTTCGCGCAGCGCCTCGAGCCGCTTCTGCACGTCGGCCCGCACCGCGCGCACTGCGTTCCAGCGTTCGACCAGGGCCGCCTCGTCCGCAACTTCCGGCAGCTTCGCGTAAGTCTCGGTGAAGATCGTGCCGCCGTTATGGCGCCTGAAGACCTTCCACGCCTCCTCGGCCGTGAACGACAGCAGCGGCGCCATCAGGCGCAGCAGGCTGTCCGTGATGACGTACAGCGCCGACTGCGCCGAGCGGCGCGCCTTCGAGGCGGGCGGCGTCGTATATAGCCGGTCCTTCAGGATGTCGAGGTAGAACGCGCCGAGATCCTCGGAGGCAAAGGTCTGCAGCCGCGCGACGATCGGGTGGTACTCGTAGCGGTCGTAGTCGGCCATGGTGCGCGCGGAGACTTCGCGCATCAGCGCCAGCGCATAGCGGTCGATCTCGAGCCACTCCGACAGCGGCAGCGCATCGCGCTGCGGATCGAAGTCGCTGACATTGGCCAGCAGGAAGCGCAGCGTGTTGCGCAGCCGCCGGTAGCTCTCGACCACGCGCTTCAGAATCTCGTCCGACAGCGACAGTTCGCCGGAGTAATCGGTGCTGGCGACCCACAGGCGGATGATCTCGGCACCGAGCGTGTCGGCCACCTTCTGCGGCGCGATCACGTTGCCGAGCGACTTGCTCATCTTGCGGCCCTGGCCGTCGACGACGAAGCCGTGCGTCAGCAGTGATCGGTAAGGCGGCACGCCGTTCAGCATGCACGACGTCAGCAGCGACGAGTGGAACCAACCACGGTGCTGGTCCGATCCTTCGAGGTAGATTTCCGCCGGGAAATGCGACTCGGCCGCATGCGAGCCGCGCATTACGGTCTCGTGCGTGGTGCCCGAGTCGAACCAGACATCGATCGTGTCCTTGTTCTTGACGTAGTGCTCGGCGTCGTCGCCGAGCAGTTCGCGCGGATCGAGGTCCTGCCAGGCCTCGATGCCCGACTGCTCGACGCGCTGCGCGACCTGCTCAAGGAGTTCCAGCGTACGTGGGTGCAGCTCGCCGCTGTCCTTGTGCACGAAGAACGCCATCGGCGTGCCCCATTGACGCTGGCGCGACAGCGTCCAGTCGGGCCGATTGGTAATCATGCCGGCGAGGCGCGCTTTACCCCAGGCCGGATAGAACTGCGTCGCCTCGATCCCGGCTAATGCGAGATCGCGCAGCGTTCTGCCTCCGGTCTTTGGCACCGTGTCCATCCCGGCGAACCACTGTGAGGTCGCGCGATAGATCACCGGCGTGCGGTGACGCCAGCAGTGCATGTAGCTGTGCGTGAACTGCTCGACCTTGAGTAGTGCGCCGTGCTCGCGGATGGTGTCGACGATCTTCGCATTCGCGTCCCAGATCTTCATGCCGCCGAACAGCGGCAGCGTCTCGTCGTAGACCCCGTCGCCGCGCACCGGATTCAGGATTTCGTCGTCCTTCAGGCCGTGAGCCTTGCATGACAGGAAGTCCTCGACGCCGTACGCTGGTGACGAATGCACGATGCCCGTCCCGGTATCGAGCGTTACATAGTCCCCGAGATAGACGGGCGCATCGCGCTCGTAGAACGGATGACGAAAGCGGATCAGTCCGAGCGCCTCGCCGCGTGCCTGCGCCAGCGTCGTGCCCGAGAGGCCCCAGCTGGCGAGGCACGCCTCCTTGCGTTCGCTCGCCAGCACCAGCAGCCCGCGCTCGGTATCGACGAGGTCGTAGCTGAACTCGGAGTGCAGATTGAGCGCCTGGTTCGCCGGAATCGTCCACGGCGTCGTGGTCCAGATCGCGGCCGCGACCGGCTTGTCCGGCAGCGCCGTGAGTCCAAAGGCTCGGGCGAGCTTGTCGCGTTCGTCGTCGCGCAGCGGAAACGCCACGTCGACCGCCAAGTCGACCTTGTCGAGGTATTCGACCTCGGCCTCGGCCAGCGCGGAGCCGCAATCAAAACACCAGTTAACCGGCTTGAGCCCTCGGAAGACGAAGCCCTTGGCCATGATCTTCGCCAGTGCGCGGATCTCGTTGGCCTCCGTGCGGAAGTTCATCGTCGTGTAGGGGTGGTCCCATGCCCCGAGCACGCCGAGGCGTTTGAAATCCTTCTTCTGCCGTTCGATCTGTTCGGTGGCCCAGGCGCGTGACTTTGCAATCACCTCGCGCGGCGGCAGATGTTTGCCGTACTGCTTCTCGATCTGGATCTCGATCGGCATGCCGTGGCAGTCCCAGCCCGGCACATAGTGCGCGTCGTAGCCAGACATCTGGTGGCTCTTGACGACGATGTCCTTCAGGATCTTGTTGACCGCGTGGCCGATGTGGATGTCGTTGTTTGCGTACGGCGGGCCGTCGTGCAGGATCCATTTGGGCCGATCGACCGACGCCGCACGGATCCGATCGTAGATGCGCTGCTCATCCCAGTCACGGATCCACTGCGGTTCGCGCTTCGCCAGGTCCCCGCGCATCGGAAACGGCGTGTCGGGAAGATTCAGCGGGTACTTGCGCGTCGCGGGATCGGACGCGGGTTTCTTCTTGGCGTCGGCGTCAGCCATCTGTGGCACTCCTTGGCCCCCTCGGGCTCTTCAAGAGGTGTCGCTGCGAGGTGTTCGGTGATCGAAGCGGAGAGCGAGTGTAGCGTGCGGCGCACAGCGGCCGCGGGCGCTATGCAACTGCCGAGGGGTCGCCGGCGAGCACTGCGCGCGCCCGCCGCGCGTCATCGGCAATCGCAGCGGCCAGCTGGTCAATCGTCGAATAGCGCTCCTCGTCGCGCAGCTTCTGCAGGAATTCGACGCAGACCAGTCGCCCGTAGACCTGCTCGGCGAAATCAAACAGATGCACCTCGAGCATCCAGCGGCCGCTGTCGTCGACTGTCGGACGCAGGCCGAGGCTGGCGACGCCGGGCCGCGGTCGCGGCTCGAGGCCGTGAACACGCACGGCGAACACGCCTTGAATCGCGGGGTGCCGATGCGCGATACGCAGATTGAGCGTCGGAAACCCGATCTCGCGGCCGAGTTTGCGACCGTGCAGAACCCGGCCACTGATCATGTACGGCCGGCCCAGCAGGTGTTGCGCCCGGGCGAGGTCGCCGGCAGCGAGCGCTGCGCGCACCGCCGAGCTCGAGATGCGCTGCTCGCCCTCAACGACCGTCGGCATCTGCTCGAGCTCGAAAGCACCCCGGACCGCATGCCTTTGCAGCAGCGCGATGTCGCCGGTGCGGCGAGCGCCAAAGCGGAAGTCGTCGCCGACAAGCAGCCAGCGGGCATCGCAGCCGGAGATCAGCAGATCGACGAAAGCCTCCGCCGTCAGCGACGCGAACGGACGGTTGAAATGCTGGACGATCGCGCGATCGAGGCCCTGCTCGGCCAGGGCACCCAGCTTGTCGCGCAGCGATGAGATGCGCATCGGCGCGTGCTCGGGAGTGAAGAGTTCACGCGGATGCGGCTCGAAGGTCATGACAGCCGCGGCGATGTTGCGCGCGCGCGCCGCAGCAACCACGCGGGCGAGCAGCGCCTGATGGCCGCGATGCACGCCGTCGAAGTTGCCGATGGTCAACGCGCAGGGCGCGCGCAGTTCCGATCGCGGTAATCCACGGAACACCTGCATCCGCATCTTCGCTCTGTGAAAGACACGAAGATTATAGTTTCCATCGACGATTCCATCGTGTTTTCCTGCACTTAGCGCAGGGCGCGCGGCGTCGCGTCGGTACAATGAGCCGCGATGACAGACATCGTGGTCCTGATCTCGGGCCGTGGCAGCAACCTCGAAGCCCTGCTGCATGCGGCGCGCGAGGAACGCTGGGCGACGGCTCTGGGTGCTTCGTTCGTCGCCGTGATCAGCAACCGGCCGGATGCGGCGGGCCTTGCGATCGCTGCGCGCCATGGCGTTCCCAGTGCGGTCGTCGACCATCGGCTGTACGCGTCACGCGTGGCGTTCGACGAGGCGCTCACCGCGGAAATCGACGCGCATCGACCTGCGTTCGTCGTGCTGGCGGGCTTCATGCGTGTTCTCGGCCCGGCGTTTGTGCAGCATTACGCCGGCCGTCTGATCAACATCCACCCCTCGCTGCTACCCGCCTTTCCCGGCTTACGGACCCACGAGCAGGCGCTGGCGGCCGGCGTGCGGATCCACGGTGCCACCGTGCACTTCGTGACGGAGCAGGTTGATTCCGGCGCGATCATCGCGCAGGCGGCGGTACCCATCGGACCGGATGATGATGCGGCGACCGTTGCCGCGCGTGTGCTCGCGCAGGAGCATCGACTCTTGCCTCAAGCGCTGCGGCTGGTGATCGATGGACGCGTCCGATTTGACTCGGAGGGTGTCATCGTCCGCGGTGCAACGCCCGGCGACCTGGCACTAATGCCTGCGTGATGCGTCAGAAATCCCGTCAGCCTTCGCGTGATCGCGTGTCGCCAAAGACGGTCACGCGTCCACGAAGGACCACGCCGCGCGCGGCGGCGGTACAGGGCGTCCGCGCGAAGCGGCCGACCGTCGGTGCGAACGAGCGCGAGGCGGGCGCACATTCGCCGCGCGTGACGACGCTCGTCGTCGACTCCCTGGCCCATGCGCTCGCGCGCGTGCTGACATTCGACGGCCCGGCCGACAATGTTATGTCGCGCTTCTTCCGCGAAAACGCTCAACTCGGGCGGCGCGACCGCAGCCTCGTCGCCGAAGCGATCTTCTTTGCGTTACGCCATTACGCAACATTGTCCTGGAGCATGCAGCCGGCGGCACCGGCCCGTGCGCCACGATTGGCGGCGCTGGTCACGCTGGCGCGGCAGTTCGGCGTCGACGCGCTCGATCCGCGTGCATTGCGGGGCGATGCGGCGGCCGTGAAGGGTGCACTCGCGATCGACCTGCAACGAGCGCCGGTATCGGTGCGCGCCGAGTTGCCGTACTGGCTGTTTCTCGCGCTCGAGCAACAGTACGAGGACGCCGGACCGCTGCTGGCAGCGCTCACCGAATCGGCGCCGCTCGACCTGCGCGTCAATCTCATCAAGGCCTCGCGTGATGACGTGCTGGCAGAGTTGTCTGCGCATGCTGTCGGAGCGACCGCATCGCGCTATTCGCCGGAGGCGATCCGGTTGGCGGACAAGCCGGCGCTGACGCAATGGCCGGCCTATCGCGAAGGTCGCATCGAAGTGCAGGACGAGGGCAGCCAGTTGATCGCTCGATTGCTGCAGCCGCGACGTGGCGAAATGGTCGTCGACTTCTGTGCCGGCGCCGGCGGCAAGACACTTGCGCTCGGTGCGCTGATGCGATCGAGCGGGCGCCTGTATGCGTTCGACATCAACGCGCGCCGACTCGACGGCCTCGGACCGCGGCTCAAGCGCAGCGGACTTTCCAATGTGCACCCGGTCGCGATTCGCAGCGAGACCGACGCACGGGTCAAGCGCCTGCACGGCAAGTGCGACCGTGTTCTCGTCGACGCGCCATGCTCCGGATCGGGGACGCTGCGCCGCAATCCGGACCTGAAGTGGCGCTTCGACGAGACCGAACTGGCCCGGGTCAACCAAGTGCAGCATGCGGTGCTGGCGGCTGCGGCGCGCCTGCTGAAGCGCGGCGGCCGACTCGTCTACTCGACCTGTTCGCTGCTCGCGCGCGAGAACCAAGAGGTCGTCGAGCGCTTCCTGACGGACCATCCCGACTTCTCCGTCGTGCCGGCACAGTCTGTGCTGGCGATGCAGTCGATCGCGATCGACGGGCTGCCGCGCTTCGCCCCGTATTTCGTGATGCTTCCGCATCTGCACGCGACCGATGGCTTCTTCGCCGCGGTGCTGGAACGGAACTGACATGGCCGAACCGACACTTTTGCAGGAAGTCGCCGAGATCGTGCGGGTCGGGTTGGCGCGGCCACAGTCGCTGTGGCAGTTGCTGGTGATTGCGATCGGTCTCGCGAGTGGCGCGCTGGCCGCGCGCCGCGTCGGCAGGCGCGTCGATGCGCAGGTCGCTGCCGAGCAGCGCAGCGGCGGATTCCGCACTGATCTGCTGCGATTCTCGATCGCGGGAATGCGACGGCTTGCCTTTCCGGTCACCGCATTTCTGGTGATGGTGATCGGCGCGCTGGTGCTCCGCGTCTCCGGGCTGGTTCAACGTGTCGCCGATGTGCAGTTGCTGCGACTGGCGTTGACGCTGGTCGCCGCGATGGCGGCGGTGCGACTGGCCGTGTATGTCCTGCGCCGCGCGTTACCCCGCTCGACGTGGCTCGGCACATTCGAGCGCTGGATCGCGCTGCTGATTTGGCTGGGTGTGGCGCTGTACCTGACCGGTGTGCTCGGCGATGTTGTCGGCTCTCTTGAGTCGGTGCGGTTTTCGGTCGGCAAGTCGCCTATCAGTCTGTGGGACGTGCTGATCGGCGCACTCTCGGTAGTGGTCACCGTGATCGCCGCCCTGTGGCTCGGCTCCACCGTCGAGGCGCGTCTAATGGACGCCGAATCGTTGACCGCGAACTCGCGCGTCGTCCTGGTGCGCGTGCTCAAAGCGGTCCTGCTTGTAGTCGCGGTCCTGGTTGCGCTGTCGTCGGTCGGTATCGACCTCACCGTGCTTTCAGTGTTCGGCGGTGCGCTCGGCGTCGGCCTCGGCCTCGGTCTGCAGCGGATCGCCAGCAACTACGTCAGCGGCTTCATCATCTTGCTGGACAGGAGCCTGTCGATCGGCGACATGATCACGGTCGACAAGTACTACGGCCGCGTCGCACAGATCAACACGCGTTACACGGTCATCAAGGCACTCGATGGCACCGAGACCGTTCTGCCGAATGAGATGCTCGTATCGACGCCGATGGTCAACCATTCGCTCAGCAGTCGGGAAGTCCGGGTTTCCGTGAAGGTCGCGATCGCGTATTCGTCCGACCTCGATCAGGCGCTGAGAATCCTGAACGACTGCGCCCGCGAACAGCCCCGGGTACTGGCTTCGCCGGAGCCGGGCGCATTCGTCACCGGATTCGGTGCCGACGGCGTCGATCTGGAAGTCGGCTTCTGGATCCGCGATCCGGAAGAAGGCACGCTGGCGGTCCGTTCGGCCATTGCGCGCGCGGTGCTGCAGCGTTTTGCCGAAGCCGGTGTGGAGATTCCGTATCCACGCCGGGACGTACGTCTGATCAGGGAGGCTCGAGCCACCAACCCTGCCGACGAACGGCCTCAAAGCGCGGGTGAAGCCCCTTGATTTTGGACAATTGCCTCGATCTTCCTGCTTCGGCTTGAGCCCGCTCCCGTTTACAATTGCACCTTCTCATCGAGCTGCCTGCCTTCCGGTCGGCCGCTCCCCGCGTAAGGAAACGCGCTCCCATGGGTCTCCTGGAATTTCTCGACGGCGGACTGCTGCAACTTAGCTGGTGGCAGCTGATCGTCGCCGCCCTGCTGCTGACGCACATCACGATTGCGGCAGTCACGATCTACCTGCATCGCAGCCAGGCGCACCGCGCGCTCGACCTGCATCCGGCGATCGCCAACTTCTTTCGTGCATGGCTGTGGCTCGCCACCGGCATGCAGACACGCGATTGGGTGTCGATTCACCGCAAGCACCACGCGAAGTGTGAAACTCCAGAGGATCCTCACAGCCCCCAGACGCGCGGCATCAAGACCGTGCTGTGGACCGGCGCGGAGCTTTACCGCGACGAGTCCAAGAACGAGGAAACGCTTAGCCGCTACGGTCATGGCACGCCGAACGACTGGGTCGAGCGGAATGTCTACTCTAAGTACACCTGGCAAGGCGTCGGTGTGATGCTGATCGCCGACGTACTTATGTTCGGCGTTGCCGGGATGGCGGTGTGGGCGGTCCAGATGATTTGGATTCCTTTCTTTGCCGCGGGCGTCATCAACGGCATCGGGCATTACTGGGGATACCGCAACCACGACGCACCTGATGCCAGCAGGAATATTTCCCCGTGGGGCGTGCTGATCGGTGGCGAGGAACTGCACAACAACCATCACACCTATCCGACCTCGGCCAAGTTCTCGCTGAAGTGGTTCGAGTTCGATCTTGGTTGGCAATACATCCGCGCACTGCAGGCGCTGGGGCTGGCCAAGGTGCTGCGCGTGGCGCCGGTGCCCGAGGTTTCGTCGCCGAAGCGTGCGATCGACCTCGAGACGCTGCAGGCCGTCATCACGCATCGTTACGACCTTTTGTCCAAGTACGCGCGCAATCTCGCCCACGCCTACCGTGCCGAACTCGGCAGCCTCGAGGTCCCGGAGGCCGAGCGGGCGCGTTTCGCAGGCCTCAAGGTTTGGCTGCGCAAGGATGATGTCTCCACGCTGCCGGCCGAGCAGCAGCGGTCGTTGTCGGACCTGATGGCTCACAGTCGTGTGATGAAGACACTGGTGGAGATGCGCACCGAACTCGCGGCGATCTGGAGCAAGAGCTCGGCGTCGCGCGAGCAGATGCTGGCGCAGTTGCAGGACTGGATCGCGCGGGCCGAAGCCAGCCGGATTCGGGCGCTCGAGGAGGCGGCACTGCGTATCCGCAGCTATCGGATCGCGGCGGCCGCGTAGCGCTCGAATTTCGGCCAACAAAAAGCCCGGCGCTGCCGGGCTTT
>DATEZE010000098.1:0-5237 GCA_035255845.1 Burkholderiaceae bacterium | reverse complement strand
TGTTTATCGAAAGCGACGAGGTCTGCGAGACCTAGTACAAGGACCGTGGCGGCAAATATCAAGGCCAACGCGGCGTGACGCTGCCGCGCACTTGAGAAGCGGCCCGGCGGCGCTGTGGCGAAATCAGCGTGCCGCGTTGCGCGCGGCGTAGGCCTTGGCCAATCGCCCCTCGGCTTCGGCCACTTCACGCTCCAGGCTCGCGACTCGCGCTTCGTAATCCGGTGACAGCCGCGTGCCACCGCCCGCCAGTCCGAGTCGCTCTCCCGGCTGCGGTTCGCGTCCGAGTTCAAGGCGGCGCTTGGCCACCTGAACGGCCGTTTCAGCCGCTGCGATCTCCTGCATCGCTGTGTCGAGCGAATTGCCCCTTGGCGCGACGAGCGGGACGCTGGGGTCCGGCCCGGTTCCGGGCAGCGTGATCGGTCGTGATGGCGCGTTGCTGGTCGTCTTCGCCGGCTTTGAAACGGGCTTCACCTCGCGCTCCTCGAGTACCTTGCTGCCGGCAGGCGGCGAGTCGGTAAAGAGAATGCTGCCGTCGGGCGTCTGCACCTTGTAAATCGTCTGCGCAGCCACCGCGCCGCTCAAGGCAAGGCCGGCTACCAGCAGTAAACGCAGCATAGATTTCTCCTTCGGACTGTCGCGACGATAACCACGGTAACGCTCCGGCAATGGCACCGGACGACGCAGATAACACCATCTTTCCATCGCTTTGCCTGATTTCATTCAATTGACGGTACTCAATATGGATGCAAGGCGAGGTTATCCACAGTCGCGCGCTATGTCGGGTGGCAGAATTCCCGCATGAGCGGTAAGCAGTTCGTCCATCTTCGTCTGCACTCGGAGTTCTCAGTCGTCGACGGCATCGTCCGCATCGACGACGCAGTGACCAGGGCTGCGGCGGACGGGCAAGGAGCGCTTGCCCTCACCGACAGCTCCAACCTCTTTGGAGCGGTCCGCTTCTACGAGGCTGCGCGCAGGCGCGGGGTCAAGCCGATCCTGGGATGCGATGTCTGGGTCACCAACGAGACCGAGCGCGACAATCCACACCGCCTGCTGCTGCTGGTGCAGGACCGTCGCGGCTATCTCAACCTGTGCGCGCTGCTGACGCGGGCGTTCCTGGAGAACCAACATCGCAACCGCGCCGAAATGCGGCTGGCCTGGCTGGAAGCTGATGCAGGTGCGCATGCCGCGGGCATGATCGCGCTTTCGGGCGCGCGGCATGGCGAGGTCGGCGTGCATCTGATGGCCGGCCGGGCCGAGGCTGCGACTCTTGCGGCGCAACGGCTTGCCGCTCTGTTTGCCGGCCGCTTTTACCTCGAGCTGCAGCGCACCGGCGAGGCGCGCGACACGGCGTGCACGCAGGCATCGCTGGCACTGGCACTGCGCCAGCACCTCCCGGTGGTGGCGACGCATCCGATCCAGTTCCTCGCGCCCGAGGATTTTCGCGCGCACGAGGCGCGATTCTGCATCGCGGAGGGCTACACGCTCGCTGACCCGCGACGGCCGCGTCCGTTTACGCGCGAGCAGTACTTCAAGACGTGCGCTGAAATGGAAGAGCTTTTCGCCGACGTGCCGGCGGCTCTAGTGAATGCGGCGGAGATCGCGCGTCGCTGCAACCTGACGCTGGAACTCGGCAAGCCACAGCTGCCGCGCTACCCGACTCCCGCGGGTGTGACACTCGACGATCACTGCCGCGACCTCACCGCGGCGGGCCTGCAGCGCCGGCTCGAGGCGCTCTTTCCGGACGAGCGCGCGCGCGAAGCACGACGTTCCGAGTACGAGACACGCCTCGACCTGGAGCTGAAGACGATCGCGAAGATGGGCTTTTCCGGCTACTTCCTGATTGTTGCGGACTTCATCAATTGGGCGAAAAAAGACGGTATTCCGGTCGGGCCCGGACGAGGTTCCGGGGCCGGCTCGCTGGTCGCGTACTCGCTGGGCATCACCGACCTGGATCCGCTGCGCTACGGACTGCTGTTCGAACGCTTCCTGAATCCGGAGCGCGTGTCGATGCCGGACTTCGACATCGACTTCTGCCAGGACAACCGCGACCGGGTGATCGATTACGTGAAGCGCAAGTACGGGCAGGATGCCGTTTCGCAGATCGCGACCTTCGGCACTCTTGGGGCGAAGGCCGTCGTGCGCGACGCGGGCCGCGTGCTCGACCTGCCGTACACCAAGTGCGACCAGCTGTCGAAGCTGATTCCGCACAACCCGGCCGATCCGTGGACGCTGGATCGCGCACTGAAGGAGGAGCCGGCATTTGCCGACGCGGTGGCGAGCGACGAGGAACACCAGGAACTGATCACGCTGGCGCGCCCGCTCGAAGGACTGACGCGCAATGTCGGAATGCATGCTGGCGGCGTGCTGATCGCACCGGGCAAGCTCACCGACTTCTGCCCACTGTACTGCGCGCCGGGCGCGCAGGACGCCGCGATCAGCCAGTTCGACAAGGACGATGTCGAGGCGATCGGCCTCGTGAAGTTCGACTTCCTCGGCCTGACGACGCTGACGATCCTGGCGCTGACTCTCGAATACGTGCGCCGGCTCGACCCCGCGTTCACGCTGACGCTGGAGACGCTGCCGCTCGACGATGCGAAAACCTACGAGATCTTCAAGCAGGCGGCGACCGCGGCGATCTTCCAGTTTGAATCGCGCGGCATGCGCGAACTGCTGAAGCGGGCGAAGCCGGACCGCCTCGAGGACCTGATCGCGCTCAACGCGCTCTACCGGCCGGGTCCGATGGACCTGATCCCGGAGTTTATCGAACGCAAGCACGGCCGCCAGCGTGTCGCTTACCTGCATCCGTCGATCGAGCCGATCCTGGCCGAGACCTACGGCGTCATGGTGTACCAGGAGCAGGTCATGCGCATCGCGCAGGTCGTCGGCGGATATTCGCTCGGCAGCGCCGACCTGCTGCGGCGCGCGATGGGCAAGAAGAAGCCCGAGGAAATGGCGACGCACCGCTCGATCTTCGTCGACGGAGCGGGCAGGCAGGGCGTGGACGCGCGCACCGCGACCGAACTCTTCGACCTGATGGAGAAGTTCGCAGGCTACGGCTTCAACAAGAGCCACTCGGCGGCGTACGCGGTGGTCGCCTACCAGACTGCATACTTCAAGGCGCACTATCCGGCCGCGTTCATGGCCGCCAATCTGACCGCGGTGAAGGACGACACCGACAAGGTCAAGGACCTGATCGAGGACTGCAAGGCGCTCGGCCTCAGCGTGCAGGCGCCGGACATCAACGCCTGCGCCTGGGGTTTCGAGCCGGTAGACATGAAGACGATCCGCTATGGCCTTGGCGCGATCAAGGGCACGGGGCAGGGCGCAATCGAGGCAATTCTGGCGGCGCGTGCGAGCGGCGGCGCATTTTCCGATCTCTTCGATCTATGCGCCCGGGTCGACAAGCACCTGGTCAATCGCCGCGTGGTCGAGGCACTGGTACGCGCGGGAGCGTTCGATCGTCTGCACGATGATCGTGCGGCGCTGCTCGCCACTGTCGGGCGCGCGATCGACGCGGCCGAGAGCGCGGCAGCCAGCGCCGGGCAGGCGAGCCTGTTCGGCGGCGGCGACAGCGCGCGCCATGTCGAGTACGTCAAGGCGACCCGCTGGAGCGAGCGCGAGAAGCTCTCCAACGAGAAGCTCGCGCTCGGGTATTACTTCTCCGGCCACCTGTTTCGCGAATACGCGGCCGAGGCGCGCAAGCTCGCGCCGACACCGCTTTCGGAACTGCGCCAGGCGCGTGACCAGGTCAAGCTCACGGGCGTCATCGTCTCGGCGCGCAGTCAGAACACACGGCGCGGCCGCATGGGCGTGGTCGTATTGGACGACGCGACCGCGCAGCTCGAACTGATGGTGTTCTCCGAGCTTTACGACCGCAAGCGCGCGTTGTTGCGAGAGGACCAACTGATCTTTGTCGCCGGCCGCGTACGCTTCGACGAGTTCGCGCAGCGCCTGACGATCTCGGCCGACGACATCATGGACCTGACAGAAGCGCGCGCCAGGGCGGCTGCCCGACTGCACATTGAGCTCGAGGGCGCTGCAGATGCGGCGGGCCTGCGCGAGGCGCTCAGCGCCTATCGCGTGCAGGCTAACGGCAACGGCATTGGCGGCTGCCGCGTCATCGTCTCTTACACCAACGCGTCCGGCACGGTCGACGTCGCGCTGCCTGAAGACTGGCGCGTTCGGCCGGACGATCGACTGATCACGGACCTCTGCGGGCAGACGCGGGTGCGGCGCGCGCAATTCACTTACGCCGTGTAGCTGCATGTTGCCGCCGCGCGTGTCGCCGCGGCCGCTCGCGCGTCAGCGGGATGGCGCAAACACGTCCTCGCGCGCCATTGTCGCGCGCCGCTTCAGCCGAGATCGCGACCGTTGACTCAGCTCTTCATCAGCTACGCGCGCGAGAATCGCGACACGGCAGAACGGGTCGCGCATGCGCTCGGCGCGCTCGGCATCGAGGTCTGGTGGGATAGAAACCTGGCTGGCGGTTCCGAGTTCTCCGAAGTCATCGAGCAGCAGATCGCCGAGGCGCATGTCGTCATCGTGCTGTGGTCCGAGCCGTCGGGACGCTCGAGCTTCGTACGCGATGAATCGATGCGCGCGCTCGAGGCCGGCAAGCTGCTCCCAGTACGCATCGAGGCGGTCGTGCCGCCGCTCGGCTTCGGCCAGATTCATGCGCTCGATCTGCTCGACTGGAGCGGCGCAGCGGATGACCCCGCGTTCATCGACGTCGCGAACGAGGTGCGCAAGCGTCTCGGACAGCCAACTTCTCCACGTCCGGCGCCACGCCTGCCGCGGCCGCGCTGGCAGCGACAGGCCGTCATCGGCGCGGCCGCCGTGCTGCTGGGCGTGCTCGTCGGCTTGTTCGCCTGGAACGCCTGGAATGCCAGCGAGTCGCGCCGCAACCTAGGGCTTGGTCTCGAGGAGCATTTCGGCCGCGAGCCGAACCTGCAAGCCGCGCGCAACTTCTACCTGGATGCGCTCGAGCACGTGCCTGGCAATGCGCGCGCGCGCTACTACCTCGGCCACGTCTATGCGCAGCTGGGCGAGCCGGCGCTGGCACTCGCCGCGTTCGAGCGCGCGGTGCGCGACCGCGATGGCCTCGACGAAGCTCAGCTCGCCGACGCGGCCGCGCGTGTTCACTCGCTCGCGCCGGCAAATGAGCCCACCGCCGTGGCCCGCGCAATCGGGGGATCGCGCCCGATTGATCTGGAGAAGGGCGGCGAGTCGCCGCCGAG
>DATEZE010000097.1:0-3918 GCA_035255845.1 Burkholderiaceae bacterium | reverse complement strand
CGCCAGAGCCCTCCCGCTCGGCGGGAGGGCTGGGTGGGTGCAGTGCCCTTGAAGATCGGCGAGCGCACGGCCGCTCCGAAGCAGAGCCGACACTACTCAGTGCGCGCGAAGCGCGCGCTCCCGGCGCGAGTGCACGTGCGATGGTCGGCTCTGCCGGCCATCGCGTACACGAGCGACGGTTACCTTTTCCGTGCCAGTGTCAGCCCGTCACTGATCGGCAGCAGCGCAAGGTCGACGCGGTCGTCGCGCAGCACCTTGGCGTTCAGCGCCTGCAGTGCCGCGGTATCCGCGTCCGCCGCGTCGGCAGGCTGGGCCACGCGTCCGCTCCACAATACGTTGTCGATCGCGATCAGCCCGCCCGGTCGCAGCAGCACGAGGCAGCGCTCGTAGTAGGCGTCGTAGCCGCTCTTGTCCGCATCGATAAAGGCGAAGTCGTAGCGCCCGCCCTCGCCGGCCGCCAGGTGTTGGTCAAGGGTCTGAACCGCTGGCTGCAGCACCAGCTCAATCTTGCCGGCCACTCCAGCGCGCTCCCAGTAGGGCCGGCCCACTTGCGTGTACTCGTCGCTGATGTCACAAGCGAGGATGCCGCCGTCATCGGGCAGTGCCAGCGCGGTTGCCAGCGCGCTGTAGCCGGTAAAGACACCGATCTCGATCGTGCGGCGGGCGCCGAGCAGCTTGACCAGCATCTGCAGCAGCGCGCCTTGCTCCGGCGAGATCTGCATGACGCCGTGCGGATGAGACGCGGTCGCTTCGCGCAGCTTCGCCAGTTCCGGATGCTCGCGGTTATGCGTCAGCACGTAATCGTGCAGGCGGTCGTCGATCGTCAGCGTACGGCGGCTCAAAGGTGTTCCTTCGCAGTAGGGATGAAATGGTCAGCCAGAGTCGAGGACGTCGCGCGACGCGTTCACCGGCCGTAGCGCTGCCGCGCGAGCTCGGCGCCCTTGCCGAGCGCAGCCAGCTTGGCGAGCGCGATCTCGCGCTTCATCGGGGCCATGCCGCAATTGGTGCATGGAAAAAGACGCTCCTTTGCGACGAACTGCAGCGCCCGGCCGATCGTGTCGGCGACCTGCTCGGGTGTCTCGACGACGTCGGAGGCGACATCGATGACACCGACCAGCAGATCCTTGCCCTCGAGCAACTTCATCAGATGCATCGGCACCTTCGAGTTCATGCACTCGAGCGAGACCGCCTGGATCGTGCTCTTGGCGATCGCCGGGAAGATCTCCTCGTACTGGCGCCATTCCGACCCGAGCGTTGCCTTCCAGTCGACATTGGCCTTAATGCCGTAGCCGTAGCAGATGTGCACCACCGTCCGACAGCTCAGCCCCAGCGCGGCGCGATCGAGCGCCGCGACGCCCCAGGCCTTCACGTCGTCCATGTAGACATTGAAGGCCGGCTCGTCGAACTGGATCACGTCGACGCCATCGGCCTGCAGCGCCAGCGCCTCCTGGTTCAGCAGCTCGGCGAAGGCCATCGCCATTTTCGCGCGGTCGCCGTAGTGGCGGTCGGCGACGGTGTCGACGATCGTCATCGGACCCGGCAGCGTGATCTTCAGCTTCTTCGTCGTGTGGCGCCGCGCCAGCGTCGCCTCGGTCTGGTGCACGCGGCCCTTCAGCCGCAGCGGACCGATCACCTGCGGCACCATCGCCTTGTAGCGCTCCTTGCGGATGCCCATCTCGACCTTGTGCTCGAAGTCGATACCGTCGACGAACTCGAGGAATCCGTGCACGAAATGCTGGCGCGACTGCTCGCCATCGCCGACGATGTCGAGGCCGGCATCCTCCTGCTCCTTGAGCCACAGCAGCGTGGCGTCGCGCTTCGCAGCCGCAAGTTCGGCGCCGGCGAGCTTCCACTGCGGCCAGAGCTTGTCGGTTTCGGCGAGCCAGCCCGGCTTCGGCAAGCTGCCTGCGATCGTCGCTTCAAACATTGGATCCACTCCTGAATTCGAGGAGTGAACGATACGCGCGGTGCAGTCCGACCTTCAGGCCGCGGCCCGAAGCTCCCCGATCAGCGCATCCTTCTGTACCCACAGCGCGTTGATCCAGTCCTGCATGCGCGCGCGGAACGTCGGATCGCCGGTGTAGTCGCCGGCAAGCAGCTCCGGTGGGATCTCACGCTGCTCGACGCGCACGACCACCCGCCGCAGTCGACCTGACAGCAAGGTCCAGAACTCGGGGGCGCCATCGGGGTAAACGATCGTCACATCGAGCAGCCGGTGGAACTGGCTGCCGAGGGTGGTTAGTGCGGTGGCGATGCCGCCGACCTTGGGCTTCAGCAGGTGGCGATACGGCGAGCCCTGTGCATCGTGCTTGGTGCGCGTATAGCGCGTGCCTTCGAGAAAGTTGATCACCGAGGTCGGTACAACGCTGAACTTCCTGCAGGCCTGGCGCGCGCGCTCGAGGTCTTCGGCGCCGGCGAGGCCGCCGCGCCGTCGCATGAACGGGAAATCCAGCGCCCACCACGCGAGCCCGATCACCGGCACCCACATCAGTTCACGCTTCAGGAAGAACTTCAGCAGCGGGATCCGGCGGTTGAAAATCTTCTGCAGCACCAGGATGTCGACCCAGCTCTGGTGGTTGCTCGACACCAGGTACCAGCCGCCCGGCTCGAGTCCCTCGAGTCCCTGAACGTCCCAGCGGGTCCTGCTAACCGCATCGATCCATGCGTTGTTGACGTCGATCCAGCTGGTCGCTATTGCATTGAGCGCGCGGTCGGTGAGGTGTCGCATTACGTCGAACGGTAGCAGCAGCTTCAGCAGCGCGAACGGCATCATGCAGGCCACGCCGACCAGCGTGTTCAGAACGAGGATCAGCGACGCCAGTCCGCCGCGCAGCACCGCCAGCATGGCGGCGAAGGGTACGCGGAAATGCCGAGCTTGATCGGTCAAACGGTTGATGAAGCGCAAGGCCATACGCTGCGCGCGGGCCTGAAGGCGAGCCACCACTTCGGAAAGCGCCCTCCGCGCCCCCCTTTTTGCGCGTTGCCAGGCCGTTGCGGCTGCCAAGATGCAGCCTCGTTGACTCCGTTCTGCGGGAACGTATCGCGCGGCATGCACGCCGTCTCGGTTCGTCCCCCGTAATGCAGGACCTGCAGTGACTTACTCGTCGAATTCCGCAGTGGCCGAAACCGCGAGCAGTGCTCCCGCGGTGCCGCTGCGCTATCGACATTCGGCGACCTTCGGCGACAAGGTGCGGTGGCTGCCGCCGTATCGCCTGATTCCGTCCTTCGCCAGTGCCGACGGTCAGAGCGCCGTTTACCGCCGCCGGTCGCAGGTCGTGCTGACCAGCGACAGCGAGACCGATTCCGGCGCGCAGGCGACCAGTTTCGCGCTGCCGGACAGCGAAATGAAGGTGCGCATCGACCAATACGGCTATGCGCGCCTGATCCGTCCGGTGCGCTCAAATCAACACGTCGACCCGCTCTCCAATCTCGTCGACGGCGCGGCCGACATGGAGCGCGAGGCCGCGCTCGCGGTGTGCGCGCATCTGAACGAGCACGTCGACGCGATGGCGCTGCCGCAGCGCTGGACGCCAACGCCTGACATGCTGCTGGTGCCGATCTCGGTGCGGCCGTTTGCCGAGGCGACGCCTGAAAAGCCGAAGCCGCTCGGAACAAAGGACGGCAAGAACGTGTACGACCAGCAGGCGATGATCGACTATCTCGACGATCGCGCGCGCTGGACCAAGCGCAAGTTCGCGTGGGAAAGCGGACAGAAGGACATGCATGAGCACAGCCAGCGCGCCGCGCAGGGCGATGCACAGGCGATGCATGACCACCTTCTTGCCTGCCTGAAAGACATCCTGTGGCCGCTCCCAGCGACCGTGAGCTACCAGTTTGACGACGTGACGCAGGTTCGCATGGATGTGCAACTGCCGCTGCTGCCGACGCTTCCCGACCGCGAAGCGGCGATCGACTACG
>DATEZE010000096.1:0-2173 GCA_035255845.1 Burkholderiaceae bacterium | reverse complement strand
GTATTTCGAACCAGATCGAAGCACTCGAAGATGAACGCGCCAAGGCGCAGACCCGCATCGACGAACTGAAGACGAAATGCAACGGCGACCCGGACGAACTCGATTCGACCGAGCAGCAGGAACTCGACGACCTCGCGGCCGACGTGATTTCCTTCGACACCAAGGCGCGTCGTCTGCACACGATGCAAGGCACGATCTCCAAGGCCGTACCGATCACCGCGGCGATCGGCAACGATCCTGACCGCGCCTCGCGCGTTCGCGCCGGCGATTTCCAGATGAAGTCGAACCTGCCGAAAGGCACGATGTTCGCGCGGGCGGCGCATGCCAAGATCCAGGGCATCAAGAGCCGCTGGTCGATGAACGAGACCGCAGCGTATGCGGCGAGGCTGTGGCCGGATACGCCGCTGGTCGGGATGTATCTGAAGGCCGCCGTCGGCACCGGCGCCGCAGGCAACTGGGCCGAGCCGCTGAATCCGGTGAATACCGTCGAGGGCGAATTCATCGAGGAACTGCGCCCGGCAACCGTCGTCGGCCGCCTCGGCCTGCGCCCGGCGCCGTTCAACACCAAGATGATCGTGCAGGGACCGGCGAACTCGAGCGCGAACTGGGTCGGCAACGGTGCGGTGAAGCCGGTCGGGGAAGGGGTGTACGACACCGTGGAAATCGGACGAGACAAGATCGCCGAGATCATGGTCCTGACGCAGGATCAGATCATGAGCTCGGCCATCAACTCGGTCGAAGCGACGCGGCGAGACCTGATCGCGCGCATCGCGCAGTTCGCCGACGAGCAGTTCCTCGACCCGGCGGTGGCCGATGGACCAAATAACCCGGCGTCAGTGCTCAACGGTGTCGATGACGTTCCGGCCGGCGGTACAACGGGCGAGGACTTGCTGCACGACATCAGCGTCCTGATGAATCGCTTCATCGCCTACAACATCCCGCTGTCGAACGTGACGCTGATCGTGTCGTCGTATATCGCTTGGGGGCTGGGCGGCCTCCGCAATCCGCTCGGGCAGCGTTTCTTCCCGGACGTCAACATCAACGGCGGCAACATCGACGGGATGCGTGTTCTCGTCAGCAACAACGTCGGCGGCTCGAGCAGCGGCAGCAACATCGTCGCCGTGGTTCCCAGCCTCATTCTGCTGGCGGACAACGGCGGCATCAAGGTCGATCTGTCGGAGCAGGCAACCATCAGCATGACCGGAGCCGGCACCGCTGATCATTCGCTGTGGCAACGTAACGAAGTTGGCCTGCGCTGCGAATGGTTCGTCTCGTGGGCGAAAGCGCACCCGCAGGCGGCGCAGTACATCTCCGGCGCAGCGTACGCGCCGGCGGCACCGTAACAGCTTCCTGTCGTAAAGGCGCGCCGGTGTCTTTGGCCAGCACCGGCGCGTCTGTTGTTTCACGTGGAGCGAAATCACCTATGTTCAGCCTATTGCGCGCGAAGGGCCTGCCGAGCTATGGCGGCAAGCCGCTCGCGCTCGGCGAGGAGTTCGTCGTCGAGGCGAAGCTTGCCGATGCGCTCGTGCAGCTTGGTCTCGCCACGCTGGTCAAGCCCGACGTCGAGCCGCCAGAAGTGCCCGCGCTGCTGAAGAAGCCGCGCAAGCCGCCGAAACCCAAACGCACCTACAAGACCCGGCACCTGACCGCCCAATGACCACCTTCCGCGCCAAGCCGCATATTCGCCTGCGCAACGACGGCACCTCGGACGTGATCTACAACGTCTCGGGCCGCGAGCAGGTCAAGGCCGCGACCAGCCTCACCCTCACGCCGGCCGCATCCTCGAGCTACGCCGGCGGCGCCTGGTTCCGCCTAATCCAGGAATCCTTCCCCGGCGCGTGGCAGCGCAACGTAGAACTCGCCACGACGCGCGACCTGCTCAGATTTCCGCCGATTTACACGTGCGTGACTTTAATTGCGGACGACGTGGCGAAGCTGCGCGTGAAGCTCACCGCGCAACGCGACTTCGGCGACCGCACCGTCTGGCTCGAGACCTCGGTGCCGGACGCCTCACCCTTCCTGCGCGTGCTGCGCAAGCCCAACGAGTACCAGACGCGGGTGCAGTTCTGGCAGGCATGGATGGTGTCGAAGCTCATCAATGGCAACACTTACGCGCTGAAGGCGCGCGATCAGCGCGGCATCGTGACCGCGCTCTATGTGCTCGACCCGTGCC
>DATEZE010000095.1:0-4471 GCA_035255845.1 Burkholderiaceae bacterium | reverse complement strand
AACGGCGCTCTCGCCGGGAGCCGGCCGAGCAGCTTGGAACGGCTCGACGGCGCTCATGATTGCAGCTCCGGCGTCGCCTTCGGCGGAGAAGGGACGCTAGCCGCCGGGCCGTTGGGCGGTGCTTGCGTTGCATTGAGAGCGAGGGCGCCGCCGCGCCGCGCGGCCACCAGCGCCACCGCGCACGAGGCGATGCGCGCTTCGCGCGGATCGGCGCGGCTGGTGAGCACGATCGGAACGCGCGCACCGAGGACAATGCCGGCGCTCGCCGCGCCGCCGAGGTACATCAGCTGCTTGGCGAGCATGTTGCCGCTCTCCAGATCGGGAACGACCAGGATGTCAGCGGCACCGGCGACCTCCGAGACGATTCCCTTGGTGCGCGCGGCGGCAGCGGAGACTGCGTTGTCGAATGCAAGGGGCCCGTCGAGGATGGCGCCGGAGATCTGGCCGCGGTCCGCCATCTTGCACAGCGCCGCCGCATCGAGCGTCGCCGTCATATTCGGATTGATGGTCTCGACGGCGGCAAGGATGGCGACGCGCGGCCGCGCAATACCGAACGCCTGCGCCAGCTCGACGGCGTTGCAAACGATGTCCGCTTTCTCGGACAGCGTTGGTGCAATGTTGACAGCCGCGTCGGTGATGATGAACGGGCGCGGATACGCGGGCGTCTGCATCAGGAAGCAGTGGCTCATGCGGCGTTTCGTGCGAAGCGGGCTGGCGACGACGGCGGCCATCAGCTCGTCCGTGTGCAGGCTGCCCTTCATCAGCGCTTCGACCTCACCCTTGACGGCGAGCTCGACGGCACGTGCCGCTGCGGCGTGGCTGTGCGGCACGTCCTCGATGGCGATGCCGTCGATCTTCAGATCCGACTTCTGTGCAACGGCCTCGATGCGCGCACGCGGACCGATCAGCACCGGCTCGATCAATCCGGCGGCACGCGCGTCAAGGGCGGCGGACAGGCTCACGGCATCGCACGGGTGAACGACCGCCACCTTGATGCACCCAAGGGGCCGTACGTACTGCAGTATCCGCACAAGGTCATCGCCCTGCGCGAGCGAAATGCGCACCTGCGGCAGCGTGCCGCGCGGACGCTCGATGCGCTCGGTCGGCGCGAGTACCACCGCCTCGCCAGAAATCACCGTCGTGCCGTCCTGGTTGACGCAGCGGCAATCCAGCGTCACGTGGTGATTCGAGGCGTCGCGCGCGGTTACCGTGACGGTTGTCGTCAAGGTGTCGCCGACGCGGACAGGGGCATGGAACTTGAGCGACTGGCCGGTGTATACGGTGCCTGGCCCGGGCAGGCGCGTGCCAAGGACTGCCGAGATCAGCGCCGCGCCCCACATGCCGTGGGCGGTCACGCCGTGAAAGCGTGTCGAGGCGGCGAACTCGGCGTCGATGTGGTGCGGATTGGTGTCGCCGGACATCGCGGCGAACAGCTGGATGTCGGCGGCGGTCAGCGTGCGCTCGATGCTGGCCTTGTCGCCGACGGCAATCTCGTCGAAGGTCCGGTTGCGAAGAATCTCGAGGTCGCTTGTTTCGAATGTGCTCGTTACCATTTGTGTCCTGTCGTGGAATATTCCGGGGCGTGTCTGCGCCGGCCGCCTTAGGCGAGGATGTGGAAGCCGCCGTCGACGTAGTGGACGTCGCCGGTGAGGGCCCGCGCGGCGTCGCTCACCAGGAACGCGCACAGCGCACCGACGTCGTCGATCTCGACCTCGCGCGCGAGCGGCGCGTGCCGGCGCGCTTCGGCGAGCAGTTCGTCAAATTCGCGGATCCCGGAGGCCGCGCGCGTGAGAATCGGGCCAGGTGAAACGGCATTGACGCGGATGCCGCGCGGCCCCAGTTCGGTGGCCAGGTAGCGCACCGAGGCCTCGAGCGCCGCCTTCACCGGACCCATGACG
The DNA here is from genome assembly GCA_035255845.1 of Burkholderiaceae bacterium. Lineage (GTDB taxonomy): Bacteria > Pseudomonadota > Gammaproteobacteria > Burkholderiales > Burkholderiaceae_F > JALORV01. The sequence goes on along the minus strand of DATEZE010000095.1, from coordinate 2,573 downwards.
CCGTAGCGCGGCACCACCTCTGCGGCGCCCAGATAGGTCATGGTCACGAGCGTGCCGCCCTTGTCCATCAATGGCTCGGCGAGCCGCGCCATGCGCATGAACGAATGGCACGAGATGTCCATGGCGCGCATGAAGCCCTCGCGCGAGGTATCCACCACGCGGCCCTGCAGGTCGCTGGCGGGAGCAAAGGCGAGCGAATGCAGCACGAAGTCGAGCCGCCCCCAGCGCTCGCGGATCGTGTCGAACACCGCTTCCAGGGCGCCGGCTTGCTCGACGTCCAACTGCATCTGGATCGTCGCTCCCACCTCGCGCGCCAGCGGCTCGACATAGTCGCGGGTCTTCTCGTTGATCCAGGTCACGCCGAGCTCGGCGCCGCATTCGCGGAACATGCGCGCGCAGCCGTAGGCGATGCTGTGCTCGTTGGCAATGCCGACCACCAGGCCCTTGCGGCCGCTGAGCAGCGATTGCGATCTGACGTCGACTTGATGCATTTACTTCTCCAGTACGTAGCGGCCCGGCGCATCGCCGAGCGAATGCTCGCGGCCGAGTTGCCGGAAAGTCATGCCACGCACCTTAGTCGGCGCGACCTAGGAAGTGGTCAGCAAACCGTCGACGTTCGGTCGCAATTTCGCTCGCGATGACGGTCTTCCACGGTCAAAACCAAACGGAGCAGCCAGGACGTAGCGGAGTGAGCCCATCGGTTCGGCCTGTAGCGCTTCGCTGCGCAATCCGGACCGAATTGCGACGTTCCGCTTACGACTTATTGAGCACAGGGGCCCAACATGCTTTGCCATCGCGCAGGGCGATCTCTCGAGCACGAGCGCAGCAGGCTAAGAGTGGAACATGGATCTACGCTTGATCGAACAGCAGGGACAACACCGAACCGAAACCCGTGCCCCGTGGGCCATGGATATCACGCTCACGCCGGGTTGGTTCTATCGGGCGCTGATCGTCATGCTGTCGCTCTGGATTCTGCACAGCTTTTTTCAGGCCTTGCTAGCGGCGTGCGTGACGGCGGTCGCGAGCTGGCCGCTGTACACGCGTTTCGCGACCCGCATGCCCGTGCGCCTGCGGCGCACCGCCACGCCGCTGATCTTTACCTGCCTGATGATCGTGTTCGTCCTGGCGCCGATGGTGTCGGCCTTCGGCGCTCTGATCGGCGAGGCGCACACGCTGATTCTGGAGATCGCCGCCGCCGACCAACGCGGAATCGCCCTTCCACTCTGGCTGGAAAATGTGCCGCTGGTCGGACCCTGGGTGACGGCGCACTGGCAGAGCGAGCTGGCAAACCCGGGGACTCTGCTCTTATGGGCGCAGCGCACCGACCCGGCCGTCATGCTGGGCTGGGCCCAGGCACTCGGTCAGTTCACGGCCCGCCACGCGATTGTCATCGGCTTCGCGATCCTGCTGCTGTTCTTCTTTTATCAGGAGGGCGAGATGCTGGCGCAGGGCTGCAGGCGCGTGCTGCAACAGCGCCTCGGCGCCGGTGTCGAACGCTATATCGGTCTCGGCACGCGGGCGGTGCGCGCTTCGGTCAACAGCATGCTGGTGGTCGGGTTGTTCGACGGACTGGCGACCGCGGCCGCTTTCACCCTGGCCGGTGTGCCGCAGGCAGTGCTATGGGCGGCCATCACCGGGTCGCTCGCGCTCGTGCCCTTCCTCGGCTACGTGGCCGTCATCGCACTGGCGCTGCACTTGGTCCTCCAAGGCGCGGCCGCCGCGGCATTCATGGCGCTGCTGCTCGGCTGCGGCATTCTGCTGGCCGGCGACAAGGTGGTGCGGCCCGCGGTTGCGCGGGGCGGGGTCGGTCTGCCTTTCGTCTGGGTGCTCATGGGCTGCCTCGGCGGCTTTGAAGTGCTCGGACTCGTTGGCCTGGTGGTCGGCCCGGTCGTGCTCACGCTGGCAAGGGAGCTGTGGGAGCAGCGGGTTCGCGATGTGGCGGTGATCGGGGAGACCGACGGAGTCTCGCTTGTCGAAGAGCAGCCACACGACGCGGCACGCGTGGTTGAAGCGAATTTCCTGAGCCAGTAGCCGCGAATGTCGTCGATCCAATCAAGGAGCAGCAAGGTGAGAAAGAACTTCTTCACGGCGATTCTCACAGCCGTGCTGGCACTATCCCTCGGTACCGCCAACGCAGCGGCTCTGCGCGACGTGTTCAAGCGTGTCAGCGCGTCGGTCGTCGTCGTCCTCGCCGAGTCGAGGTCTCCAGGGACATTGGGCAGACAGGGCCCGGCCGACGTCGGCGGGCTCGGTTCCGGTGTACTCATCTCGCAAAGCGGCAGCATCCTGACCGCTGCGCACGTCGTCGAGGCGGCTGATCGCGTGACGATCAGGTTTGCAGGGGGGGCCATCGTGGCTGCGCGCGTCGTCGCGTCCGACCCACTGGCGGACCTCGCGCTGTTGCAAGTGACCCAGGTGCCGCAGGACGCGGTCGTCGCCCGGATCGGCGACTCGGACAAGGTTGACGTCGCAGACCAGGTGTTCGTGGTCGGTGCGCCGTATGGCATCAGCGAAACGCTGACCGTCGGCTACGTCAGTGCGCGGCGCACGGCCAGCTCGGGGCCCGGTGACTC
>DATEZE010000094.1:0-7923 GCA_035255845.1 Burkholderiaceae bacterium | reverse complement strand
AACCCGCCTCGGTATGTCCAGCCCGCATCAGCACGCCACCAGACTGCGCGACGACCGGAAAGATGTGACCCGGCTGCACGATGTCGGTGGGCCGCGCATTCGGGCGCGTCGCCACCCAGACCGTGCGCGCGCGGTCCGCTGCGGAGATGCCCGTTGTCACGCCTGCGGCAGCCTCGATCGAAGCGGTGAAGTTCGTGCCGTGGACCGTGCCGTTGTCGCGCGCCATCGGTGGCAGCGCGAGCTGACGCGCATGCGATTCGGTCAGTGTCAGGCAGACCAGGCCGCGCGCATGCTTCGCCATGAAGTTGACCTTCTCGGCGGTCACGAAGTCGGCGGCAAACATTAGATCGCCCTCGTTCTCACGATCCTCGTCGTCGACCAGCACGACGATGTTCCCGCGTCGCAGATCGTCGAGGATTTCGGGCACGCTCGCGATCGGCGGGGCGCCTTCGGCCCGGGCCACCAGTGACAGTGCACTCATTCGAGTTTCCCTTGCCTCCCACGCAATGTAGAAAGTCTAAGCGCTTGCGAGCTGTGCCGCGTGCGCCGGCGATCAGAGGTGGCAGCTCCGCCCGGCCAGCGCGAGCAGCCAGCCCGCGGTGCCGTCGTCGATCACGCGAATCGTCAGACCTTGTGCGGCAACATCCGCTCGACGTAGCGGGCGATCAGGTCGATCTCGAGGTTCACACCATTGCCCGGCGCAAGCTGCCCCAGCGTGGTCACCGAGTGCGTGTGCGGAATGATGTTGACCGAGACCTCGCAGCCGTCGGCGGTATCGGTGACGCGGTTGACGGTGAGACTGACGCCGTTGATCGCGAGCGATCCCTTCACCGCGACGAGGCGCGCCAGCTGCAGCGGCGCGACGATCACGAGCTCCCAGGATTCGCCGACGGCCTGCATCGTGCGTACGCGGCCGACGCCGTCGACATGGCCGGCCACCAGATGACCGCCGATCGCGTCTCCGAGTCGCAGCGAAGTCTCGATGTTGACGTCCCCGGGCCGGTCGAGACCAGTGGTGCAGGTCAGGCTCTCGGCCGAGACATCGCAGCTGAACCGCGCGCCCTCGACCACGGTCGCCGTCATGCATGCGCCGTTCAAGGCGATGCTATCCCCAACCTGCGCCGAGAAGCCGGCGACTCTGCCGGCGTCGACCGTCAGCCGTACGCCGCCGCCCGCGGGCAGTGGTTCGACGCGCTCGATCCGGCCGATGCCCTGGACCAGTCCCGTGAACATGCGCTAGTGCAATCGTGCCCGCAGTCGCACGTCGCTGCCGACCATGGCGACCTCGATGAATTCCAGCGGACGCGCCTGGGCAAGATCGGAGAGCGCCGGCAGATGCAGCATGCCCTGGGCCTCGCCGATCAGCATCGGCGCCAAGTAGACCAGCAGTTCGTCAACAACGCCGGCCCGGACCAGTGAGCCGTTGAGGCGGAAGCCCGCCTCCACATGAACTTCATTGATGGCACGTCGGGCCAGCTCTTTCATCAAGGCCGTGAGGTCGACCTTGCTCCCATCGGCCGGAAGCTCGATCACCTCGGCGCCCACCGCGCGCAGGGCGGCCTGCCGCGCTGCGTCGCCGGCAACGGTGGCGATGAGCACCGGGCCCTCGCCTTCGAACAGCTGTGCGGCGGGCTGCACCTCGAGCCGGCTGTCCACCAGCACGCGCAACGGTTGCCGCGTCGTGTCGACAAGACGCACGTCCAGGCGCGGGTTATCCGCCTGCACGGTGCCGATGCCCGTCAGCACCGCACAGGCACGCGCGCGCCAGGCATGGCCGTCACGGCGCGCGTCCTCGGACGTGATCCATTTCGAAGCACCGTTTTCGAGCGCTGTCTTGCCATCAAGGCTCGCCGCGATCTTCATGCGGACCCACGGCCGACCCCGCTGCATTCGCGAGAAGAAGCCGATGTTCATCTCCGCAGCCTCCTGCTCGAGTAGGCCGCAGCGCACGTCAATGCCGGCACTGCGCAACATCTCGAGCCCGCGCCCCGCAACAACGGGATTCGGATCCTCGACCGCGGCAATCACACGGCCCACGTGTCCCTCGATAAGCGCCGTTGCACACGGCGGCGTCCGGCCGAAGTGGCTGCACGGCTCGAGCGATACGTAGACCGTGGCGCCGCGCGCGTCGTGGCCGTGGCGGCGCGCGTCGAGCAGCGCTTCGATCTCCGCGTGATTGGAACCGGGTGCTTGGGTCCAGCCCTCGCCCAGCACGCGCCCGTCGCGGACGATGACGCAGCCAACGCGCGGATTCGGCGCCGCCTCGTTCATCGCCCGAGCAGCCAGGCCCAGCGCGCGGGCCATGAATTCCCGGTCGGACTCGTCGTACATCAGGCTGCGCGCGACAGCGAAGCCGCGCCGGAGATGACTTCGACCTGCAGCGGCCGCGAGCTGTCGACGTGCACATCGCGCTGCGGGAACGAGATCGAGATTCCGGCTTCGGCCAGGCGCTTTTCGAGCATGAAGCGCAGATCGCTCTGGATCTGCATCCCGCTCGACTTGGCCAGATCGACCCAGAAATACAGCGCGAAGATGAGCGCGTTATCCCCGAAGTCCTCGAAGATCACCATCGGCGTGGGATCCTTCAGCACCAGCCCGTGCTCGCCCGCTGCCTGCTGCAGGATGTCGGCGACCTGGCGAGTGGGCGAACCGTACGCCACGCCGACCTTGACGACACGGCGCATCGTCGGCGACTCGCCGGTCCAGTTGGTGACCTTGTTTTCGAGCAGCAGCGAATTCGGCACCATCGTTTCGATGCCGTCGAACTGGCGCACCGTGGTCGAACGCACGTCGACCGCGGTGACTATGCCCTGGACGCCGTCGACGTCGACGATGTCGCCGACGCGGACCTTGCGCTCGAACAGGACGATGATGCCGCTGATGAAGTTACGCAGCAGGGTCTGGGTGCCGAAGCCGACGCCGATTGCGAGCGCGCCACCCATGAAGGCAAATACCGTGAGCGGGATGCGCGCTAGATTCAGCGTGATGACGGCCAGCACGAACGTCGCGAAGATCAGCAGCCAGCGCCGCAACACCTTCGCCTGCGGTTCCGCGACGCCGAAGCGGCTCACCATCAGCATTTCGCCCCGGCGTGCGACGCCGCGCGCCACGACGTAACCGATCACGAAGATCAGCAATGCGCCGATGCTCTTGCCCACCGTCACGCCGCGCGACAGCGTCACCGGCTTGCCACCGATGTCGACAGTGTCCTCGACCGCGAACAGTTCGAAGTTCCAGAGGGAGCCCATCAGGTCCTTGGCCGCGACCCAGAACTCCTGCATTCGTTCGGCGGGCGGGCGCTGGCTGGAGGCGTCGCGGTACTCGCGCTTCCAGCGCAGCTGCGCGGTCGAGAGCCGCTGAGCCAGCGCCTGGACCTCGTCGACGGCTTCGGCCGCCTGCCGCGCGGCATCCAGCGCCGCCAATTCGTAGCGACGACCGGGGGCGTTCGGGTCGAGTGCCTCGACACGGCGCTGTTGGGTCTGCACGGCCGAATCCGCGAGATTTTCCAGGTCGGCAGCGTAGGACTTCAGCGTAGTGACCCGCGACAGCGAAGCCTCCAGCGCCCTTTCCGCTGACTGGCGCGCTTCGGCATCCGGGCTGCTGAGCGCGGTGTAGCGCTGGCGCCATGCCTCCATCGAAAGAGGGACCAGCGATCGCAGAGTTGTGAGCGCGCTTTGCTCCGTGCGCAGGGCTTCCAGCTTCACGTCGGCCGCCTCAGCACGTGCCTGGTAATCGGCTTGCTGGCGCACCTGGTCGACCGACTTAGCCGCCGGCAGGGCGGCTAGCGCGCGCCTGGCTTGGTCGCGTTCCTGCGTGGCGCCGCTGCGAGCGTTGGCGGCATCCTCGATGCGCCGCTCTAACGAAGTCTGCTGGGCCTGTAGCGACTTCAGCGTCCGCTCGAGTTCCTGCTCACTGAACCGGTAGTTCGCTGCGACGGCCGCGGCCTGGCGCTCCAGCAGTTTCGCGCGCAATTCGGATGTGGCCGTGAGCTCGGCGTTCAGGTCTCCCCCCAGTCGCACCAGCAGCAGCTGTTCACTGGCGCGGCGGGTGCGCAGCCGGGCCAACTCAAGCGGAGCTCCGACTCCGTCAGTGGCCTTCTCGAGCGCCAGCCGCTCCGCGGCCTGCTGGGCCTTGAGCTGGGCCTCCAGCCGAAGCAATTCGGCCTGCTGGAGTTCGCCGACCGACTGGAACGAGTGCTGTCGGACCCGTTCGGCGTCCAGTTCGTCGAGTACACGATCCAATTGCGAGAGCGAATAGGGGCCAGGCTGCTCCATGCCCTTCCAGCCCTTGAGCGCGTCGTCTGCCGCGGCCCGGTTCGCGCGCGCGGCTTCGATTTCCTGCAACAGGTCGAGCTGGGCCTGCAGCGCGAGCGGGATGCGACCGAGCAGCCAACCGAGTTCGGTCACTTCGACCGGGGTTGCACCGGCCGGTATCGGATACTTGCCCGCGCGCTCCTGCTCGACTGCCGCCTGCGCAACGGCGAGCTGCTTCTCGAGTTCGGCACGCCGTTCCGCCGGCGGAAGATCCTGGACGGAGGCCTTATCGGCCTTGGCGCTCTGCCCGAGCATCCTCTGCACGAGCGGCGCCGCGAGCGAAGAACCTGCCGGCAGCGCCAGGGCCAGCGCGAAGGCTGCCGCCCAGTAGGACCGGGACGCGATCATGCGCCAGATTCTACGGAGTTCGTCCCGTCACAGACGGTGCTGCTCGGCCAGTTTCGAAGGCGCGAAGGCAAAAAAAGGCCGCCGTCGAAACAGCGGCCTCAGCGAGCCGTGTTTCTCCGTGCCAAACCCTTGCAGTACCGTTCTATCAGTCAGGGTAAGCATGGGGCAGCCACCGTTGACACCGTCAACAGCGGCCGCACGCGGCCGAAGAGCAGCCGCTCAGCGAACGGCGAGGCGCTTGCTGGTAACGGTGGCGCGTTTGGGCAAGGCCAACGTCAGCACGCCATTCTCGAAGCTCGCGTCGGCGCCGTCCTCGGTGACTTCGACCGGCAGTTCGAAGTTTCGCGCGTAGCTGGTCACAGTACGTTCGCTGTGCAGCACGCGGTCTCCGTTCTTGGTCTCCTTTTCCTTGCGGCTCTCGGCCTGTAGCGTCACGCGGGCGCCTTCGACCGTAACGTTGATGTCGTCTTTCTTCACACCGGGCAGATCGACTTTGATCTCGAACTTGTCGCCCTTATCGATCACGTCCATCCGGGCGCGCGCAGCGCTCGGGCCGCCGCCGCCACTTACAGCGGGAACCAGACCGGAACGTTGGAAGAAATCGCTAAAGACGTCATCGACCAGCGAACCGAACGGGTCGCCGCGACGCACAGCAAGGTGATTCATACAATCCTCCGATAAGCAGTCAGCAGGTCGAGCCTGCGGTGCTACTCAATTCGGGACTGCACCTCTAGTTTCAAGACCCAATCGAAGGGTGCTAGGCGCCGCCGCGCGTCCCTCGGCGCCGCGCCCGGCGCGCGGGCCGGACTTCTTTCACGACTTCCGCGAACTCGTCGACGTCCTCGAAGCTGCGGTAGACCGATGCAAAACGGATGTAGGCGACCTTGTCGAGGCGCTTCAGTTCCCGCATCACCAGTTCGCCCAGCTTTTCGCTCTTCACTTCACGCTGCGCTGCAGACAGCAGCTTGTCCTCGATCCGGGCGATGGCTTCGTCCACAGCTTCGCGAGGTACGGGCCGTTTGCGCAGCGACAGCTGCATGCTGGCGCGCAGCTTGTCGCGGTCGTAGTCGGCGCGCCCGCCTCCGCGCTTGATGATCGTCGGCATCGCCAGTTCGACGCGCTCGTAGGTCGTGAAGCGCTTGTCGCAGGTAAGGCATTTTCGGCGACGCCGGATCGTCGCGCCCTCGTCCGACGCGCGCGAGTCGATGACCTGCGTTTCCGCGCTCTGACAGAAGGGGCATTTCATTGGGAGCTCTCTCGTGTACGCGCTGCTGCGGGCCGCAATCGCACTCGCACGAGAAGAGTTGGCGCGCCGTCGTTCCGGCCGGCCGGACGACGCGAATGCAACTGCCAACTGGCGGGCAAGACTATCGCCTCGTCGAGGTGCGCCGGTGCCGACGAGATCAGGCGCCGTACACGGGGAAGCGGGCCGCAAGCGCCTCGACTTCGCCGCGCACGCGAGCCAGCACGGCGGGATCCTTCGGGCTGTCGAGCACGTCGGCGATCAAGTTCGCGGTCCCCTCAGCCTCGGCTTCGCGAAAGCCGCGCGTCGTCATCGCCGGCGAGCCAAGACGGACACCACTGGTCACCATCGGCTTTTCAGGATCCTTCGGAATCGCGTTCTTGTTGATCGTCATATGCACGCCACCCAGCACCGCTTCGGCCTCCTTGCCGGTAATGTGCTTCGCCCGCAAATCGACCAGCATCAGATGGCTCTCGGTGCGGCCGCTGACGATGCGCAGTCCACGCCGGACGAGAGTCTCTGCCATCACGCGCGCGTTAGTAATCACTTGCTGCTGGTAGGTCTTGAATTCCGGTTCCAGCGCCTCTTTGAATGCCACCGCCTTGGCAGCAATGACATGCATCAGCGGTCCGCCCTGGATTCCCGGGAAAACCGCGCTGTTGATCGCTTTCTCCAGCGGCGGCTTCATCAGTATCAGGCCGCCTCGCGGCCCACGCAGCGTCTTGTGAGTGGTACTCGTGACGACATCAGCGTGGGCAACCGGACTGGGATACTCCCCCGCGGCGATCAGCCCCGCATAGTGCGCCATGTCGACCATCAGATACGCACCGACCGCCCTGGCAACGGCGGCGAAGCGCACCCAGTCGAAGCGCAGCGAATACGCCGAGGCGCCGGCGATGATGAGTCTCGGCTTGTGCTGGTGTGCGAGCTTTTCCATCGCGTCGTAGTCGAGCTCTTCGCGGTCGTTCAGGCCGTAGCTCACGACCTTGAACCATTTGCCGGAAATGTTGAGCGCCATGCCGTGTGTCAGGTGCCCGCCTTCGGCGAGCGACAGGCCCATGATCGTGTCACCCGGATTCAGAAGGGCCAACAAGACCGCGGTGTTCGCCTGCGCACCCGAGTGCGGCTGCACGTTCGCGGCGAACTCGACCCCTGGGACAGCGAACAGCTGCTTGAGTCGTTCGAGCGCCAGCGACTCGGCGATGTCGACGTACTCGCAGCCGCCGTAATAGCGCTTGCCGGGGTAGCCCTCGGCGTACTTGTTGGTGAGCTGACTGCCCTGCGCCGCCATGACCGCGGGGCTGGCGTAATTTTCCGAGGCAATCAACTCGATGTGCTGCTCCTGGCGCGTGTTCTCCTTGCGGATGGCGGACCAGAGTTCCGGATCGATCGCTTCGACGGTGTGGGTGTGACGGCTGAACATACGGACCTCGACAAGTGGAATCGGGATTCACTTGCCATCGGGCCCAGGCGAACGGCAGGGAACGAATCCCCAAAAGCCTCGCGCTCCCCGGGTGTACTCACCCTTTCGCCAGTCACGCGAGACTGAACCCCTCCCAAACACGGCCGGGAACGGTCAAAGATGGCGGCGAAATTATGCCAGTGCGCGCAGCGCGGCGATTCCGACGGCCAGACCAAGCAGCGGACTGAGAAACGACCGCAGCGTCGGACCACGCATTTTTGGCCCGCCTGCGGTAGCCGCCATTGCGGCCTTGAAGACGAGGTTCGAGCCGACCGCGACGGCTACCGCGGTCAGCGCTGTCGTCTGCGACAGCGAGCCGTTGTCGAGCAGCCGCAGCGACGACAGCGTGATGGCATCGACGTCCGTCAGCCCCGAAACTGCGGCCAGCGCGATGACACCGCGTGCGCCGAGCCGGCCATTGGCCCACGCCGTCGCGAGCAGGATCACCGCGTAAATGGCGCCGAAGGTGAGCGCAGTCGTCAACTGCGCCGGATTCCGATACGCGGTTTCGTCGGTTGGCCGTGCCGCCGCCGCACTGCGCCAGCGCAGCGCGACGC
>DATEZE010000093.1:0-4306 GCA_035255845.1 Burkholderiaceae bacterium | reverse complement strand
GGCAGCTCGATGTTCTGCCGCCGCAACGCGTCTTCGACGTCTCCCGGAGTCAGCTTGTAAGCCGCCAGACGGTCGCGGTCGACATTGATGCGCATCGAAGTCTTGCGCTCGCCGAAGATCCAGACATCGGCGGCCCCCGGCAGCACCGACAGGCGCGGCTTCACATAGCGGTTCAGGTAGTCGCTCACGTCGAGCGGCGTGCGAGAACCGGCCGTGACGGCCATCCAGATGACCGGAAACGAATCGGCCTCGACCTTCGCAATGACCGGCTCGTCGACGTTGTCCGGCAGGCGCGCGCGTACCCGCGCCACCTTGTCGCGCACGTCGGCCGCCGCGGAGTCCGGATCGCGCGTGATGCGGAAGCGGACATTGATCTGGCTTTGTTCCGAGCGGCTCGACGAGGTCAGCAACTCCACCCCTTCGATACCCGCGAGCGAATCCTCGAGCACCTTCGTGATCTGCGACTCGATGACCTCGGCCGATGCGCCGGTGTACTTGGTGCTGACGCTGACGACCGGCTCGTCGATCTTCGGATACTCGCGCACCGCGAGCCGCGAATACGAAATGAGGCCGATCACGAGAACGAGCAGCGACAGCACCGTCGAGAGGACCGGGCGCCGAATGCACAGTTCGAACAGGCTCATCGATCGGTGACTGGCTCAGCTGCTGGATATCTGCCGCACGCCTTCGGACTTCGGTGCGGAAGCTGGCGGTGGCTGATCGCGCTTGGGCGCTTCCGCCTCGGCCGGAGCCGCACCTGCCGGCGGAACGCCCTGCCCCGGCGGCAACACCCGCACGGGCTGCCCGTCACGGGTAAGTCGCATGCCGGCAGTCACGACCTGGTCACCCGGCGCCAGGCCCTGTACGACCTCAACCATCGAATCGCGCCGCACGCCGATCTTTACCGGCACTCGGCGCGCTGCGCCGTCCACCACCTTGTAGACGAAGAACTCCTCGCCCTGCGGAACGATCGATTCTTCGGGCACCAGCAACGCGTTCTGCCGCTCGCCGACGATTACGCGGACGCGGACGAACATACCCGGGCGCAGCTTGCCGCTGGTGTTGTCGAGCCGCGCGCGGATCTCCAGCGAACGACCGTTGGCGTCTATCTTCGGGTTGATCGCCTCGATCTGCCCCTGCCAGCGCTCTCCGGGCAATGCATCGGCGACGACCTCGACCGCCTGGTCGACGTGGATCCGCGCGAAGTTTCGCTCCGGCAGACGAAAGTCCACCTTCAGCACGCGCACGTCCTCGACATTGACGAGGTCGGTACCGTCTTTGACGTAATCGCCGAGGCTGACGCTGCGAATTCCGACCGCACCATCGAACGGCGCGACGATGCGCATCTTCGACAGGCGTGCCTGCGCCAGCTTCAGTCGCGCCTCGGCCACCTGCGCATTCGACGCCGCAGTTTCCTGCGCGCTCGAACTGATGAATTTGCGGCTCGCCAGGTCCTCGCTGCGCTTGAGACTGGACAGCGCCAGATCGTATTCGGCCTGGGCTTGTGCGACCTCGGCCTCGTTCAGCGACGCGTCGAGCGCAACCAGCAACTGACCCCTGCGCACGATCTGCCCGTCCTTGAATCCAATCGCAGCGATGCGACCGGACACTTCGGGACGCAGAATCACACTCTCGTTGGAACGCAGCGAGCCTACGGCCTGCAGGTCTTCCTTGACGACCGCCGGCTTCAGTTCGATGACCTCGACCGGCGTCGCTGTGCTGGAACCGGCGTTGCTCTGCGCCGCTGCGGCCTTGGCGTCGGACTGACCGGATTCGGCCTTCACTTCGCCCTTCACGCCAGCGACTGCATTGGGTCCGGGCGCGATGAGATCGCGAGCGAAGTAAACCGCCACGCAGAGTGCGAGGAGCGCACCGATCGCAATGATCGTCACTCGATGCTTCATTGGGGAAAGCGGTTGAACAGGTGCTCAGAAAGGGAGGTCGACTTTAGCATCCGGGGTCGCGCCGGATTCCTTCAATCAGCGGCTGAAGACACTGACTTGACGCCGCGATTTGCAAGTTCGTCGGCGCGCTCGTTGCCGTCGTGGCCGGCGTGACCCTTGACCCAGCGCCACTCGACTTCGTGGCGCCCCGCCGCTTCCTGCAGCCGCTGCCACAGATCGACGTTCTTGACCGGCTTTTTGTCGGCGGTCTTCCAGCCCCGACGAATCCAGTTGGGCAGCCACTGCGTGATGCCCAGTTGCACGTACTGCGAATCGGTGTGCAGCACGACGCGGCAGCGCCGCTTCAACGAACCCAGCGCCTCGATGACGGCGGTGAGCTCCATGCGGTTATTGGTGGTCGCTGACTCGCCGCCGAAGAGCTCGCGTTCGTGACCACCGTACTTCAGCAGCGCGCCCCAGCCACCCGCCCCGGGATTGCCCTTGCAGGCACCGTCGGTCCAGATCTCGACGGCATCCGCCGCGTCCGGTTCGTCGACGAGCGCGATCCGCTTGGGGTGCCTCATCTGCGTCGGGCGCGCGCACGTGCTTCGTTGGCGGCCCCTTCGTCTGCAACGATGATCGCGCTGTGCGCCTCGCCCGTCGTCAGCGCGACCTGTGTCGTCGCGACCGGGGTCAGACGGCGCGCACGCTCCTCGCTCTGCTTCCACACAGTGCCGATCAAGCGCATGCCGCGCACGCGCTTGACGGCGGTCAGCAGGTAGACCGCGCCGAACACCGGCCACCAGCGGTCGCCCGCCTTCTCCATGAAGCGCCAGCGATGCAGCCAACGCCCGGTGCGCGCCGATGGCGCATAACAACCGAAGCGGCCGCGCGCGAAGTCGAACGACAGCAGTGTCAGCCAGTCCTTCACACGCGGCAGCGAAATGAAACGGCCTTCGCGCGGCAGAAACGGCGAGGCGCCGAGCCGTGAGCAGAACTGCCGCAGGCCCCATAAGCTCGCGGGGTTGAACCCGGTGATAACGACATGGCCTTCCGGCACCAGCACGCGCTCGACTTCTCGCAATACCTGGTGCGGATCGGCGGCGAATTCGAGTATGTGCGGCATGACGACCAGATCGATCGAGTGGGTCGCGAACGGCAGTTCCTCGTAGCGGTGGATGACCGCGACGCGCCGTCGCCGCTCGCCCTGCTCGCTTTCGACGACGAGCTGCCGGTCGGCGGCGCAGAAGCGCAGCGGCATCCGGTTCTCTCGCAGCGCATCGATTTCGGGAAGTCCCAGCTGCAGCGCGTGATACCCGAAGAGATCGACGACGGCCGAATCGATCTGGGCCTGCTCCCAGTCGAGCACGTAGCGTCCCGCAGGTGAGCGCAGGAACTCGGAAAGCTTCACAATCGAACCGATGTCACGCATCCCTTGCCTGCCATGAATTGCGCCGTCGAATTGTCGATCTCACCGCTGCCCGCGTTCAGCGACAACTACCTATGGCTGCTCAATCGCGGCCGCCGGGCCGTCGTCGTGGATCCCGGTGACGCGGAGCCGGTCCTGAAGGCGCTGGCCAGTCGACAGCTCCAACTCGACGCGATTCTAGTCACGCACCATCACGGCGACCATGTTGGCGGCGTGGAGAAACTACGCAGCCACACCGGCGCGACCGTCTACGGCCCGCGGCGCGAACGCATCGAAGGCGTTGATGTCGCTGTCGCCGAGGGCGACCGCGTCACGGTACTCGACACAGACTTCACGGTGATCGAGGTGCCTGGCCATACGGCCGGCCACATTGCCTACTTCAGCGACGCGCTCGATCCGCCGGTGTTGTTCTGCGGCGACACGTTGTTCGGCTGCGGCTGCGGCCGCTTGTTCGAGGGAACTCCGGCGCAGATGCTGGGCTCGCTCGACCGCCTGGCGTCACTGCCCGGTGCGACCCGCGTGTACTGCGCTCATGAATACACGCTAGCCAACATCCGTTTTGCGCTCACGGTCGAACCCGGCAACTCGGAGCTGCAGCAGCGCGCCCATGACGCCAAGGCGCAGCGCGAACGCGGCGAACCGACCCTGCCGAGCACGATCGGACTCGAACTGCAGACAAATCCCTTCATGCGCAGCGATTCCGACGCAGTTCGCGACGCTGCGATCGCCCACGCCGGCACCTCCGCCGTCCACTCCCGGACCGATGTGTTTGCCGCGCTGCGCACGTGGAAGAACGACTTCCGTTGATCCGGCGCGACTTGCTGCTGCGGCGGGCCTTCCCCTAGACTCGGCCGCTGCATGAATGCGCACCTCATCCTGTGCGCTGGCCGGGCTCTGCTCGCCAGCGCGCTGCTCCTGAGTCCGCTCGCGGCCCTGGCCGGTGACAGCGACCTCTTTCCCGGCTTCACCGCAGTGGCTACCCCACCGGCCCCGC
>DATEZE010000092.1:0-3132 GCA_035255845.1 Burkholderiaceae bacterium | reverse complement strand
CTCTCGGTCCCGCTGATTGTCGAGCGGCTCGGATCCGGCACCCGCGTTGCGTCGCAGGTGAACGGCGTCGAAGGGGTCTGGGTCAGTCTCTCGATCGACGAGGATCGCTACTGGCTCTACATCGAGCGCGATCCGGTCGCGCGCAACATCGGCACGCAGTGGATCGGCTGGGCCGCGGTCGCGCTGCTGCTCTCGGTGCTCGGCGCGATACTGATCACCCGGGTCATCAACCGGCCGCTGGCGCGGCTCACCGTTGCGGCCGAACAGCTCGGCCGGGGACAGACTCCGGCACCACTGCCGGCCACCGGTCCCGTCGAGATCCGGACCGTCAACGAAAGTTTCAATCGCATGGTCGCCGACCTGGGCAAGTTGGAGGCAGACCGTGCCGTGCTGCTGGCGGGAATCTCGCATGACCTGCGCACGCCGCTGACGCGACTGCGACTCGAGCTCGAAATGGCTGAGCTGCCCACCGAAACCCGTGCGGCGATGATCGCCGATCTGGTCCAGATGGATGCGATCGTGCGCCAGTTTCTCGACTACGCCCGCCGCGCGCCGCAGCAGCCGGCCGAACCCGTCGATGTGTCGGCGCTCGTTAGCGAAGCCGTCAGCCGGTCGCGCATCGAACAACTGCCGCATGCGACTGTCAATCTCCTCATTGCACCGGCAGTGACCGTGCGGGGCTACCGCACCGAAGTCGACCGCGCGCTGGATAATCTGCTGATGAACGCAGTGAAGTACGGACACGATCCTGCGAGCGACCGGCTCGACCTCACCGTGTCGGTCACAACCGATGGCCAGGAGGCCGTGATCGCGGTTGCCGATCACGGACCTGGCGTTCCTGCCGAACAGATCGAGCGCCTGCTGCGCCCGTTCGAGCGTGGCGACAGTGCGCGCAGCGGCAGCGGCGGCGCCGGCCTGGGCCTGCCGATCGTGCAGCGGATCGCGCGGCTGCATGGCGGTGCGCTCCGTCTGCTGGCCAATTCGCCGCATGGCCTGCGCGCCGAGCTGACGCTTCCGATGGAGAACACCGCATGACCCGGCCGCATTCCAAATCCCGCCGCGGGCTGCTCACGCTGATCGGTCTCGCAGCGCTGCCGGTGACGCCTGTGGCGGCGCAGCCTGCGATCCGGATCGAAGGCGGCGTGCCGCAGCGACTGCCGCTCACCACGATCCGCGACCTCGACATTGCGCAGCCGGCGCAGATCGACGACGACCCGGTCGACCTTGCGGTGCTCAACCTCGGCGCGGTCGCCGTTCCGAGCGGCCGGTTGACCGGCGTAGATGCGCTGCTGCTCGATGGCGCGCCCTACCGGCCCCGGATAGCCTCGGGCCGCTACCCGCTGCAGGTGGTGCTTGCGCGCCTGACGAGCGGCGAGGAACGCGTCGCCTTCGTGCAGCTGAAGCTGGCTGATCGCAACGCCGAATCCTGGAGCAACGCCATCATCGAGGGCGAAGACGAGTTGCAGGACGACGAGATCTCGGTGTTCGAGGTCGAATCGAGCGTCGCCGCGCTGTTCGATGCAGCGGCATTGGCGCTGTGGCGCCGCTCGCTCGCCGAGCGCCCTGAACTGCTCGTCGATCTCCAACGCGTGCTGCGCGAGAACCGGCGGCCGACCTGGACCTGGGCTCACGTGCAGGTGGGCAGCGGCAGCGGTGTGCTGTTTACGGCAGGTCGTGGCGAAGGCGAATACGGCGCCTACTGGGGCCGCGCCGCCGACGGCCAGATCGTTTCGCTGGTGATCGACCTGGATCTACTGGACTGGGCCGGCCTGCCGGAGGATCCGCCGGTTACGGTCTAGTGCGGCTCTGCGTGGCGCACAGGCGTCTAGCGAGCCGCGTCCCGCGCGAGCAGTGCGACAGCCTGCGCCGCGATCCCGTCGCCGCGGCCGAGCGCGCCGAGCTTTTCCGCGGTCTTGCCCTTGATGCTGACCGCCGTGTGTTCGACGCTGGTGCATTCGGCGACGACACCGCGCATTGCCTCGACATGCGGCGCGATCTTCGGTCGTTCTGCGATCACGGTCGCGTCGATGTTCTCGATCCTCCAGCCTGCCTGGCGCACGCGTTCGGCCGCGCCGCGCAGCAGCGTGCGACTGTCCGCGTCGCGATTGCGCTCGTCGCTGTCCGGAAACATCGCTCCGATGTCGCCCAGCCCAGCCGCGCCGAGGACTGCGTCGGTGATTGCGTGCAGGAGCACGTCGGCGTCGGAGTGACCGAGCAGACCGAGCTCGAACGGAATCTCAACGCCGCCGATCACCAGCCGCCGACCCGGCACCAGCGCATGGACGTCAAACCCCTGCCCGACTCGAAAGGTCGTCGTCATAGTCGCCCCTGCTCGCCGAGAACCGCGCGCGCCAGCACCATGTCTTCAGCGGTCGTCACTTTCAGGTTGGCGGCGCTGCCAAGAACCAGTTTCGGCGCATGTCCGGCACGCTCCATCGCTGCGGCTTCGTCGGTGATCGTTTCGATCGGGCCCTGGGTCAGCGCCGAGCGCAGCGACGCGACGCGAAAAAGCTGCGGCGTCTGCGCGCACCACAGGCTGGTGCGGTCGAGCGTGATGCCGACCCGGCCGTCCTCTCCGCGCTTCAGTGTATCGGCCAGCGGCACGGCCAGCAGGCCTCCCGAGTCATCGTGGCCGACGTCATCGATCAGCCGGCCGAGCGCATCGGCGCCGAGGCACGGCCGCGCTGCATCGTGCACCAGCACACGGTCGTCGTCGCCGGTGCGCGCAGCGATCGCGATCAGCCCATTGCGCACGCTCTCGGCGCGGCTCGCGCCACCCACCGGCAGGAACTCGACGCGCTCACCGTCGACCGCAAGCTCATGCCAGCGCGCATCGCTGGGTGCGACGACGACGAAGACCGCATCGATGCGTGCCTCGGCCAGCAGCGCGTCGATCGCGTGCTCGAGCATCGTGCGTTCGCCGAGCCGCAGGTACTGCTTCGGAACGGCGCCATCCATGCGGGAACCGGTTCCGGCAGCGGGGATCAAGGCGATATAGCGCAGGGGACGGGGCACGAGTCGGCGTCGAGGCGGGATGTCAAGGGGTCTGTATCGAGGTGATGCGGGGCCAATTGGAGGCGCTTCGTATAATAACGACCGAGTTCGGCAGCCCTTGAGTCCTCGTCGAGGCTC
>DATEZE010000091.1:0-25958 GCA_035255845.1 Burkholderiaceae bacterium | reverse complement strand
GCGCGTCGGCAATCAAAGTCCTGCCATGCGGATCGCGCGCCAGGTAATGCGCTTCGTTGTGGTCGTTCTCCAGAACGAGATGCACGTGCCGGCCCGCACTATGCCGTCGGACTACCGCAGCGAGTTCGCTGACGATGTGTTGCTCGCTGTCATCGAAGATTGCATGCACTGCATCGAGCCGCAGCCCGTCGAACTGGAACTCGTCGAGCCAGTACAGCGCGTTGTTCAGGTAAAAGTCGCGCACCGTGCGGCTGCCCGGTCCGTCGAAGTTGATTGCCGCGCCCCATGGTGTCTCGTGTCGGTCGGTGAAGAATTGCGGTGCAAAGAGGTGCAGATAGTTGCCCTCCGGCCCGAAGTGGTTGTAGACGACGTCGAGCAGCACCATCATCCCAAGCTGGTGCGCGGCGTCGACGAAACTCTTCAGCTCCTCCGGCGTGCCGTAACTCGACTCTGGTGCGAACAGCAGAACGCCGTCGTAGCCCCAGTTTCGCTGCCCGGGAAAGTCCGCCAGCGGCATCAGCTCGATCGCGGTGATGCCGATTTGGCGCAGGCCGTACAGTCGCTCACGCGCGGCAGCGAACGTCCCCTCCGGCGTGAACGTACCGACGTGCAATTCGTAGATCACCGCCTCCTCCCAGCGGCGACCGCCCCAATTGGCGTCGATCCAGTCGTACGCCCGAGGATCGACGACCATGCTGGGGCGATGTACGTCGTCAGGATTGCAGCGCGATGCCGGATCGGGGAACTGTTGTCCGCCGTCGATCCGGTACGCATAGCGGACCCCGGCGCCGATGCCCTCAACGAACAGTTCGAACCAGCCACCTTCGAGTGCCCGCAGCGCTCGGCGATCGCGGCGTCCGGCCACGTCCAGCTCGATATCCACGCGCGCCGCGGCCGGAGCCCACAGGCGGAAGCGCGTACCCTCGCCGGTCAACTCGGCCCCGAACGGCATTGAATGTCGACGCTTCATCCGGGAGGTCGGACCTGCTGCAGAAGCGCCAAGCTGCGCCCCGCCAGTTTGTACGTGCCGTTCGGCTGATAAGTGCCTTCGGGCAGCAGACCGTTGCCGAACGCGGTATCGACCAGGGCCAGCCAACCGCCGGCCCCGAGGTCCGGCAGCTTGAAGGGAATCGCGTCATGGTGCGCGTTAAATAGCAGCAGGAAGCTGTCGTCGACGACGCGCCGTCCGCGCTCGTCGACCTCCTGCAGCGCCTCGCCGCCGAGAAACACGCCGAGGCAGCGGGCGAAATTGTTGTCCCACTCCTCCACGGACATCTCGCTGCCGTCCGGCGTCAGCCACGCAATGTCCTTTTCGCCGCTCCCCCGCACCGAGCGGCCCTGAAAAAAATGGCGCCGTCGAAACACAGGATGACTGCGCCGCAGCGCGATCATGCGGCGCGCATACTCGAGCAACCGTTCGCGCGGTGGGTCGAGTGCCCAGTCGACCCACGAGATTTCGTTGTCGTGGCAGTACGCGTTGTTGTTGCCGCGCTGCGTGCGGCCGATCTCGTCGCCCGCCAGCATCATCGGCACGCCTTGTGACAGCAGCAGCGTACCCAGCAGGTTGCGCACCTGGCGCTCGCGCAATTCATTGATGGCCGGATCGGCGGTCGGCCCTTCGAATCCGCAGTTCCACGAGAGGTTGTTGTCGACCCCATCTCGGTTGTCTTCGTTATTGGCTTCGTTGTGCTTTTCGTTGTAGCTGACCAGATCTCGCAGCGTGAAGCCGTCGTGCGCAGTGATGAAGTTGATGCTGGCGTGCGGGCGCCGCCCGGAGCGGCTGTACAGGTCCGACGAGCCGGTCAGCCGGCGCGCGAATTCACCGATCAGACCGCCGTCGCCTTTCCAGTAGGCGCGCATCGTGTCGCGGTACTTGTCGTTCCACTCGGCCCAGCCCGAGGGAAAGTTGCCGACCTGGTAGCCTCCTTCACCGAGGTCCCACGGCTCCGCGATGAGCTTCACCTGCGACAGCAGCGGGTCCTGCCGGATGATGTCGAAGAAGGTTCCGAGCCGGTCGACTTCGTGCAGTTCGCGCGCCAGCGCCGAGGCCAGGTCGAAGCGGAAGCCGTCGACGTGCATTTCCTGCACCCAGTAGCGCAGCGAGTCCGTCATCAGCTGCAGCGCGCCCGGGTGCTGCATGTCGAGCGTGTTGCCGGTCCCGGTGAAGTCCATGTAATAGCGGGGATCGTCCTGACGTAGACGGTAGTAAGAACGGTTGTCGATGCCGCGAAAGGCAAGGGTCGGTCCGAGCTCGTTGCCTTCTGCGGTGTGGTTGTAGACGACGTCGAGGATCACTTCGAGCCCCGCCGAATGCAGCGCCTTGACCATCGTCTTGAACTCGTTGACCTTGCCCGATGCCGAATAACGGCTGTCGGGCGCGAAGTAACCGATCGTGTTGTAGCCCCAGTAGTTGCGCAGCCCGGCCTGCACCAGGTGCCGGTCGTCGACATACGCATGAACCGGCATCAGCTCGACGGTGGTGATCCCGAGCCGCTGCAGGTAATCGATTACCGGAGCAGTGGCAAGTCCGGCATAAGTGCCCCGCAGCGGCGGCGGAACGTCGGGATGCTGCATCGTGAAGCCGCGCACATGCAGCTCGTAGATCACCATTTCGTGCCACGGCACCACCGGGCGCCGATCATCGCCCCAGGTGAACGCCGGATCGATCACCTTGCACTTCGGCATGCCGCTTGCGCTGTCGCGTCGGTCGAGCGACAGATCGGCGCGCTTGTGCCCTACCGTGTAGCCGAACAAGGCGTCGCTCCAGCGCACCGCGCCGACGATGCTCTTGGCGTAGGGATCGAGCAGCAGCTTGTGTGGATTGAACCGATGGCCTTCGAGCGGCCGGTAGGGCCCATACACACGGTAGCCATACACCAGACCCGGACGCGCCTCGGGTAGATAGCAGTGCCATATCTGGTCGGTCTGCTCGCCCAACGAGATGCGTTGCACCTCGCGCCGTCCGCTGGCATCGAAGAGACACAGATCGACGCGTCCGGCATTTTCCGAGAACAGGGCGAAGTTGACGCCTTCGCCGTCCCATGTGGCCCCGCGTGGATGCGGACGCCCGGGCCAAACCTCCTTGATCGCCGACATGCCCGACGTTCTGGATCAGCGTGCGCTGCTACAGCGGCGGCAGCCGCTCATCGTCGCGATCGTCTCCCTGACGCGAGCGGAACCAGCGATCGATCGCCTCCCTGGCGCGATCGCGGCCACCGAGTCCGAAGGCGAGTGCAAGGCCGAGCGCGATTGCGCCGACGATGATCAGGAAAGTGTGCCGGATGACCTCGCCAAGGCCGAGCTGGTCGAGCGCGATCAACACGACGAACACCATGATCGCGTAAACGGAGAAGCGGCCCAGCAGCCGCGCATCGCCCATGCCGAGGTCGCTGAAATAGGTCGTGACTGCAGCGCCGACAAAACGCGCGAAATAGGCACCGAATGCGATTAGCAGGATGGCGAGGATCACGCGCGGCACGAACAGCAGCACGCGGCCGACGAGTTCGGTCACGTGCTCGAGGTTCAGGCTGTTGAACGCGATCATCAGCGCAATCAGGATGATCAGCCAGTAAACGAGCAGCGCCAGGATTCTGACCGTGTCCACCGTGCCACCGCCTTCGCGAAGGAAGCGATCGAGGCCGCTTTTCTCGCTGACCACGTGCAGGTTCATCGCGCGCAGCGCGCGCTCGAGCGCGAAGCGCACGCCCTTGGCAAGCAACCAACCCAACAGCAGGATCACCAACGCCAGCAGCAGCCGGGGCAGGAAGGCGCCGATCTGGTACAGCAGGCCGCGCAGCGGCTCCAGCATCATGTCGATGTCATGCATGGCTTCCTCTCATCCGCTCGTGCCGAAACGCTCGATCAGGCCACCCAGCGGTACGGCGATCCAGTCCGGACGGTTCGCGGCTTCGTAGTCCAGTTCGTAGGCGAGCTTCTCGAGCGTGAACAACTCGACCAACCCCGACGCTTCTTCGCGCACGCTGGCCAGGCCGTGCTGCTGTGCGACCTCGTCGTAGGCGGTGATGAATGCTTCGATCACGGCTGCGCGCCAATCGCGCGCCAGCCTGCCGAGCGGCGCGGCCGCATCGGGCCGCTCGCTGATCACGCGCGAAAGTGCGACGTGCATCGCGTAATCGAACGAGCGCAGCATTCCAGCCACGTCCTTCAGCGGCGAGGTCTTGTGCCGGCGTTCGTCGAGCGAACGGCTGGGCTCACCTTCGAAGTCGACGAGCACCCAGTCGTTTTCGACCAGCAGCACCTGGCCGAGGTGATAGTCGCCATGCACGCGCATCCTGGCGCCGTGGGTCGCGTCCGTCGCATGGCGCTCGACGGCACCAACGATCTGCTCGCGGCGCTCGAGCACGAGCTGGACGTCGGCCCGTAGTGCCTGCGGCAGCGTGTCGAGCCGCGCCGACACACGCTCGAGCACGCCCTCGATGCCGCGTCGTACCTGAGTGGTCCAGTTGCGGATGTCCTGCGGCTGAACGGGCTCCGGATCGAAGGCGGGATCGCCGCGGCTCGCCGCAAATGCAGCATGCAGCTCGGCTGTGCGCGTCCCCAAGGTGCGGATCAATGCGAGGTAGCCGCCGTGCTCATTGACGTCCACCGCGTCGGGCTGCGGCGGCCAGCGTTCAAAAAACTGGCGCAGATAGTTCAGCGTGTAGTCCCAGCCGTTGCCCTGGTTTTCGACGTAGCCTTGCAGCAGCACAAGCGTCGTCGCACGCCCGTCCTCCGAGACATAGTCCAGACTGCCGGCCGCCGGCACGCTGTTGCGGAAGTGCACGACGTCGGTCAAATAGTGGCCGATCTCGACTTCCGGATTGACGCCGACCTGTAGTCGCCGGTAGGCCTTGATGAACAATCGCTCGCCGAGCGCAACGATCGTGTTGCTGCTCTGCGCAGGTGGCACGACAATCTGCTGGCGCTCCAGTTCCGAACCTGCGATCCGTTCGAACTCGCCGGTCGGGTGGAATGACAGCGTGCCGTGCGCCGATTTCAGCACGGACGCACTGCCCATCGCGGTCACCAGCGAGCGGCAGAACGACTCATCGCCAAACGCGTCGGCGAGGAGGCCGACTTCAGCCTGCTGGCGGACCTTGGCGATCGCCGCCGGCGCCAGCGCCTTCATCCGCTCCTCGTCGCGATCCTCCCAAGCCAGCGTCAGCGGCAAGAAATACGGGTCGCCAGGTGCGCCCTCCTCCCCGGTCTGCACGCGCACGAGTGCGAGCAGCGAGCTTCGACCGTCGTGCGTCCACTCGACGTGATCGACCAGTGCGACGCGCCGGATCGTCTCGCCCTTCGCGGCGAACCACCGGCGCCCCTTGACGAAATCCGGCAGCACCTCGCGTTCAAACTGCGCGCGAACCTTCTCGGACATCGCGATGCGCCACGGCACGACGCGCTCGCGGAACAGGCTGGCCCACGCATCGAACAGCACCAGCACTGGCAGTTCCTCAGCGGGCAGCCGTTCGCCGTGCCACGACGGCGCTTCCACGTCGAGCGCAAGCCGGAACCACATGAAACCGTGGCCACCGAGTGTCAGCATGTACGGTAGGTCACCGATCGGCGGGAATGCCGTGCGCCCCATCAGCTCGATCGGCACTCGTCCCTTGTAGCGCGCCAGGTCGAGTTCGACCGGCTCCGGATTGCGAGCGAGGTTGGCGACGCACAGGATGATCTCGTCGCCATACTCGCGCAGATAGGCGAGGATCTTGCGGTTGCCTGGTTTCAGGAAGGTCAGTCGGCCACGACCGAACGCATGGAAGCCGCTGCGCACGCCGAGCATGCGGCGCGTCCACTGCAGCAGCGACGAGGGGTCACGCATTTGCGATTCGACATTGACCGCCTCGTAGCCATAGATCGGATCCATGATCGGCTGCAGGTACAGACGCTGCGGATCGGCACGCGAAAAGCCGCCGTTACGCTCGGGCCGCCATTGCATCGGCGTGCGCACGCCATCGCGGTCGCCGAGGTAGATGTTGTCGCCCATGCCGATCTCGTCGCCGTAATACAGGATCGGCGACCCTGGCATCGACAACAGCAGGCTCTTCATCAGCTTGATGCGACCGAGATCGTTCTCCAGCAGCGGCGCCAGCCGGCGGCGGATGCCGACGTTGATGCGGGCACGCGGGTCGGTCGCGTACATCTGGTACATGTAGTCGCGTTCCTTGCTGGTCACCATCTCGAGCGTCAGCTCGTCGTGGTTACGCAGGAAGATCGCCCACTGGCAGCCGTCCGGGATATCGGGCGTCTGCTGCATGATCTCGATGATGGGGTGGCGGTTCTCCTGAGCGATCGCCATGTACATGCGCGGCATCAGCGGGAAGTGATACGCCATGTGACACTCGTCGCCGTTGCCGAAGTACTCGCGCACGTCCTCGGGCCACTGGTTGGCCTCGGCGAGCAGCAGCCGGTTCGGAAAACTCGCGTCGACCAGTGCGCGCAACTGCTTCAGCACCTCGTGCGTCTCGGGCAGGTTCTCGTTGCTGGTGCCCTCGCGTTCGATCAGGTACGGGATGGCATCGAGGCGGAAGCCGTCGACACCGGCCGCCAGCCAGTGGCGCATCACGCGGAAGATCGCCTTCAACACCTGAGGGTTGTCGAAATTCAGATCGGGCTGATGACTGAAGAAGCGATGCCAGTAATACGACTGCGCTATCTCATCCCACGCCCAGTTGGACTTCTCGGTGTCAGTGAAGATGATCCGCGTGCCGGCGTATTTCTTCGGATCGTCGCTCCATACGTAGAAGTTCCGCTTCGGCGATCCCTTCGGCGCGCGGCGCGCCGCCTGGAACCACGGGTGCTGGTCCGAGGTGTGGTTGACGATCAGCTCGGTGATGACCCGCAGCCCGAGCCGGTGCGCTTCGCGAACAAAATGCTGGAAATCTGCAAGCGCGCCATACGACGGATGCACATTGCGGTAATCGGCCACGTCGTAGCCGTCGTCGCGCAGCGGCGACGGATAGAACGGCAGCAGCCAGATCGTGTTGACGCCGAGATCGCGGACGTAGTCGAGCCGCTCCGTCAGTCCGCGGAAGTCACCGATGCCATCGTCATTGGAATCGAAGAAGGCCTTGACATGCAGCTGATAGACGACCGCATCCTGGTACCAGTGCGGGTCCGCCACGGTCGCGAAGGTCGCGGCTCCACCCAGCGGCTCGCGGTGAGCGTTGCGCTGCCTCATTCGCTGATGCGCCGCTGCATCACGCACCCTGCGGATCGAAGTCGCGTTCGTTGTGCACGCCGCGCCGCACACGGAACACGTGCGCCGGCACGCGCGCCGGGTCAAGTTCGATGTAGTTGCGTGCCCCGCTCCACAGGTAGCGGGCATCGGTCAGCAGGTCATGAACGTGAAACGGCTGGCTCGCATCCAGGTGCAAAGCGTCGAGATCGAGCGTCACCCAGCCTGACTGCACATGGTGGAAATCGAGGTTGACGACGACCAGCACCGCGTTCGGGTGCGTCTGTCCGTTCGCCTGCGCGACCTTGGCATAGGCAATCAGCTCGGGATTGTCGGTCGGCATGAACACCAGTCCTCGATCGCTCTGCAGGGCCGGATTGTCGCGCCGCGCGGCGTTGACGCGCCCGATGAACGCCGCCAGGCTGTCCGGACGTCGCAAGTCCCACTGCTTCAGTTCGTACTTCTCCGAGTTCAGATACTCCTCGGCACCTGGCTCGCGCGGAACATGCTCGAGCAGCTCGAACGCGGGGCCGTAGATGCCGTAGTTCGCTGCCAGCGTCGCGGCCAGCACCAGCCGCGCCATGAACGCCGGTCGCCCGCCGATCTGCAGCACCTCGGGCAGGATGTCAGGTGTGTTCGGCCAGCAGTTCGGACGAAAGTATTCGCGTCCCGGTCCGTGGGCCAGCTCGTTGAAGTAATCAGTGAGCTCCTGCTTGGTATTGCGCCAGGTGAAATATGTGTACGACTGCGAAAAGCCGAGCTTGGCCAGCCGGTGCATCACCTTCGGGCGGGTAAACGCCTCCGACAGGAAGATCGCATCCGGATGCGCGCGCTTGATCTCGCCGATGGTCCATTCCCAGAAAGGAAATGGCTTCGTATGCGGGTTATCGACGCGGAAAATTCGCACACCTTCGTCGATCCAGAAGTTGAACACGCTGGCGAGCTCGTGCCACAACGCCTGCCAGTCCTCGGACTCGAAGCTGAATGGATAGATGTCCTGGTATTTCTTCGGCGGGTTCTCGGCGTACTGGACCGTGCCATCAGGACGCTTGCGGAACCACTCAGGGTGCGCGGCCACGTACGGATGATCGGGCGCGCATTGGTACGCGACATCGAGCGCGACTTCAAGGCCGAGTTCGCGTGCGCGAGCGACGAAGCGGCGGAATTCATCGAGGTCTCCCAGGTCCGGATGCACGGCCTTGTGACCCCCCTCGACAGCGCCAATGGCCCAGGGGCTGCCGACATCGTCAGCCCCGGCGTTCAGCGTGTTGTTCTTCCCCTTGCGGCGCTCACGTCCGATCGGGTGGATCGGCGGCAGGTACACGACATCGAAGCCCATTTGCGCCGCGTACTCGAGCCGTGCATAGCCGTCTGAGAACGTGCCGTGCGTGTTGACATCAGGCCCGCAGGAGCGCGGGAAGAACTCGTACCATGACGAGCAGCCTGCGCGTGGCCGATCGACGACCAGCGGAAACTCGGCGGGACCGACCGTTGCGCAGCGGCGGTCGGGATGGCGGGCAGCCAGGGTGCCGAGCGCGTCATCAAGCGCCAGTTCACGCAACTTGGCTGGATCCTGCTGCACGCGCAGCTGCTTGGCCCACGCCTTCAAGCGCTGACGATCGTCGACGTGCGCGCGCGCGGCCGCAGCGTCGATCAGGTCGGCACCCACCAAAGCGGCGATGCGCAGGTCTTCGGCGTCGATTCTTCGCTGGAAGTCATGCCGCCACGACAGGAAATGGTCGACCCAGGCCACGATCGTGTACCGATACCGTCCCACTTGCGGAGCGACGAACGAACCGCGCCAGCGGTCGTTGCCAAGCGCACTCATTGGTACCTCGTCGACGCCGTCATTGCCTTCCCGCCACCAGCGGACCGCACAGGCGACTACATCATGGCCGTCGGCGAAGCAGTCGGCCTCGACCACGACGTTGTCGCCGACGATTCTCTTGACGGCGAAGCGACCGCCGTCGACGGCGGGGGCGACGCCTTCGATCACCACGCGCGCCCGGCCATCGACAAGCGTGCGAGACGACGTTCGGGCGGACCGGGGCTCCCGGTTTTTTGGCATCGCGTTTGAACCTAGCCGGGTTGCAGGAACAGCGCAGCCAGAGGTGGAAGCGTCAACGTCAGCGACTGATAGCGCCCGTGCGCCGGAATCGGAACCGAGTCGACTGCGCCGAGGTTGCCGACGCCGCTGCCTCCGTAGATCTCGGCGTCGCTGTTGAGCCGTTCGCGCCAGCGTCCGGCCGCCGGCACTCCGACCATGTAGTTGAGCCGCATCAACGGGGTGAAGTTGCAGACCACCAGCAGCGGAGATCCGCTGCGGCCGCGACGCAGGAATGCGAGGACGCTCATGTCAGCATTGTGAGCGTCGACCCACTCAAAGCCCAAGGGCTCGAAGTCGATCTCGTGCAGCGCAGGCTCGTCGCGATAGAGCGCATTCAAGTCGTGCATCCAACGCGCCAATCCCGCGTGCTCGCGATGTTGCAGCAGTTCCCATTCGAGCTCGCGCTCGTGTGCCCACTCGCTGCGCTGGCCGAACTCGCCTCCCATGAACAGCAGCTTCTTGCCCGGGTGTGCCCACATATAGCCGTACAGCAGCCGCAGGCTGGCGAACTGCTGCCACAGATCCCCCGGCATCTTGTTGATCAGCGAGCCTTTTCCGTGCACCACCTCATCGTGCGACAACGGCAGCACGAAGTTCTCGTTGAACGCGTACCACAACGAGAACTTCAGGGCGTCGTGATGGAACCTGCGATGCACGGGTTCGCGCGCCATGTACGCGAGTGTGTCGTGCATCCAGCCCATGTTCCACTTCAGGCCGAAGCCCAACCCACCGGCGGACGTCGGACGCGACACCATCGGCCACGCGGTCGACTCCTCGGCGATCACCTGGGTATCGGCGTGATCGCGATACACCGCTTCGTTCAACTGGCGCAGGAACTGCACTGCACCGAGGTTCTCCCGTCCTCCGTGCACATTCGGGATCCACTCTCCCTGCTTGCGTCCGTAGTCCAGGTAAAGCATCGAAGCGACTGCGTCGACGCGCAGTCCATCGACGTGGTAGCGCTCCAGCCAAAACAGCCCGCTCGACAGCAGGAACGTGCGCACCTCGTGCCGGTCGTAGTTGAAGATCGCGCTGTGCCATTCGGGATGAAACCCCTGGCGTGGATCGGCGTGCTCGTAGAGAAACGTGCCGTCGAACGCGGCCAGGCCGTGCGCGTCGGTCGGGAAGTGCGACGGCACCCAGTCGAGGATCACACCGATGCCATGCTGGTGCAGGAGGTCGATCAAGAACATCAGGTCCTGCGGCGTTCCATAGCGCGCCGTCGGGGCGAAGTAGCCGGTTGTTTGGTAGCCCCAGGAGCCGTAGAACGGGTGCTCGGTCAGCGGCATCAACTCGACATGCGTGAATCCCTGCTGGGCGACGTACTCCGCGAGCTGGCGTGCGATGTCCCGATACGTCGGGAGTGCGTCGTGCTCGGGGCGCCTCCACGATCCGAGGTGCACTTCGTAGATCGACATCGGCGAGGCGAGACTGTTGCGGCGTGCGCGCTGCGCAATCCAGGCGCTGTCGCCCCACTCGTACTCCAGGGTCCATGCACGTGACGCGGTTCCCGGCGGTACTTCCGAGTAAAACGCGAACGGATCCGCCTTGTCGCGCGCTTGGCCATCCGGGCCGACGATCCTGTACTTGTACCGGTGGCCGCGCTGCACACGCTTGTCATGTCCCTCCCAAACGCCGGAGGAATCCTCGCGAGGACGCAGCGCGCAGTCGCCGGCATTCCATTCGTTCCACTCGCCGATCGTCGAGACTGCCGACGCATTGGGTGCCCACACGCGAAACGTTGCACCATGCTCATCGACATGGCAGCCCATCTGGCGGTAAATTCGCGAGTGGGATCCCTCGCGGAAAAGGTAAAGGTCCTGCTCGCCCAGTAACGAGGACATCGGCCGGAGGAGTTAGTCGGACGACATTGAGAAGGACAATCGTGCGCTTGCACGGCTGGCTGGCCAAGCGCACCCAGCTGCCAACCCGTCGGGGCCAGTTGGTTTGTGGAGCAAAAGGGATACCCGCTCACCGCTTCGAGAGCCGTCGTTGCGGGTCTCCAGCAGATACAGCCGCGCTCGCCTGAGCGCCCGCAGTCTAGGGCGACTCGTTACTCGAAGAATTGGGAATCGCAGAAAACCGCGGCCAGTTGCGCGGTTCGTCAGCCCAAGTGTGCCTAGCCACCCCCACCGTCGAGTGAGCGTAACCGAGCCCGCGCCTCGCGCTTGCCGATGGCTCGCACGACGGCCAACCTGTCGAGCAGCGCAGTGCGTGGTCTCGCCGTGCCGTGCTCCCAGTTGTAGATGGCCTGCGAGCTGACGCCGAGCAGCTTGCCGAAATCCTCGGCGGACATGCCCAATCGATCGCGCTGCGCCCGGACACCGCGGGCGGTAAAGCGAATCGCTCGGGCCGGCCCGACGGGTTTGAACGCCGCCGCTGGATTCCTGGTCGATTTCTTCAGGATCGACAGCGCTCGCTCAAGTCCGGCCACGCGCCGCCTGAGAGCGACAAGTTCGCGCTTCGCGGCGCTCGACGACTTGCGCGCCGGCTCGACGAGTCCGCGTGCCTCCTTCTTGGCCACGCGGGAGATTTCGGTGCGGAGAACCTTGGTCAGTTCGGACATTTACTCTTCGCGACAGTAGTTCGCATGACCTCCGGAGTGATTGAGCATACTTAATCATTCGACGAAATGGTGTCTTGTCCACACAGCAAACACAAGAAGGCGATCGCGGGCCATTATCGGTTTTCGAATCACTACACAGACGTCAACAGTTTCTGGGATCGCGCGAATCAGTGAATAGCGCGAGCGCGAATGACGCCGTCGAGTTCCGAGACCCTGACCAGCACGCTGCCTGCGCGGCTCGACGCGCTGCCCTGGTCGCGTTGGCATTGGCGCGTCGTGACGGCGCTCGGCGTCACGTGGATTCTCGACGGCCTCGAGGTCACCGTCGTCGGCTCGCTCGGACCGGCATTGCAAGACCCCAGAACGCTCGGGCTCTCGGCCGGCGAGATCGGTTGGGCGGGCTCGGCGTATGTCGCTGGTGCCGTGCTCGGCGCACTGTTTTTCGGGCGGCTTGCGGACCGGCTCGGACGAAAGCCGTTGTTCCTTGTCACGCTGTCCGTCTACCTAGTCGCCACGTTGCTCACGGCCGCGACATTCGACTTCGAGTCGTTCGTGTTCTGCCGGTTTCTCACCGGATTCGGCATCGGCGGCGAGTACTCAGCGATCAACTCCGCAATCGACGAGCTGATCCCGGCGCGCGTACGCGGCCTCGTCGACCTCGCGATCAACGGCAGCTTCTGGATCGGCGCCGCGGCAGGCGCCGCTTTGAGTATCGTCTTGCTCGAGCCCGGCCGTTTCGGCCCCGATGTGGGTTGGCGGGTCGCGTTCGCGCTAGGCGCCGTGCTGGCGATTGCGATCCTGCTCATACGGCGCTATCTGCCCGAAAGTCCGCGTTGGTTGATGACGCGTGGCCGTCTCGCAGAAGCGGAGCGCGTGGTGGCCGACATTGAAGCTGAGGTCGCGCGGGAACACGGCCCCTGCCCGGAGTGCAAAGATGCCCTGGCGATCAAGGTACGCCCACACCTGTCGTGGCGGGAAATCCTGCGCCTGCTGCTCACGCGCTACCGCCGGCGCACACTGCTCGGCTTCGTGCTCATGGCTGCACAAGCGTTCTTCTACAACGCCATTTTCTTCACTTATGCGCTCGTGCTTACGAGCTTTTACGGTGTCGCTGCCGCCGACGTTGGCTACTACATATTCCCATTCGCCGTTGGCAATTTCCTGGGACCGCTGATCCTCGGCCGGCTGTTCGATTCGGTCGGAAGGCGCGCGCTGATCGCGGCCACTTACGCGATCGCGGGGCTCGGGTTGCTCGTGTCCGGATACGCGTTCGCACAGGGTTGGCTCGATGCGCGCACACAGACGTTATGCTGGTCGGTGATTTTCTTCTTCGCGTCCGCGGCTGCGAGCTCCGCTTATCTCACGGTCAGCGAGATCTTTCCGCTCGAGATGCGCGCGGTCTCGATCTCCATCTTCTATGCGATAGGCACCGGCGTCGGCGGCTTCGTCGGGCCCGCGCTATACGGCTCGCTGATCGAAACGGGTAGCCGTTCGGCCCTGTTCGCCGGTTACGCCGTCGCCGCGATCCTCATGGGCAGCGCGGCCCTGGTCGCGGCGCTGCTGGGCATCGACGCCGAGCGCAAGCCGCTCGAGGCGATCGCGCGCCCTCTGTCGGCCGATTAGATCAGCCGCGCCGCAAAACGGCGCCTTCGCCTGTCAGCGCGATGGAATCTCGATGAAACTGCCGTCGTGCCAGCGGATCCGCACCGGACCGTCCGCATTCTCGATCGATTCGTCGCTCACATCGTCTCCCAAGCCGTAATTGATCTGCTGATCCGCACGCTTGTTGATCCCGAGCGCCAAAACCAGCCGGCTGCCGGCCTGCAGCCTGCGGCCAACCATCTTCTCGCTCTGAAACTGCAGCCGCTGCCTCACACCGTTCAGGAGCAGGTGACGACGGACGCGGTTACTAGCGTAGCTCGCACGGAAGGCATAAGCGGGCTCGAAGAGCTTCACGTATTCGCCGTCCGAACGCAGCTCGTACAGCATCATGACCAAGTCCACATCGTGCGTGTTGATCGTGAAGTCGAGCACGCCCCGGAGCCGCCCCACGAGGTCCACCCCATTGCTGAAGGGCTCCGTCACGAATAGCGCGCCGTCACGCGCCTGCAACTCCCGCCGAACGAGCTCCCGCGCGGGCCGCCATCCAATGTCGGTGCGGTCCCGAAGATCGACGGTCTCGGTGAGGGACATCGGCGCTGCAGGTTTTTCCGCCACGAGGGGATGAGGTGTCTCGCCCGGCGAGGCCTCGAGGTAGAAGCGCAGGGGTTTGCTTTCGAGTGTTTCGAGCGAGGGCTCGTGGCGCCATTCATTCGCGCCGGCGAGCTCGTAGTTGACGTTGGCGCTTAAAAGCGCCGGCCGCTCCGCCCCTTTGAGGACATGGTCGAACCATTGGTATCGCGCGTCGTTGGGGTCGATGCGCGCCACCGGGTCGAGAGTCAGCCCGAGGAGCGAAGACGAAGCACCGTGCTCGACACTGTGGTCGTCGAACGGGCCGATCAACAATGCGTGATCGGCCTTCGCCTCGTGTTGATGGTGCTGCGTGAAGTAGTACATCGCAGCGGTTTCGCCGGCCGAGTAATACCCGGTGACGGTGAGCACCGGTATGTTGATCTGCGCGAACTCATCGCCGAACGGCAGCCACTTCTGCCAGAACCTGTCGTAGCTCGGGTGATTCAGCCAGCTTCGGAAAACGGCGCTGGCCCTACCCGGCAGCGTGGGTAACTCGCGATAGCTGCGGCCGGAGCGGTACCAGTCTTCGTCGATACCTTGCCAGCGAGCAGCGTCGTCCGCCACAGCGTCGTCGAGCGGAGCCAGCATTTTGTAGATCCAACGATAGGCGGAATTGAGCACGATCCCGTTGGACATCGGCCAGTCGATGCCGGGCGCAATCGGGTCGGACGTCGCGATCGCCTTCAGTGCTGCCACCGGTCTCTTCGCCGCCGACCACGCGACGTAGCCGCCGTAGCCCGCGCCCTGCATGCCGACCCGGCCGTCGCTCCACGGCTGCTTGCTAATCCACTCGATGACGGCGCGCGCATCGTCGCCGTCGGACTCGAACGGTGCGCGCGGCCGAAAATTCGGATCCCCCACGATGCGCGCAAGCGCCAGCACACTGACGTAGCCGTGGGCCACGGCCTCTCGCGCATCCCGGCTCGATCGATCGAGCGTGAACTCGAGCAGCGTCGGCAGTGCGCCGGCGCCGGCAGTGCGCCGCGGACGGACCAACGTCGCCGCGACCGTCGCATCCTTCCGAGCGGGGATCGCGACCTCTTCGATAACGTAGCGCCTTTCTTTGTCTTCTGCGAGGAGCGGTCGTACGATGCCGCCGAAACTGCGATAGGCGTCGAACGCGAACCAGGCCTGCACGAGCTCGAGTGCTTCCTCGAGCGCGATGGAGCTCTTTCCGCCGCGCTGGTCGAGCGCGCGCTGGAAGGTTTTCTGCAGCGGCTCAATCGATTTCGTGAACTCGTCTTCCAGCTGGTAGGCGTCGAGATCGCCGAGACGATTCAACGTATCCCGGAACGCTTTGGCATATGCGCTCGTGAAAGGCACGCGCTGCGCCGATTCGATCGCCCGCGCCTGCGTGTAGATGTTGTAGACCGCGGCGCGAGATGGCGGGGCCTGTTGCTCGCTCTGCCGTCGCTTCTGCAACGACAGACGCGTAGCGTGCGCCGCAGCCGGCTCGCCGGCCACCATTTGCAGCGCTGCGAGATTCGCCAGGTAGCGATCGGAAACAACGTCTTTGTAGACGGGCACGATGCGCTGGGCGAGATCGCGCAAGGCGGCCGGCAGCGCGGGGTCAGTGGCATTCGTGGGGGGCTCGAATCTGAAATCCTGCGCGGCCGCGAGCGTCGGCAGCACGGCGATCGCAATCAGGAGCAGGATTTTCGGCGCCAGGAATCTCATGGCGCTGAGGGCAGGACTCGTTCGGTTACAGCCTCTTCTCTTTCGCCCGCCTCGCTCTGAAGCCTCGTCAGATGCAGCACCCGCGCGAATAGCGGCAGGTGCGACTGCGTGCTACGCCCGATGTGAATAATCGTCGTCCCTGTGACATCGTGCATGAAGAGGTGTTGGACCCGCTCGAGCGTCTCGTCCTCCATCGAAGAGAACGTGTCGTCGAACACAACCCAGGGCGGCGCGTGCAACACCACGCGCGCGAGCGACAACGCCATTTGCTCGTCCTCGCGGAGCTCGCGATCCCATCGTTTATCCGCATCGAGGTTTCTCACGTACCGCCCGAGCCCCGTGCGCTCGAGCGCCTGCACGTAGCCGCGATCTGCGAATCGGTCGGACATCAACGGGTAGGCGAGCGCTTCGCGCAGCGTGCCGCGGGGGAGGTACGGCGTGCCGCGCGGCACGTACATCACCGATTCCTCGCGCGGCCGGACGATACGACCGCTGCCCCAGGGCCAAAGTCCCGACAGCGCGCGAAACAGCGGCGTCTTCCCCTCGCCCGGCGCTCCGCAGATCAGCACGTGCTCGCCGGCCCGGATCACGACGTGTTGCTCCTGGAACCCCTCGCGCCCCACCGGCGAATCGACTTGCAGCTCCTCGAACGCCATCGCGCCGGGTTCCCCTACGGCGTACTCGATCCGGCTCCCGACGTCGTGCTCTGATTCGGTGGCGATCAGCACATGCCGGAAGTTTGCAACCCGCAGCAGCGTGGCTCGCCAGTCCGCAATGATGCTGAAGTTGTCGACGAACCAGCGCAGCGAGCTCTGCGCCTGGGTGAACGCGGCCGCCGCCATCATCATGCCGCCGAATGTCGTCTTGCCGCCGAAATACAGCGGCGCGGCAACGAGGATTGGAGCGACGCCCGTGATCCAACCGAATCCGGCCGTCACCCATGTGAGATTGGTGAGGCCGCGAACGAGCCGGCGCATGGCAATCAGGACGTTGCCGAGATGCATTTCGAGGCGGCGGCGCTCGTCGGCCTCGCCGTGCGCGAGCGCAATGCCGTCGATGTGCTCGTTGATGCGGACGAGTGCGACGCGCAGTTCGGCCTCGCGCGCATAGCGGTCGGCGTTGCGCCCGATCAGCTTGCGGCCCACGAAATAACTCAAAAGCGAGCCTACGGCGGCGTATGAAATGGCAGCCCAGACCATGAAACCCGGCACGGCGTAGTCGACGTCGCCAAAGCGGAATGTGAAGTCTGCGGAAATGGCCCACAGCACGCCCGCGAAGCTCACAAACAACACGCCCGAACGGAAGAGCCCGACCGATAGATCGGCCGATATATCGCAGAGCTTGGCCGCGTCCTCGCTCATGCGTTGGTCGGGGTTCACGCCCATGTGGCCGCCGCTGGTGGCCAGCCAGAACGCGCGACGGGGCGCCATCCAGAGCTTGAACAGATCGCCCGTCAGACCTTCGCGAAGGCGAAACTTGATGGTCTCGGTGAGCCAGCGCTGCGCGACGTCGAGGACGAGAAGGCTCGCGACGATCACGAAGTACACGCCGAGCTGGTAGAGAAAGTCGTTCAGGTCGCGGCGGGTGATCGCATCGTAGAACGGCTGGTTCCAGCGGTTCAGGATGATCTGCCCGTAGGTCGTCACGAGGATCGCGACCACCAGTATCGCCAGCAGCACGATGAGCCGACGACCCACCGGCGACGTGCGGATCGCGCGGTAGATCATGCGGGCCTGGCTGATGGCCCCCGCTCGCGCGGCCTCGTCGAGACCTACCGCACTGCTCGTGTTGGAGGCTTCCGTCATGGCGAAACCGCCGCTCGGCGTGCCGTCACGCACGAGATGAAACCGGCATAGCTCCACGCGAGATGCTTCGCCGACGTTTGCTCGCCGGTGCGTTGATCGAACTGTTCGGAAAGATCGCCGCTTGCGGGCGTGAAGGCGCGAACGGTTTCGAGAAATCCATCGCCGTGCGCGACCCACTTTCGGCGCTCGTCGGCGCGGGGCGCGTGGGCCGCGGCGGCCAGGAAACAGAACTCCGCAGCAGCGAGCGTCGAGAAGTAGTAGGCGCCACCGGAATAGTAGACGTCGCCTTCGTACCGGCCCATCGCGGGAGCCCGCTCACGCGGCCGAGCGTGATTGATTGGATAGAGTCTGTCGAACAGCCGCTCGAGCTTGTCCAGCGTGGCCTGCATTCGAGCATCGTGCACCGTATGGACCTCGTCGCCGCCACCGCAATGTACGGCGCTCAGGATCACCGCAATGTCGAGCATTTTTGTCGACGTCTTGCCTGGCGGCATGATGCGGGATCGGTAGTAGCCCGCATCCTCCGTCCAGAAACGATCGAGCGTTTCGCGAATGGCCCGCGCTTCGGCGCGCAGCGCGGTTGCCTCGGTCACTTTCCCCACGGCCCCAAGCCACGCGGCGCCTTCGTCTAACGCCGCGGCGGAGACGCGCAACGTGAAGTAGTGATGCCCGAGCTCTTCCTCCCAGATGTCCCACGACGGCTCGCGCCAGCAGGCAGCCGTCAATGCGAGGTCGATACGCAGTAGGCGCTCGGCGTCGGCAAGCGTATCCGTAGAGACGGTCTCATTGGCGCGACCCAGTTCGGCGCGAAGCGTTCGCAACCACCGCAGCACGGCGAGCGCTCGGAGCGGCGAGCCGTCATGCTGCGGGCGTGTCCAGCGAGAGATATCGAGCGTGCCATCCGGATTCACACGCGTGTCCGCGTAGACCGCGTCGCCCGAGACGGTCAACAGATCATCACCGCGGAGGTATTGCTCGAAACCCGGCGTCACCTTCTGTCGCCAGTGCGGCAGCGCGACGAGCGCACGGCCATCGAGTTCTTTTAGAGACAGGCTGAAGTGCACGAAATCGGCGAAGTGCGTGAGCGCCTCCGCACCGAGGTGTCCTGCTTCGTAAAGCAGGCGCACGGCGCCGATGACGATTGCCGAGTCCCGGAACCAGTGAAAGAAGTAGTCCGGATCGGGGTCGTAGGCCGCAAGCACCGGCGAAGCGACGATAGAGCCCGCGACCGGCCTCACCGTCTGCCCGAAGCCCGGGCGTTCCTTGATGATGTCGCAGGCGGAAACGCTCGTCAGCATGGCGGTCGCGGCGTGCTGGTACTCGCGACCGAGCCATTGCTCGAGGGTTCCCGTCACCGCTCGGCGGCTTTCAAATGCGGGCTGGAGAAACCGAGCCGGCGCAGGCCCGCCTGCACTTCCGGCACTGCCATGAAAAGCTTCCACAAGAGCCCAGTCCGATGGTTCTCGATCATGACGATGATCGGCCCCTGGTCGATGGCCAGAAACCTATCTGGGTACCAGTTTTGGCTCTCGCAGAAAGCGTTGACGAAGCCGAATTCACCCCACAAGCGCTTCCCGTACCGCTTCAGGAAATGCCGCAGCACCGTCACGACCTCGGCGGGCGCATACGGCAGGCTCGCGAGCGCGGCCGTCGGGGTGATTGTGCCGTTGTCTGTGTCGGGAGCATGCGCGGAGTATCCCCAAGGATCGTAGCTGGCCGTCAGGCCCCAGCAGGATTCGCCGTAGCCCGCGAAGTTCCCTGGATTCGCCACGCAATGCGCGCGGTTGATGCGAACGTGACGCACGTTCTGTTCCCAGTAGTCTGCGTATCGGTCCGTGAGCCCACGGGGATCGAGGCCGCAGAACGAGTAGTGGGTAAAGAACAGTGGCCCCCCATAGGGCATGCCGAGCGGTAGCTCGATGTCATACCAGCGCTTGCCATTGCAAAATCCGGGCCCACTCGCGAACCCGCGGTGATAGACGCCCGGTTCGACGGAATAACGCGGCGACGAAGCCGCAAGGATGTATGTGATCAGGCACTCGTTCCAGCCGCGAATCGCATGATCCATGGCCCAGCCGTTGTACGGGCTCCAATGCCAGTACAGCATCTCCTGCTCGCCTTGCGCGAACCAGTTCCACTCCACTTCGTCCCACAGGATCGAGATGTGCGACCGCGCCGCCTCTTCTTCCGGCGTATCTCGATCGAAGTACTCGCGTGCGCAGAGCAATCCCATCATCAGGAACGACGTCTCCACGAGATCCGCCGCGTCATCCTTGCGCCAGAAGGGAATGGACTCACCCGTGCGCCCATTCATGAAGTGGGGATACGCACCGTGATAGCACCGCGCACACAGAAGCAGCTTTAGCATGCGGCCGAGGCGTTCGAGAGCCGCATCGCGGGCGACCCAGCCGCGCTCCGTGGCAACGATCAGCGCCATGACTCCGAAGCCCGCGCCGCCGATTGAGACCTTGTCGTCGGCCTCCTTTCCTGAGGTTCGATGGTCGAGGGCCAGACCGCTGACGGGATGGGCCCCTTCCCAGAAATAGCGGAACGTCTGGCGCTGCACGATCTCGAGCAGCGCGTCGTCCGACAACGCCGCGAGCTCCGCTGGATCAGGGGTTGAAGGCGAGCCGGCGTGCAAGACTCTCGCGGCCGACCCCACACTTCGCGAACGGCTACGTTTTGCGGCGGACCCGGCCGCCTGGGACACTTTCGATTTCGGCAAGTGGACCTCTGACTCTTCCGTGCAGGCGCCTGCGATTTTTCCGCGGATGAATCATGATTGCCTCCATGGGCACAATTGACAAGCTGATTAGTTCCATGACCCTGGCGGAAAAGCTGGGCCAACTGACGATGACCGCTGCGGGCTACGCCGTGACCGGGCCCGTCATCGCGGGTGATTCCACCGACTCCATCCGCAACGGCACGCTGGGCAACCTGCTCAACCTCGTCGGCGCAAAGCATGTTCACGACATGCAGCGAATTGCCGTCGAGGAATCGCGGCTTGGAATTCCGCTGCTGATCGGGTTCGACGTGATTCACGGTCACCGGACGCTCTTTCCCGTGCCGCTTGCTGAAGCCTCGACGTTCGATCCGCACATCTGGGAGCTCACGGCACGCGAGTCCGCTCGGGAGACCGCGGCAGACGGCCTCGCAATGACGTTCGCGCCGATGCTGGATGTCTCGCGCGATCTTCGCTGGGGCCGAACGGTGGAAGGTCCGGGCGAAGATCCGTGGCTCGCCGTGCAGATTGCGCGCGCGAAGGTCCGCGGCTTCCAGGGCGCCGATCTGGCTTCTGCCGAGTCGGTGGCCGCGACGGCCAAGCACTTTTGCGCCTACGGCCCCGTGACTGGCGGGCGCGAGTACGCGTCGGTCGACATTTCCGAGCGCACGCTGCGCGAAGTGCATCTGCCGGCATTCGCGGCGGCCGTTCACGCCGGCACAGCGGCGATCATGCCGGCGTTTACCGATCTCGCGGGCATCCCGATGACGGCGCACAAGGGGCTGCTTCGCGACTACCTGCGCGGAGAACTGGGTTTCGACGGCGTGCTCGTGAGCGACTACAACGCCATTCGCGAACTCATAGATCACGGCGTGGCGGCCGACATCGTCGAGGCCGCCGTACTCGCGCTGAAGGCGGGCGTGGACATCGACATGATGGCGGAGGCCTATCGCAAGGGCTTGCCCGTGGCGCACGAGCGCGGCCTCGTGACGATGGACGAGATCGACGAGTGCGTGCTCCGGGTGCTGCGTCTGAAGGAGCGTCTCGGACTCTTCGATGATCCTTATCGGCGCGGGTCGAGCGCGGAGGCGGCCGCAACCGTCGCGGCCCGCCGGCTTCTCGCGCGTAGCGTCGCCGCGAAGTCGCTCGTGTTGGTGAAGAATTTCGGTGACACGTTGCCCCTTCGAGAAGGCGCTGGCCGTGTCGTAGTGATCGGGCCGTTGGCCGACGCGTGGCGCGAAATGAACGGTCCCTGGGCGGCTGCGGGCTATGAAGAGCCGAGTGTCACCGTGCTCGCCGGTCTGCGTGAAGCGCTGCCGAACACGACAGTCGTGCATGCCGAAGGCGTAACGATCTCCGGCGCCGATCGCTCAAACATCGCCGCAGCCATCGACCTCCTGGCGAGCAGCGCGGATGTCGTCGTGCTCTGCCTCGGCGAAGCAGCAGAGATGAGCGGCGAGGCTGCGTCGCGCGCTTTCCCCGAGTTGCCCGGGGAGCAACGCGCGCTCGCCGAAGCCGTGCTCGAGCGCGCCCGCCGAAATGCAATACCAGTTGTGGCCGTGCTGTTCTGCGGCCGGCCGTTGATCGTTCCCTGGCTCGCGGAGCGGGCCGACGCGCTGCTCGTCGCCTGGTTCCCCGGCACGGAAGCGGGCAATGCCATTGCCGACGTCCTGACGGGCCGCATGTCACCGTCGGGACGGACACCGATCAGCTGGCCGCGCGCGCTCGGCCAGGTTCCGCTGTTCTACGGTCAGCGGTCCAGCGGCCGGCCTGAAAACCAGCAGTATCGCTATACGAGCAAGTATCTCGACTCTCCAAGCTCGGCCCTGTTTCCTTTTGGCTTCGGCCTCACCTACGGCCGTTTCGTCTACACGAACCTGATCGTGAGCCCGGAAACCGCGACCGGCAGAGATTTGATCGAAGTTACCGTAGAGGTGACGAATGAGGGCGCTCGCGCGGCCGAGGAAACCGTGTTCCTGTTCGTGCGCGATCGAGTCGCGAGTGTTGCGCTCCCGACGCTCGAGCTGAAAGGCGTAACCAAGATCGCCCTGCAGCCCGGCGAAACCGGAACGGCGCGGTTGCAGTTGCCGGTGGAGGAGCTGCGTTTCTTGGGTGTGGATCTGCGGCCGGTGTTTGAGCCGGGGGAAATAGAAATTCTGGTCGGGCCGCACGCCGACCGCGCGCAGCTCTTATGCTCGCTCTTGATGCTCCGAACGTAGGCCTGCGGACGCAGACTGCAGCAAAGCCCGCCAAACGTCACGAACACAGATCTAGCTCCGCGTCGCACCGCGATGGGTACGCCTGCCGCGAAGTTCCGCCGGATCCCCGGTTCGCATTGCGATCAGTCGATCCAGCAGATTCGACACATCCGACTGATCCCCGATGAAAAAACGCGCCCGGCTGTTCCGGTCCCTTTCGACGCGCACGGTGATCCAGTGCGAGGGCGCCTGCTCGAAGACAGTTTCATCGGTCAGATCGTCGCCGACGAACAGCACAGCTTCCGCCGATTCATCCGCCGCGAGGTCCGTCACGGCTTCGAACTTCGTTCGCGCCTGCGCGGGCAGCAGGTTGAATACAAGTTTTCCGCCAATGACGCGCGGGATTGGGACCAGATCGAGGATCCAATCTGCAATGGCGCGCTCAGCGCGCTCGCGATCACGCGCCATTCTGAAGTGCACCGACAGCGTGATGCCCTTGTCCTCGACGAAAATTCCTTCGTCGTCAAAGGCGTCGACCCGCGGTCGCAGTTGCTCCAGCCATTGCCGGCAAGTCTCTCGCATCGGGTTCAGATCGGAGTCGGTTTCAATGCGTTCCGAGCCGTGATTGCCTACCGATAGCCGCACATCGTCCGGTATCCGCGAACGAAGGTCGGAGAGGCTACGCCCCGAAATCACCGCTACGGGCGCCAGGCGCGCAAGCTTTGCGAGTCGTGAAAAGACACCCGTCGCGACGCGCGCCCGGTCGGGTTGAAGGACGATCGGCGCGAGCGTTCCATCAAAATCGAACGCAAAGAGAGCGTTCGAGCCTGCCAGGCTGGAAAGAGCCAGTTC
Source organism: Burkholderiaceae bacterium (assembly GCA_035255845.1). Lineage (GTDB taxonomy): Bacteria > Pseudomonadota > Gammaproteobacteria > Burkholderiales > Burkholderiaceae_F > JALORV01. The sequence goes on along the minus strand of DATEZE010000091.1, from coordinate 2,619 downwards.
TCCGTCGCGCGACCAAAGGTGCTTCACGTTTGCTCAGTTGGCTTCGCTGTAGTCGCCGATCCGCTCGGCAATCCTCTCTCTGCGACGCAGACGTGCCGCGTCCATCATCATGCGGCCAGCCCAGCGGTAGACGTTGAATTCCATTACCAGCTGGCGCAGGCTGCGCATGCGCTCCCGTTGTTCTTCCTCAGGCATGCTGAGCGCCCGGTGCAGCGCTTCGGCAACCTGCTCGATGTGATAAGGATTGACAATCAGGGCTTCGTGCAGTTCATGTGCGGCGCCCGCAAACTGGCTGAGCAGCAGGCAACCGCGCTCATCATCGCGCGCCGCAACGAACTCCTTAGCGACCAGATTCATGCCGTCATGCAGGCTCGTCACGAGGCAGACGTCGCACGACTTGTAGAGCTCACGTACCGATTCGTTATCGATGTGTTCGATGCGAAGCACAATCGGTTGCCATGAGCCCTCGGAGAACCTGGCGTTGATCTGCGCCGCGGTCGCGCGCACCTCCGCCTCGAAGTGCTGGTACTCGTCGAGCGACGATCGCGACGGGGCTGCGAACTGCATGAATGTGAACCGCCCGGCCCAGTTTGGCTTCAGTTCGAGCAGGCGTTCGACCGCGCGCATCCGCTCGATGATGCCCTTGGTGTAGTCGAGGCGGTCGAGCCCAAGCGCGAGCAGATGCGTGGGGGCAATGCCGAGCGTGTTGCGTACGCGTTCGCGCGTTTCGCGTGTGGCTTCCGGCGTCTTGACGCCATTGGGCCAGGCGATCGAGATCGGGTAGCTCTCCACCTGGGTCAGATGTCCGCCAAAGGACACCGTGGAGTTCTCCTGCTCGATGCGGGCCTCGATGAAGCGGTCGACGGTCTGCAGGAAGTTGTTGCAGTGGAACCGTGTGTGAAAACCCAGAATCGTGCTGCCGAGCAGGCCGTCGATGATCTCGCCACGCCAGGGGCAGATGCCGAAGGACTCCGGGTTCGGCCAGGGGATATGCCAGAACGTGATGATCGTGGCTCGCGGCAGCATCTCGCGCACCATTCGCGGCAGCATAGCGAAGTGGTAGTCCTGCACCAGGACCACCGGATCCTCCGATTGCACCTCATCGACCACGGCCCTGGCGAAAAGGCGGTTCACGGCCTCGTAATGCTGCCAGTCCGACGTCCGGAACACCGGGCGCACGTGAGCAATGTGACAGAGTGGCCAGAGGCCCTCGTTGGCAAATCCGTAGTAGTAGCCCTTTTCCTGCTCCTTGCTGAGCCAGATCCGCCGCAGTGTGTACGACGGGTCCGACGGTGGCACGAGCAGGCGGCCCGCGGAGTCCGCGGTTTCGCGATCGGCCGAGCCGCCGCCGTGCGCAATCCAGGTCCCGGAACACGCGCGCAATACCGGCTCGACCGCCGTGACCAGCCCGCTTGCGGGTCGCTGCACCTGCACTCCTCTCGGGGTATGGACATGGATGTAAGGCTCCCGGTTCGAAACCAGAACGACCTTGTCGCCAGAGAACTGTTCCTGCAGCAGACGTTTCAGGGCGCCCGGATTCCACCGCACGGCCGCGTCATCCTGGGTCCTGCGCTCGCCTTCCATGTCACGCAACAGCGCGCGCAGATCCCGCACCAGTGGCTGGAGTTCCGGCCGCGGATGGGCAAATGGCCGGATGACACCTTCGCCGCGCAGCATGGCCTGCACACCCGCAACCCAGCCGCGCCAACTGAGATGAGCGACCGCAATCGTGATCAGCGCGACGACGACCGAAAGAACCGTGAAAAGGATCAGCAGGTATTGGCGCGTGTCTTCGCTCCTGCGTCTCGCGAAACTCATATCGTTCACGATCTGCAGGATCGCCGGTGGCTTGCCCTCCTGCTGGACCTGCACCGCCGCAACATGCACGGGGCCGGCGGGAAGATTGAGAAGCAATCCAGGGCCATCGACGGCCTTGCGGCTTGTTTCGCAGCCGATCTCGCGCGGAAAATTGCGGGTGCGGATCATTACCCGACCCTCGGCGTCGCACAGCCCGAGCCCGAACAGCCGCTCGTCGGCGGCTTCCCGCTCGAACAGCGCCTCGATGCGGCCGTATGCACCGGAAGCCAGCAGGCCTCCGATCTGCTCATCGAGGGAGCGCGCAACGGACGTGGAACGGATGTCGAGATCGCGCGCGAACCACCGGGTCGTCAGGGAATCAACGAGCGGAACCGAAACGTAGGCGAAGCCGACCATTGCAATCAGCAATGGAACGAGAAAGCGCAGCGAGAGGCGAAGGCTGCGCAGCATCGTCGAGAGCGGTCCGACGGCGCGCGCTCGCTCCCCGAGAGCGCTCAGAAAGCCTCGTCCCATGATCCACTCAGCGTCAGGTCGAGGGTGGACTTTGATGCTGGCATATGAGCGCGCCTACGCTTCAAGTACCGGAGCCTCGACGGCACCCGCTAACAATCCGGCTATGCCGCGTGCTGCCAGATCGTCAGTCATGACGCGATAAAGTGGGACATCGCGCAGGTACGCGGCAAACCGCCCCTTGCTTTCGAAGCCCGGGCGCAACTCGTCGAGGTCGAGCAGGCGGCCAAGCCCCTGCACAACGCCGCCGACGAAATAGACTCCGCCGAAGGCGCAGACTGCAAGGCACAG